>JBGSJO010000073.1:0-18357 GCA_041741895.1 Pontixanthobacter sp.
GGTACAAAAAGCTATAGAGGACAACAATTTGACTGTCGGAGCTTTTACGCCTTTTGAATGGCTTATGCTGTTTCAACATGAGCTATTGCTGTTCGCCGGGGTGTTTTTCCTGATCGGTGCGGCGGACGAAATCTGCATGGATCTAGCCTAGCTCTGGCTGCGATTGACCGGGCGGGCCAGAACACGCCTATTGCCCGCAGACGCGCCCGACAGAGCCGGGGCTCCGGGCTACCGCGGCGACCTGTCCGGGACAGCGGCGATCTTTGCGCCGAACTGGCAGGAAGCCGGGATTATCGGCACTACTATCGACCATATGCTCTGGGTCTGGCCGTAATCGGCCATGCGGGTTTATTGTTGGCTGCTATAGCAATGACCAGGCCACCATAAACGCGGTCACCGTGGCTGGCGCAGGTGATCATCGACTGCGCCTGGTGATTCATGATCGCGCCGGCCCGACCACCAAGGCCGATTGCCTCAATCGCCTGTACCGGGCGCTGGATGAAGATGAGAAACGCAGCGGATACCGGGCCCGAATGGTGGTGATCAATGATGCGGAAGATATGGTCGATCCCGCCGGACTTGCCATGCTTGACGTTGCCATGGATGATGCCGATCTGGTGCAATTGCCTGTTCTGCCCGTTCCCCAGCCGCACAGCCCGTGGATAGGCAGCCAATATTGCGAAGAATTTGCCGAGTCATTTATTCACAACCACAACCAGAAGCGTGCCGAATGAACGGGCAGACCAAGCGGCGTGCGGGCCAACCGATCTGGGTATTTCTGATATTGCTGCTGGGATGGATCGGAATGCGCTTGGAGGTGTGGGAATCGCCTTTTTCGCAAAATGCGCCGTTTGGTCTGGCCATATCGACATCGCCCGAACCCTCCGGCAGCAGCGGGCCGATCACCACTGCCGCCATACCTCCGGCAGAGTCTGGTGAACCAGGCGTCTGGCCGATTGGAGCCAACGGCCTGTTCGCGCCGCAGAAGCCCGATACACTCGATCTTCCGCCACGCGTAACTCTTCGCGCAGCAGAGGGGCCTGCAGAGCAGCAGGAAGTCATCGCATCGCATCGATTGTTGTTTCCCGCGGCGAGAGGGCAGGAACCGGTTCCGGCGGTGGATGCACAGGCCATGGGGGCAAGGCCGGCAATGGCGAAGGTAGAGGCACCATCATCCGCGCAGAAAATGGCCGGGATTGGCACGCGCTGGTCGATGGATGGCTGGCTGTTCCTGCGGGCCGATGCGAAGGTTGCGGCTAATACCGGCGCGCGTTTTGCCAGCTACGGCGCCAGTCAGGCGCGCGCGGTGCTGCGATAACCCCCTGAAGCCGTGCAGCGCCGCCCGCCCGGCAGCCTAATGTCCGCGCGACCAAGGCATTGGCAGCCGGACGGGAGAGCGAAGTTGCTGCGGGCCTGTCTGCCGCCCTGTTCCGCGATATTCCCATCGCGGCGCATGCCGAACTCCGCGCAACCAAAAGCGCATTCTCGACCAAATTCCGCCCGGCCGGCTTCGTGGTGACGGAGATACCCCCGGTTCCCTTGCCGCTCGGCCTGCGCGGTGAAACCTATCTTGCGGCGGGATATGTCGGGGACGATTTCGCGACAGCATTCGTTGACGGGCAAGTCCGTGTCGATGGGGAATTTGCCCGTTTCGATCTCGGAAATTTGCGAGCCGGGCCCGGGGTCTGGGGCGGGGCACAAAAAGGCGCCGCCCGGCTGGATGTCGGCCCGAGCGCAAGCGTGAATATCAGACTGGGCGCGGTCCCGGCTCGGCTTGCAGTGGATTACCGCCCGCGCGCCGCCGGTGATGCCGAATCCGGATCAGGCGCGGCATTCACGCTTACAACCGGCTTTTAGCATCGGACCCTGCCTTAATTAGTCCGACCGGGTGCACGGTTCAGCTTTAATCCACCGCTGGCGTAGTTTAGGGCGGTGGTAATGGATGTTTATCTTCCTATCGCGAATTTATCGGTCAACGGGCTGGTCATTGTGCTTTTGGGTATGATCACCGGCGTATTGTCCGGCCTGTTCGGCGTGGGCGGCGGATTTCTGACCACCCCGCTGATGATCTTTTACGGCATCCCGCCAACTGTCGCGGCGGCCTCTGCATCCACCCAGGTGACGGGGGCCAGCGTTTCGGGCGTCTTCGCCCACCGGCGGCGCGGCGGGGTCGATTACCGGATGGGCGGCGTGATGGTGGCGGGCGGTATCCTGGGGGCAGGCATCGGAGCGATCCTGTTCCGCTGGTTCCAGGCAATCGGCCAGATCGATATCGTCATCAACGTCCTGTATGTGTTGATGCTTGGCACAATTGGATCGCTGATGATGAAAGAGGCGCTGCAAACACTGCGCCCTTCGGAAAAGGGGGTGGCACGGGCTGCGAAGAAACGGCGGCACCACCCTCTGGTCACAGCCCTGCCGCTGCGCTGGCGGTTCTACGGTTCGGGATTGTACATCTCGCCGCTGGCACCGCTGATCCTGGGCATCGTGGTCGGTATCCTGACAATGCTGATGGGCGTCGGCGGCGGATTTATTCTGGTCCCGGCGATGCTCTACATTCTGGGCATGAATGCGAATGTGGTGGTCGGAACCTCGCTGTTTCAGATCCTGTTCGTGACCATAGCAACCACCATGATGCATGCGCTGACCACGCGCGCGATTGATATCGTATTGGCGGTTCTGCTGCTGCTCGGCTCCGTTTCCGGCGCGCAGATCGGAGCCAAGATCGCACAAATTGCCCGACCGGAAATTCTCCGCCTGGTGCTGTCTTCCATCGTGCTGATGGTAGCGCTGCGGATGCTGTTCGGTCTTGGCTATCGCCCAGACGAGATTTTCACCGTGGTCGGGTTATGATGATGGTCCGGTTCATCCTGCTGATGTGCCTGATGGCATTTTCTGCCCAGCCGGTCAGTGCGCAGCGCGACCCCATTTTGGTGCCTGAAGTTTCGCAGCACGAGGTGCAGGTGCGGCAGGGCTTTGTCGGCACTGAATTGCTGCTGTTTGGCGCGATTCTGGATCCCAGCGGCGCACGCGGCGGTCGTGACTATGATATCGTGGTGGTGCTGAAGGGCCCCACGGGGGCAATCCGGGTGCGTGAAAAAGAACGCATCGGCGGCATCTGGATCAATGCCACGACCACCGATTTTCGGTCAGCCCCGTCGTTCTTTGCAGTGGCGTCTTCGGCACCGATTTCCCAGATCGTCGATCAACGCACGGCGGCGATATACGAATTGGGACTGGGCTTCATCCAGCTATCGCCAACCGGGACAATCGATCCCGAAGAACAGACCAAGTTCACCGAAGGGCTGGTCGATCTGCGCCAGCGTGAAGGCCTGTTCAAGGAAGAGATGGGCGGCGTGACAATTAAGGAACAGGTGCTGTACCAGGCACGGATATCGCTTCCGTCGAATGTCCAGACCGGAACCTATACGGCGGAAACCTTCGCCATTACTCGCGGCCGCGTCATCGCGTCTGCCATTGCGGAGGTGGAGGTAAAAAAAGTCGGCTTCGAACGGTTTGTGGAGGTCTTTTCCCAGAAACAGGCATTTTTATATGGTTTGATCGCGGTGGTGCTGTCGATTTTCATGGGTTGGCTCGCAGGCCGTGTGTTTGCAATGATCTGAACCGCGGGCGCATCTTGCGCCAAGGCCATACGTTGACGCGATATTAACCCTCCCCGGACTACCCAAGCGGTTATGTTGAACGGGGAAAACGCGCAATCATGAACGATATGGCTCACGCAGACCTACACCAGCCGCCGGATGGGCTGGATACGACCGACAACGCTACCCGCCCTATCGGCGTGGTGCTGGAAATCGCCGGTTCCGGTTCGCAGATTGCGCTCGACCTGGAACGCCTCAGCGAATGTATGGCCGATGATGATCCTTCGATCGGCCTGGCCGGGCAAGTCGGCAGCCAGATCAAGATTCGTGTGGGCAACAGCTGGCTGCTCGCCAGCGTGCGCAACCAGCGGCAGGATCGCCGTGCGGGCGGCGGCATTATTGCCAACATCGATTTTCTTGGCGAAGGCCAGGAAGAAAAGCTGACCGGCAAGATCCACAGTTTCCGCCGCGGGGTCACGCGCTATCCCGTGCCGGGTGCGCTGATCTATCCCGCGACCACTGCCGATTTGCGACAGATCTATGCCAGCGATGGGCGTGCCAATATCCAGATTGGCACCGTCTATCCCACCAAGGATATTCGCGCTGGAATCTACGTCGATGCGATGCTGGGCAAACATTTCGCGCTGCTGGGTTCGACCGGTACCGGTAAATCGACCAGCGCGGCGCTGATCCTGCACCGGATTTGCGAAGCCGCGCCGGAAGGTCACATTGTGATGATCGATCCCCACGGCGAATATGCTGCGGCGTTCAAGACAACCGGCAAGATATTCGACGTGTCCAATCTGCAAATGCCGTACTGGCTGATGAATTTCGAAGAACATTGCGAGGTGCTGCTCTCTTCCAACGGTAATGAACGCCAGGTGGACGCCGATATTCTCGCGCGCTGCCTGCTCAAGGCCCGGCTGAAGAACCGGCTCGCAGAAACGATGGGCAAGATTACCGTCGATTCGCCAGTGCCCTATTTGTTGTCCGACCTGTCCAACGAAATCCAGAACCAGATGGGCCAGCTCGACAAGGCTACTTCCAGTGCGCCGTTTATGCGGATCAAAACCAAGCTGGACGAATTGAAGAGCGATCCGCGGTATCAGTTCATGTTCTCAGGAATGCTTGTCGGCGATACAATGGCGGCGTTCATTTCCAAGGTTTTCCGGATGCCCAGCGCGGGCAAGCCGATCTCCATCATCGATGTTTCGGGCGTGCCTTCGGATATTACCGCCACCGTGGTGGCCGTCCTGTCGCGCCTGGTGTTCGATTTCGCAATCTGGGGCCGAGACGAAAAAACCTCCCCGATCCTGCTGGTGTGCGAAGAAGCCCACCGCTATGTCCCGAACGAGGCCAATGCCGACGGTTCATCGGTTGGCAAGATCCTCAGCCGGATTGCCAAGGAAGGCCGCAAATACGGCATTTCCCTGGGCCTGATTACCCAGCGTCCGTCAGACCTTGCCGAAGGCGTGCTGTCGCAATGCGGCACGATCATTTCGATGCGTCTTAACAACGACCGGGATCAGGCCTTCGTGAAATCCGCCATGCCCGAAGGCGCGCGCGGGTTCCTCGATTCCATCCCCGCGCTCCGCAACCGCGAATGCATCATCTGCGGGGAAGGGGTAGCGATCCCGATCCGTGTCTCGTTCGACAATCTCGAGGAATCGAAGCGCCCGGCATCGGAGGACCCCAGCTTCGTGGAATTGTGGCGCCAGAGCGGCGGCGAAGAAGACGCCGTTCACCGCACAGTGCAAAGGTGGCGCAGCCAAGGCGCATAGTTTTTCGCTCACGGCCTGTTGGCTTTGCTAACGCCTCTGCGCGGGCGGCCTAACCGGCCGGCGGCCAGTCGGCCTCTGGGGCTGCTCCCGCAGCCCGTTTTTATTCAACTTCCCCGCGTATCGCCGAACAGGTGGATGTGGAGCCGGTCGCTCATCCGGAAGCCGTGTTCAAGGCATAGCGGCACCAGCCATTTTTCGCGCTCCCTCAGCGCCGCGCTGTTCGTACCTTCGGGCATCAGGAACACGCGCGCGGGCGGGATGGCGTGGGCGCGGACGAGGGTGGCCACTTCGGCCATATCTTCCGGGGATGCGATCACGAATTTGAAGAATGCGCGGCTGTCCGCACTGTAATGACTGAGCCGTTCGGGTAGCAGAGCCAATTCTGCCGGATTGCCGCTATGCGCCAGTTTCGGGCTGACATTATATTGGTCTATCCGGATATCGAGCCGGGGCGGGGCGCTGGTGGTGCCGTTGGTTTCGACCTCCACTGTCATATCGGGCAGAAATTCCAGCAGCGCGGCAAGGGCCGGGGCCTGCAGCAGCGGCTCCCCGCCGGTAATCACCAGCCGCCGCTGGCCAAGTTCGGTGATCCGCTGCGCAACATCTGCTTCGCCAAGGGTAACCTGGTTAGCCTTCCGGTCGAAAGTCGCGCCGCTGCGGTGCGGGCGGTTATCGCCTTCAAAATGCCAAGTATAGGCGGTATCGCACCATACGCAGGCCAGGTTGCAGCGTGACAGGCGGATAAAGGTGCAGGGGCTGCCAGCCGAGGGGCCTTCGCCTTGCACGGAGGCGAAAATCTCCGGTTCACCCGGTGTCGTGGTGGCGAGGGTTAGCATGAAATCCTCCCCGTTCCGCGGAGGATCATCACCCCAACCGTTCCAGCGCCGCTGTCAACCGTTCGACTTCGGCGCTGTGATGGGCATAATCAGCCTGGGCCTTTTCCACCGCCTCGGGCTTGGCGCGCTCGACGAAATTGGCATTGCCGAGCCGTCCCTCGAGCGATCTGGCTTCCTTGGCGGACACTTCCAGCGCCTTGGCCAGGCGGGCTTTCTCGGCCTCAATATCGACCAGCCCTTCGAGCGGGACCACGAAACTGTCAGCGCCGACGCCGATCTGCATCGCCGCGCCACCGGGTGCCGCTTCGAAATGTACCGCGCTAATCCGGGCAATGCGCTCAATCGCCGGCAGGTTGCCCGCGATGACGGTTGTTGCCGCGTCCGACGGCGCGGCCAGATAGGCTTCCAGCTTCGCGCCCGGCGGAATGCCGAGTTCGTTCTTGGCAGCTCTCATCGCGCTGGTGAGCGCGATCAGCCATTCGACTTCGGCCTTCGCCTCGGCGTCAACGCTGGCGCGGGGTTCCGGCCATTTCGCAGTAATCAGCGGATAATCCGCCCGGTCGCCCTGCTTGCTCCACAATTCCTCGGTCACGAACGGCATGAAGGGGTGGAGCATAACCAAAATCTGGTCGAGCACCCAACCGGCAACTTCCTTGGATTCCTCGTCGAAATTTGCCCCCAAGCCGGGCTTGATCAGCTCGATGTACCAGTCACAGAAATTGTCCCAGACGAAGTGATAGATGGTGTTCGCAGCCGCGTCGAAGCGCAGATCGGCCAGCGCCTGATCCAGTTTTGCCTGCGTTTCGACCACCTCGCCGATGATCCAGCGGTTGACCGCGCTGGTCGCTGCCGGGGCTTCCAGAGTGGTCGATGCGCCGATGCCGTTGGCCTGGCAGAAACGGGTGGCATTCCACAGCTTGGTGGCGAAGTTGCGGTATCCCTCGACCCGCTTGTCATCCATCTTGATGTCGCGGCCCTGGCTTTCCATGGCCGCCATGAAAAACCTGAGCGCGTCCGCGCCATATTGCTCGATCAGGCCGAGCGGATCGACCACATTGCCCTTGGATTTCGACATTTTCTGGCCATCTGCAGCGCGGACGAGACCGTGCAGATACAACTTGGGCCAAGGTGCCTGGCCGGTCAGATGCATCCCCTGCATCATCATCCGCGCATCCCAGAAGAACAGAATGTCGAAGCCTGAAATCAGCAGATTGTTGGGGTAATGTTTTTGATACAGCGGCGCGCTTTCATCCGGCCAGCCAAGCGTGGCGAAGGGCCACAGAGCGGAAGAGAACCAAGTGTCGAGGACGTCCGCATCGCGCCAAACTGCATATACTGGAGCATCTAGGTCGGGCTCTTCAGTGTCTCTAATTTCACCGGAGATCAGCCCTCTCGCTTCAGCCTCTGAGTCGACAATACGAAACTTCCAAGAATCGCGGTCCCTTCCAGTGCCTATGCAGTATTCGGCAAGCCTTTCGCTCAACTTGGCATGATCGCCTGCGACAAATACGACCAGCTTTTCTGGGTCAGTCAGATCAGGCCCATACCACGCCGGAATCTGGTGCCCCCACCACAATTGCCGCGAAACACACCACGGCTGGATATTCTCCATCCAGTTGAAGAACGTCTTCTCCCAGCTTTTCGGGACGATTTCTATAGTGCCATCGCGCACCGCTTCCAGCGGAGCCTTCGCCAGCGTTTCGGCATCGACATACCATTGATCGGTCAGCCAGGGTTCGATCACCACCCCGCCGCGGTCCCCGAAGGGAGTCTGGATGGTGCGCGGTTCCGAATCGTGTTCGGTCCGCTCGCCGTCTTTTTCGGTGATATGCGGGATCAGGAAGCCCAGTTCCTTCAGCCGCGCCACCACCAATTCGCGCGCGCCGTCCACCTTGTCCTTGCGCAAACGGTGGAGGCCTAGGAATTCGTCGGGGATCAGCCCGTCGGAGGTCTGGCAGACATTGGCCTCTCCATCGAGCATGTTGAGCATTTCGCCCGGCGCGAATCCGGCCCGCTTGCCGACTTCGAAATCGTTGAAATCATGCCCTGGTGTTATCTTCACCGCGCCGCTGCCCAATTCGGGATCGGCGTGTTCGTCGGCAATGATCGGGATGCGCCGACCGGTGATCGGCAGGGTGACGAATTTGCCGACCACGCTGGCGTATCTCTCGTCCGTGGGATGCACGGCCACCGCCATATCGGCGAGCATCGTTTCGGGCCGGGTGGTGGCAACTACGATGTAATCGCGGCCATCTGCCAGTTTTACACCATCCGCCAGTGGGTATTTGAAATGCCAGAAGTTGCCCTTGATCTCCCGTGTTTCCACTTCGAGGTCGGAAATCGCGGTTTTCAGCTTCGGGTCCCAATTGACCAGCCGCTTATCGCGGTAAATCAGCCCCTGATTGTACAGGTCGACAAAGGTCTTGGTTACCGCTTGTGAAAAATGTGGGTCCATGGTGAACTGTTCTCTGGACCAGTCCATCGAACAGCCCAGCCGGCGCAGCTGGCCGGTAATCGTCCCGCCGCTTTCTTCCTTCCATTGCCAGACCTTGGCGATGAAATCCTCGCGCGAATAATTCGTGCGCTTTTCGCCCTTCGCTTCAAGCTGGCGCTCCACCACCATCTGCGTGGCGATCCCGGCATGATCGGTGCCGACCACCCACAGCGCATCCTTGCCGCGCAGCCGTTCGTACCGGATCATGATATCCTGCAACGTATTGTCCAGCGCGTGGCCGATATGCAGCGATCCCGTCACATTAGGCGGCGGATTGACGATGGTATAGGGCTTGGCGCCCGGGCGTTCGGGCCGGAACAGGCCCTTGTCTTCCCAATGGGCATACCACCGCTGCTCGATGGCGGCCGGGTCGAAGGTCTTTGAAAGTTCGCTGGTCATGATGCAGCCGCCTTTGCCAGCGGGGCGTGCCAGACGCAACGCCCATGAGCACGCAGCCTTGCGTGCAAATGTCCAGCAACGCGCTTGTCGTCGCACGCTTTTGCCATCATAGCTGGCACTTATGAGATCGTCGGAGAATTCCCCCGCAGAATTTTACCTTGAAGATGGCGGCGATGGCCCGCCCCGGCTGGTATTGTCCGGCCCATATCTGGTTTCCACCATCGGCGTGATCGACCGGGAATTGCGGAAAATCGACAGTCCGCTGGATACAATAGACCTGTCCGGCGTGACGGAAATCGACACCGTCGGGGCGTGGATTGCCAGCCAGCTGGCGCAGCAACACGGTGCCCGCATCGTTGGGGCGAACAGCCGGGCGGAGCGGCTGATAAAAGCGCTCGCCGCCAGCGGCGAAGCGGAAAGCGTCCACCCACCGCGCGAAGGCGCATTACTGCGGGTCACGCGGACAATCGGCGGGGGAGTGCTCACTTTCGCCGATGGGGTTGTCGGTCTCACCGGATTTCTGGGCGAGGTGATTGCCGCATTTGGCGGAATCATCCGGCATCCGGGCCGGTTCCGGGTCAAGGCGTTTGTTCACCAATTGGAACTGGTGGGGGTCAGCGCGCTGGGCATTATTGGATTGATGAGCTTCCTGATCGGCATTGTCGTTGCCCAGCAGGGTGCGGTCCAACTGCAGCAATTCGGGGCGGAGATTTACACCATCAATCTGACCGGGCGGCTCACGCTGCGCGAATTGGGTGTGCTGATGACTGCGATTATGGTGGCGGGTCGTTCCGGATCCGCCTTTGCCGCGCAGATCGGCACGATGAAACTGACCGAAGAAGTCGATGCCATGCGAACGATCGGCATCTCCCCGATAGAGGCATTGGTCATCCCGCGTGTAATGGCAGCGGTGATCATGATGCCATTGCTGGGTTTTTATTCCGCCTGCATGGGCATTATCGGCGGGGCCTTTATCGCCAGCGTTTCGCTGGACATTCCATTTTTCACCTTCCTTTCGCGCATTCAGGAAGTGGTGCCGATGTATGATCTGTATGTCGGCATGGTCAAAGCCCCTGTTTTCGGCATGATCGTGGCCATTGCTGGATGTTATCAGGGCATGCAGGTTTCCGGCAATTCGGAACAGGTCGGGCGCCGAACGACCAAGGCTGTGGTCCAGGCAATCTTCATGGTGATCGTGCTCGATGCCTTCTTTGCAGTGTTCTTCACAGAGATCGGATGGGCATGACCGAGACTGTTCCCCAAGCGCTTGGCCAACATGAGAGGTTTCGCGGTGAATATCCGATTGTCGTGGAAGGGCTGGTCAACCGGTTCGGCACGCTGACGGTGCATGACAATCTGGACATCAAGGTAAAGCGCGGCGAAATCCTCGGGGTGGTCGGCGGATCGGGGAGCGGGAAATCGGTCTTGATGCGCTCGATCATCGGGCTCCAGCAACCGACAGAGGGCACTATCGACGTATTCGGCCGGTCGATGACCGACGCTGATCCCGACGAAAACATCGGGCTGCGCTGCCGCTGGGGGGTGTTGTTTCAAGGCGGCGCGCTGTTTTCCACCCTGACGGTGGGTGAAAATGTCCAGGTTCCGATCAAACAGTTCTATCCTGAAATCAGCCAGACGTTGCTTGATGAAATTGCCAGATACAAGGTGATCCTGTCGGGCTTGCCGGAAGACGCAGTCGATAATTTTCCATCCGAACTATCCGGCGGGATGACAAAGCGCGCCAGCCTGGCCCGCGCGCTGGCACTTGATCCGGAATTGCTGTTTCTGGACGAACCGACCGCTGGCCTCGATCCGATCGGGGCGGCCAAATTCGACAAATCGACCCGCGAATTGCAGCAAACCCTCGGGCTGACGGTATTCCTGATCACCCATGATCTGGATACTTTATATGCCATTTGTGACCGGGTGGCAGTTATTGCGGAAAAACGGGTGATTGCGATCGGTACGATTCCTGAACTTCTGGCCACCGATCACCCATGGATCCAGGAATATTTCAACGGCCCCCGCGGCCGCGCTGCACAAGGCAGTCAGGCCCGGTTGCGGCAGCCGGCCGGCAAAGGGGGCGATAACTCCATAGACAATGTGCCGGATACAGGGGCATAGGGGCAGGCAATGGAAACACGCGCAAATCATGTTTGGGTCGGTGCCGTAACCCTGTTGCTGCTGGCCGCGCTGGCATTCGGCATTGTGTGGCTGGCCCGGTTCAGTTCCGAAGATCAGAACGAATATGACATCCTGTTTAAACAATCGGTTTCCGGCCTGGCCCGCGGATCCGAAGTGTCCTTTGCCGGTGTACCGGTGGGACAGGTAACCACTATCCAATTATGGGAAAGCGACCCGGGTTATGTCCGGGTGCGGATCAAGGTAAAGCGGGACGTGCCCATCCTGGTGGGCACCACTGCCACCGTTCAGGGTTCCTTTACCGGCGTTTCAACCATATTGCTGGACGGTGCCCGCAAGGGCGCGCCGCCGATCACCTGCGAAACCACCGCCTGCCCCGAAGGGGTGCCGGTCATCCCGCCCAAACCCGGCGGATTGGGCGAATTGCTGGCCAACGCACCGTTGCTGCTGGAACGGCTGGCAACCCTGACCGAGCGGCTGACAACCGTGCTGTCGGATGATAATCAGAACCAGATTGCAGGCATTTTGCGCAACACCAACAAGATGACCGAACAATTCGCCAATGTGGCCCCGCAGGTGGACCGAACGCTGGCTGAATTGCAGATCACGCTGCGCGAATCGAGCGAGGCGCTGGACGCGTTTGAGAAGGTGCTGGGGTCGACCGATCAATTGCTCAACAAGGAAGGCGCATCGCTCGCGGCGGAATTGCGCAAGACGCTAGGGGCTGCCAACAATGCGGCGCAATCCCTGTCCGATACGCTCGAAGATACGCGGCCTGCCGCGCGCCAGTTGACTGAAAGCACACTACCAGCCGCAGAAGCAACTTTGCGGGACTTGCAGGCGACCAGCAAGGCACTGCGCAAGGTTACCGAACAGATCGAAACGCAGGGGGCCACATCATTGCTCGGCGGTCCCAAATTGCCGGATTATGAAAAATGATGTCTGATATTTTCACCAAAGGGCCCCCTCCGATGCGCAAGGATAGCGGAACACGCTTGATCGGAATGCGAACAGGCATACTGGCGGCGGCGCTGTCAATCTCGCTGGCGGGCTGCATCAGCTTCGGTTCCGAACCACCACCAAGCTTGCTGACATTAACCCCAACGACGCTGGCTCCCGCTGGGGATGGCGCTAGCGGCAGGATGAGCGGCGCAATCCTAGTGGGCGATCTGGAAGTCCCGGCGAAGCTGTCCGTATTGCGCGTACCGGTGCAGATCGACGATGCCAATATTGCCTATCTCAAGGATGCAGTCTGGGTCGAACAGCCATCGCGCCTGTTCCGCCGCCTGCTGGGTGAAACCATCCGTACACGGTCCGGCCGTATCGTGGTGGACAGCAATGAAGTGGCGGCACCGCCGAAAGATGCCCTGCGCGGCACCCTGCGCGAATTCGGCTATGATGCGCGCAGCCAGTCGGTGATCGTGCGTTTCGATGCGGTTCGCACTGGTGCCGGTGAAAATGTGCAGACCCGCCGGTTTGAAAGCATTGTTCCAGGGATCACCGCTGAAGCCGGGCCGGTCGGCGATGCCCTCAATCGCGCAGCCAATGACGTGGCCGGTCAAGTCGCCGAATGGGTCGGCTAAGCAGCCTGCCTAACTGGCGGCGAGCCGGATAAATTCCAACCCGTTGCCGAATTCCCTGCGGCGCTTTGCTAGCCGGTCCTGCGCCTCGGCATCCTGGCCCCATAATTCGGCCTGCCATAGCTCCTCCAGATTGGCCGCATTCCACAGCAGGTCAGCATCGGCGTCTGGTTCCAAGGTGCCCATTCCAATCACCAGCGATGCAGCGAGCGATGTAACCGTGTGCAATCCTGCCAAGGTGAATTGGTCCAGCGCATTCAGTCTGATGCGCAATTTCTTTAGTGTTTCGGGTGGTTGCGGCCGGTGCATGATGCCGCTGACCCGTTCCAGCCGAATAGCTTCACGCGCTTCGAATCCTGTCAGAAGCGGTTCCCACACTTCCTGCTGGCGGCGAAACAGCGCTTCATCGGGATCGGCGCGATAGCAAAGCGTGTCGGTTTGCGCGAAGCCAATCAGCTTGCCCAGGGCCGCGGGACGTTCAGTGCCGATTATATCAATAGCGTAATCCGCCAGATCGCGGAAACGGAACAGGGCGAGGTCCAGCTTCTCGCCTTGCGCGTCCCATTCACCAGCAACGGCATCTGCCAGTGCGCGGCTGGGCAGCGTTTGCGGCTGACCTGCGGCCGTCTTGATGGCCCGCCCGTCCAGTCTGACGGCAAAACCTTGCCCCCCCTGTTCTACGGTTACATCGCGGTAGAACCGCTTCATTCCCTCGGGCTCCGCCAGCGCCGGGCGAGGACTTGCGGGACCACGAATACATCGACAATCCCGATCAGCACCAGCGCGTAGCCAAGTTCGATGGGCCACAAAATCGCGCCTTGAGTGACCAACAATCCGGTAATGACCATTCCAACCCCGGCAAGGCGGGTCAGACCGAGAATTAACCAGCGATTGCGCGCGACATCATCATTGAACGGATCGTCATTCATGTCAGCAATTCTCCCAGATGCTGCGGTGAAACTGCCACGGCCTCGGCCCCGGCGGCACTGAGTTCCGCTGATGTGTGATAGCCCCAATCGACCCCGATGGCGCGCACGCCGATGGCGCGGGCCATGTCCATATCAAAGCTGGTATCGCCGATCATAACCGTATCGCCCGCCTCTGCCAGGGCGTCGGCCATTGCCGCTTCCAGCATCGCGGGGTGGGGCTTGGAAGGATGCCGGTCTGCGGTTTGCAGGGAGATAAAATGATCTGCGATGCCGTGCCCCGCAAGGCAGCTTTGCAGCCCGTGATCCGATTTGCCGGTGGCCACTGCCAGCAGCCATCCATTACTGCGCAATTGCCCGATCAATTCGGCGATGCCGGGAAACAGGGGTTCTTCCAGCAGTCCCTGATGGCGGCTGTCTCGAAAGGCCTGTTTGTACCCCTCGACGATCTGGGTCTGATCGACGGGGGCGGCATCAGGCGCAAGCATTCGAATCGCTTGCGGCAGGCTGAGCCCGACAATCCGGCGGACTTCATGATGATCGGGCGGGGGCAATCCCGCCGCCGCGAAACCGCTGTCCATCGCAGCACAAATGCTCGCCTGCCCATCCACCAATGTTCCATCGCAGTCGAATACGGCTAGCCGGACATTCATCGGACCAGATCCTGCATCAAATGCGCAAATTCACTGCGGAGCGGATCGGGCTGCACCTAGCGGGATCTCTTGGCCGGTCCGCCACGTTTGGGCGCGCCGGATTTGGAGCCATCTTTCGGTGCGGGCCTGGGACCGGCTTTCGAAACCGGCTTCGGAGATCCTTTGCCCTTGGTTGGCCCGCGCTTAACTGGCGCAGCCTTGGCTCCGCTCTTTGGCCGCCCCTTGGCAATGCCGTCTTTCTCGTTGCGACCGCCGGCAATTCTCTCGCGCCGTTCGCCGCGCCGTTCCTTGCGGATCTGCTTGGAATGCTGACGCGCGGATTGTTTTTTCTGTTCGCGCGACATCGGGGTGGGTTCGTCACTGGGCAGGGCATCGCTCAGGGTCAGGTCGAAGCCCATTTGCTCCATGCTGGCCGCGAAGTGTGGCGGTAAATCTGCCGTGACATCCAGCGGCGTGCCATCGGGATGATCGATCACCAGCCGCCGCGCATGCAGATGCAATTTGCGGCTGATGCTTCCAGTCAGGAAGGCGTCCTGCCCGCCATATTTGCCGTCCCCCACAATCGGGTGGCCGATCGCCGCCATATGCACGCGCAATTGATGCGTGCGTCCGGTCAGCGGTTGCAGCTCAACCCAGCAGGCGCTGTTTCCGGCGCGTTCGATCACGCGGTAGCGGGTGCTTGCCTTTTGGCCGTTTTGTTCGTCGACGTGCATTTTCTCGCCGCCGGTGCCCGGCTGTTTGGACAGCGGCGCATCGATCTGGCCTTCGTAGACTTCGGGTACGCCGACGATCAGCGCCCAATAGACTTTCTTTGCTGTCCGGCCGGAAAACCGTTTGGAGAAGAACGCCGCGCTGCCGGGTGTCCGCGCGATTAGCAGGACGCCGCTGGTATCCTTGTCCAGCCGGTGCACCAGACGAGGGCGGGGGCCAGTTTCGGCAAAGGCATCCAGCAGGCCATCCACATGGCGGGTCATTCCGGTGCCGCCCTGCGTCGCCAGGCCCGGTGGTTTGTTCAGGACAATTGCCGCGCGGTCCTGGGTAATGACCATCGCATCCGCCTCCGCAATTTCATCCTCGGTCAGGATGCGCCGCTGGTTTGGGCCGCGGTCGGGCGTATCGCCGCCGGGCGGAACGCGTACGATCTGGCCTGCGGCTATCCGGTCGTCCACTTTCACCCGTTTGCCATCCAGCCGGATTTGCCCGGTCCGCGCCCAGCGTGACACCATCGCAAAGCCAATCTGCGGCAAATGGCGCTTGAACCAGCGGTCCAAACGAACCCCGTCATCATCCTTGTCGATGGTGAATTGACGGACTTCGGCAGAAATCCCGATGGGGATCTTCGGGCTGGTGTTTTCTGGTCCGCTCATGCCGCGATCCTCATCAGGATAAGTCCGATATAAAGCCCGGACAGACCGGCGAGAATCGATATGAACGCATAGGTCAGGGCCATCGCAGGCTGGCCGCGTTCGATCAGCAGCATCAATTCAAGGCTGAAGGAAGAAAAAGTGGTGAAGCCGCCCAGCAGGCCGACACCGAGCAGCAGACGCCATTGTTCGCCGGCGCCACTTTGCCGGGCGAGATACCCCGCCAGAATGCCCATTGCCAGGCTGCCGATCACATTCACGGTAAGCGTGGCCCAGGGAAACGCCACCATGTTTTGCGGCCCGAACACCCGGGTCATGCCGCGGCCCAGCTGATAGCGCAGCACCGCGCCCGCCGCGCCGCCCAGTGCGACATTGATCGTGGCGGCCAAAGGCGCCATAGGAGAAATTGAAGTCATGGCCCGTCCCATAGACGCACAATCGCCATTCGTCATCCGCGCTCTTCATGGACGTAGATTGTCGGAATTTACGGGCAATGCGTCTTCAAACACTTGCCAAAACAACAGCGATTCGCTAGGCGCGCTGCAGTTCGAGCCGATCCGGGCAGGATTCGGCACAATTTCTAATGGTTAGCTGTAGGCGCATCCCCGCCCTGACGCGGGCTCTGTTCCTTTGCTGTGAGGTGTTTGAATTTATGCAGATCATGGTTCGCGATAACAATGTCGACCAAGCCCTACGCGCGCTCAAGAAGAAGCTGCAGCGTGAAGGCGTGTATCGCGAAATGAAGCTGCGTCGCCACTACGAAAAGCCTTCTGAAAAGCGCGCCCGTGAGAAGGCTGCTGCTGTTCGCCGCGCCCGCAAGCTGGAGCGCAAGCGGATGGAACGTGACGGGATCAAGTAAACCCGTCTTTGCAAGTGTGGGACTTCCCGCTTGAACCCAGCACGATGATAAGCCATCAGGGCGCGGAGAAATCTGCGCCCTTTTGCTTGTAAGCGCACACCTTCACGAATCAGGACCCCTTCATGACCGAAATCACCCGCGTTCCGCTGCATCCGATTGCCAAAGGCTCGCTGACCAAACTGTGGCTGGGTATCATCGCCGTGATCCTGATTGGCGCAGGCATCGCCTATGCCTCCATGCCTGGCGGCGTAGAGGTTGAAACCGTCCAGGCGGGGACCGGACCCAATCCGGTCACCAGTGATGTGGTGCTGGTGAATTACACCGGCAAGCTGAAAGACGGGACCGTGTTCGACGAAGGCCAGCAAACCCCGCTGCCGCTGGAAGGGATGATCCCCGGCTTTGCGGAAGGCGCGCTGAATATGCAGAAGGGCGGCAAATATGTCATGACCATCCCGTCTGAAAAGGCTTACGGCGCAGAAGCGAAGATGAACCCGCAAACGGGTGAAGAGGTCATTCCTGCCAACAGCGATCTGGTGTTCGATGTGGAATTGATCGATTTCATGTCGCTGGAAGATTTCCAGGCGCGCATGGCGCAGATGCAGCAGATGATGGAAATGCAGCAGCAACAGCAGGGTGCACCGGGTGCAGCGGGCGCGCCACCGGCCCCTCCGCAGCAGTAGTTTTCCGGAATATTTGTGACCTTGCCGCCAATGAAAATTTGGCAGAAAAGGGCGCATGAAACCAGATACGCACGATCCATCGATCAAATTCGATAGCCAATGGCCGCTGCGCCCATGGGTGCTTGGTGGTCTGCTGGGCATAGCCGGGCTGCTTGTTTACCTGATCACGGACGGGAACGAGCACAGCCGCCTGTGGATGGCACTGGCGGCGTTTGTATTCTTTTCCGGCATCTTTGCTGCCTTCACGATTGATCGAACCCACTGGATAGAGCCCGCAATCGCGGCCCTGATCGGCGGCGCGGTGATGGCCGGGCTGGCATGGCAGGCGGTCGACCCGAACGACTGGCTGGCGGACGAGGATTTCGCCTTTGGGGCCGGGGTGGTCGCGATCACGCTGTCGCTGCCGTTGTTTCAGGCCGGATTTCACCGGTTGCGTTTCAAGACACCGTACAGGGACACCCATTTCCACATCTGGACCGATATTGTCAGCGGCGCAGGCGCGCTGGTTTTTGTCGGGCTGGCATGGGCGCTGATTTCTGTCCTGTCCGAATTGTTCCAATTGTTGCAGATCAACCTGCTGAAAGACCTGATCAACCAGGAATGGTTCGGCTTGACTTATTCCGGCCTGACGTTTGGCGCGGCGCTCGGCACATTGCGCAACCAGTTGAAAATTCTCGGCACCCTTCAGTCGGTGGTGCTGATGGTACTGTCGCTCCTCGCCGTTCCGCTGGCGGTGGCGCTGGTCCTGTTCCTTGCTGCAATGATCCTGTCCGGGCCGGACGTATTATGGGAGGCAACCCGCAGCGCGACGCCGATCCTGCTGTCCTGCGCCTTTGGGGCGTTTGTCCTGACCAATGCGATCATCCGCGACGATGACAGCGAGATGACCGCTTCAAGGATCATGCGAATTACAGCCTTGATTCTGGCGCTGGGCATACTGCCGCTGACAGTCTTCGCTGCCGTTTCGATGGGCGCTCGGGTGGCGCAGTACGGCCTTTCGCCGGAACGGATCTGGGGCCTGATTGCGATCGGTTTCGCCTG
>JBGSJO010000074.1:0-15507 GCA_041741895.1 Pontixanthobacter sp.
GCGGAGAGCGAGCGGACCGCGCTGGCCCTGTGCCGCCGGGCGGAGGAGCTGGCCGGGCGCCTGTCCTGCCAAACGGTAGAGATGCGTGGCGGGGTCTTGCCGGAAGATTGGGACATCGTCACCAGCGGTCATTGCGGCTTCGTGACCGATCTGGCCGCCGATGAAGAGGCGCAATTGCTGGCAATCCCGCGCAAGCAGCGCGCCGAAATCCGCAAGGGGCTGAAGCTGGGACTAACCGTGGAAACCGGTCGCGGTGAAGCAGACCGGGCGGCGCATTATGCCGTCTATGCGCAAAGCGTGCGCAATCTTGGAACACCGGTATTTCCGCGATCCCTGTTCGGCGCAGTGCTGGATGCTTTCGGGGACGATGCCGATATTCTGACCGTCCGGCATGAGGGCGTGCCGGTGGCGAGCGTGCTGTCGCTGTACCACGGCGACGCGGTGATGCCCTATTGGGGCGGCGGGACTTCGTCCGCGCGGCAGCTGCGCGCCAATGAAGTGATGTATTACCAGCTGATGCTGCACGCGCGGCGGCGCGGCTGCACCCGGTTTGATTTCGGCCGTTCCAAGACCGGCAGCGGGCCCTATGATTACAAGAAGAACTGGGGCTTCGATCCTCAGCCGCTAGCCTATGCCAGCTGGGCCGCGCCGGGGACGAAGAAGCGCAATATCGATCCCACCAGCGATACCTATTCCGCCAAGATCGCGCTGTGGAAGCGATTGCCGCTGCCGATTGCCAACCGGCTGGGGCCGCTGATCGCCAAGGGGCTGGGCTGATGGGCGATATCCTGTTCCTGGCGCATCGCATCCCGTTCCCGCCGGATCGGGGGGACAAGATCCGATCGCATCATTTGCTCAAAGCGCTGGCAGACATCGCGCCGGTCCACGTGGGTTGTTTTGCCGATACGGCCAGCGATCTGGTCCATGAACATTTGCTCGCCGAAACTTCCGTCAGCCATTACCTGATCCGCCGCAGCAAAAGCATGGCGAGAGCCGGTATGGAGGCGCTCGCAGCCCGCAAGCCGGTCAGCCTGACAGCCTTCGATCATCGGGCACTGCATGGGTGGGTGCGGCAAACGCTGGCCGCAAAACAGATCGATACGATCTTCGTTTTTTCCGGCCAGATGGGCCAATATGTGCCCGATGGCTTCGAAGGCAGGGTGGTGATCGACCTGTGCGATGTCGATTCCGCCAAATTCGAAAGTTTCGGCCAGTCGGGCAAATTCCCGCGCAATTGGATCGATGCGCGCGAAGCTGTCTTGCTGGCGGCGGAGGAAGCAAGGCTGGCCCAGCTCGCGGACCGGACTCTGTTGGTCAGTGCGGCAGAGGCGGCACTGTTCCGGTCACGGTTACCGGCCAGTTCCGCAGAGAATGTGATTGCCCTGGGCAACGGCATCGATGCCGGGTTCTACGATCCGCAGTCTGCCCGGCCGCATCCCGATCTGGCAAGCACCCCGGGGCCGCATTTCGTTTTCACCGGCCAGATGGATTATGCGCCCAATATCACCGCTGCCCAGCGGGTTATCAGCCGGTTGCTGCCGCCAATACGCGAGATTCATCGGGGCGCGCAATTCCATGTTGTGGGCCGCGCGCCCGTTCCCCGATTGATGGCGCAGGACGGGCAGGGCGGTGTCCGCGTGTGGGGTGAAGTGCCCGATGTTCGGCCATTCCTGGCTGCCGCCGACATCGTGATCGCGCCGCTGGAGATCGCGCGCGGGGTGCAGAACAAGGTGCTGGAGGCGATGGCAATGGCCCGGCCGGTGCTGCTGACCCCCGAAGCGGCAACCGGCATCGATGCTGAGGATGGTGTGCATTTTGCGGTCGAAGCGGATGATGCGGCGCTGGTTTCCCGCGCGCTCGCCTTGATCGCAGATCTGGCGGCCACTGCGATTATGGCCGCTGCCGCGCGGCGCCATGTGGTCGATCACCAGAGCTGGCCCGCCATGCTCGCGCATCTCGGGCCGATCATCGGCAGGCCTGCCGCAGGACGCCCAGCCCGCGCCGATGCAGGCACCCGCGATGCCGCGTGAAGCCGCCTTCAGGAACTGGCGCAGTGCCGCATGGCTGGACCGTATCCCGCAGATGTGGCGTGTGCCGCTTGTCCGCATTTGCCTGGCATGGGCGGGTCTGATCGGCCTGACCCTGCGGGATTGGGCGACGATGGCGGACAAATGGTGGAACATTTCCACTTACAACCACGTGCTGTTCGTGCCGATAATTGTCGGCTGGCTGGTTTGGACCCGGCGCGCGGAACTGGCGCGACTGGAACCTGCGCCATGGTGGCCGGGTATGGCCGCCATCGCCGGATCGCTGTTCCTGTGGCTGCTCGGCTTCATCGCGGGCGCTAATTCCGCCAGCCAGCTTGGAGCGGTTTTCATGTTGCTGGCGAGTGTCGTGACCCTGCTCGGGCCGCGGGTTTCCGCCGCGATGGCGTTCCCGCTCGGCTTCATGCTGTTCCTGGTGCCGTTCGGTGATGAACTGGTCCCGGCACTGCAGATGATCACCGCCAAGCTGGTAATCCAGCTAACCCATCTGAGCGGCATTCCCGCCGTGATCGAGGGCGTGTTCATCGATACTCCCGCCGGGCTATTCGAAGTTGCGGAGGCCTGTTCCGGGGTCAAGTTCCTGGTTGCGATGATCGCGCTGGGGGCATTGGTGGCCCACACCTGCTTCCGCAGATGGAAGCGCCGCGCGCTGTTTCTTGCCGCCGCGATCATTCTGCCAATCCTGGCCAATGGGGTGCGGGCATGGGGCACGATCTATATCGCGCAAAGCCAGGGTATCGAATTTGCAGCAGGCTTCGATCATATCTTTTACGGCTGGATTTTCTTTGCGCTGGTGGTGTTCACCCTGCTGACGGCGGCATGGCGGTGGTTCGATCGTTCCCCCGACGATCTGGGACCGGATGTAGCCGCGCTGGAACGTTCGCCCATATTGGCCGCATTGTCGAGGCTGACCATGCGCGGCAATGGGGCATTGGGCGCAATCCTGGGGCTTGGCCTGTTGGCTTCGCTATGGGCCACGCTCGCGTCAGGGGCCGAGGCACGCTTGCCGGAAAGCATTGCCCTGCCAGCCGTGCCGGGCTGGGAATTGGTGGACTACGCCCCGACTGCGGCATGGGAACCGCGCGCTGCCGGGGCAGATCACCGCCTGCTGGGCCGCTACCGCAGTAGTGCAGGGCAGGAAGTCGATGTCTTCATCGCGGTATATTCAGGACAGGGAGAGGGCCGCGAAGCCAGCGCATTTGGCGAAGGTGCATTGACCCCCGACACTGCATGGCGCTGGCTGGAACCGGGCATTTCAAATGCCAGGGTGCGGGCGGATTATCTGCTCGCATTCGGGCGGGTCAAACGCCTTGCCGAAACATCCTATCGTTCCGGAAACCTGACCACCGGCAGCGCCGCCCGGCTGAAACTGAGGGCAATGCAAAGCCGCCTGCTGCTGCGCCGGGAGCCGACCATTCTGGCAATCCTGTCCGCCGAACAGACAGAGGGACAGGCCACCGCGCAATCCATCGCCGCGTTCCGCAAAAGTATGGGCGATGAAGGCGAATGGATGGACCGTATCGCCGGACTTCGTTAGAGCGCGCCCATGTGCGGAATTGCCGGTATTTTTCATTATGAAACGCCCAAGCCGGTCGATCCCGTGCGGGTGGAACGGATGTGCGATGCGTTGGTGCACCGCGGCCCAGATGGTTCAGGAGTGTGGACCGCACCGGGCGTTGGCCTGGGCCACCGCCGCCTGTCGATCATCGACCTGGAAGGTTCCCCCCAGCCGATGCATTCCGCCGATGGCCGGGCGGTGATCGTGTTCAATGGGGAAATCTACAATTTCCAAGAATTACGCCGCGAGCTTGCCGCAATGGGCGCGCAATTCAACACAGAAGGCGACACCGAAGTCATCCTGGCAGCCTGGCAGAAATGGGGTGTAAAATGCCTCGACCGGCTGCACGGCATGTTCGCCTTTGCATTATACGACCGCGAAACGCGCGAGCTGTTCCTGGCGCGTGACCGGATGGGGGTGAAGCCGCTGTTCACCGCGCGGCTGAGCGATGGCAGCATTGCCTTCGCCTCCGAACTCAAGGGCCTGCTTGCGCATCCTTTGCTGCGGCGGGAGGCCGATCCGCTGGCGGTGGAGGATTACCTCACCTGGGGATACGTGCCCGATCACCGGTCCTTCCTGAAGGGCGTTGAAAAACTGCCCGCCGGGCATCACCGCCTGCTGAAACATGGCGCTGCGCCGAGCGGCCCGGTGCAATGGTGGGACATCAGCTTTGCCGGGCGGCGCAAGGGGACCACCGCCGATCTGTCCGCCGAATTAATGCATCATTTGCGGAACGGGGTGACATCGCGGATGATTTCCGACGTGCCGCTGGGCGCTTTCCTGTCGGGCGGGGTCGATAGCTCCAGCGTTGTCGCCCTGATGGCGGAGGCGAGCCGCGAGCCGGTGCGGACCTGTTCCATCGGCTTCGATGTCGCCGGGCTGGATGAAACCGCTTACGCCCAGCAGGTTGCGCAGATGTTCGGCACCGAACACCGCAGCCGGATGGTGGACCCTGACGATTTCAGCGCGATTGACCGCATTGCGGGAATTTTCGACGAGCCCTTTGCCGATGCTTCCGCCCTGCCGACCCTGCGGGTGTGCGAATTGGCGCGGGAAAATGTCACCGTGGCGTTGTCGGGTGACGGGGCGGACGAGGCCTTTGCCGGATACCGCCGGCAAATGTTCCATGCGCGCGAGGAACGGGCGCGGGCGGTGCTGCCATCTTTCCTGCGCGGACCGGTGTTTGGCGCGCTGGGCAAGGCGTGGCCCAAGGCCGATTGGGCACCGCAGATATTCCGGGCGAAATCCACCCTGCTGTCGCTCGCCGCCAGCGGAGAGGAGGGATATGCGCGCGGCCTGTCCGTGATCCCGCCGGAATTGCGCCAGGCGCTTTATTCCGACGCCTTCCTGAAAATCCGCGGCGATTACCGCGCCGAAGACCCGCTGATCCGGATGATGCGGCGGGCCCCGGCCCGTTCCGGGCTGGACCGGGCGCAATATGTCGATCTGAAATTCTGGCTGCCCGGCGATATCCTGACCAAGGTGGACCGGACCAGCATGGCAGTGGGGTTGGAGGCGCGCGAACCCTTGCTCGATCACCGGCTGATCGAATTCGCCGCCGGATTGCCGCACCGCGAACGCATTCGCGGAAGACAGGGCAAATGGCTGCTGAAGCACACGATGGAACGGTACCTGCCGCACAATATCCTGTACCGCCAGAAACAGGGCTTCGTGACCCCGCTGGCCCAATGGCTGCGCGGTCCGCTGGCCGGCCAGGCCCGCAGCGTCGGATCGAGCGCGGGACTGGCGCGGACCGGGTGGTTCGATTCCAAGCGTCTCTCAACGCTCGCCGAAGAACACATTTCCGGCCGGAGCGATCATGCCCGATTATTGTGGCAATTATTGATGCTGGACCGGGCAGTGGAAAACCTTGGTTTATCCGCTTGACCGCTCCCCATGCGGCATTTTGCTGACTCGCCATCGCCCTGAAGCGGGACAGGCGCATATTTGACCGTGAAATTATTTGGTTGCCAAGCAAGTATTTAGCAGCCTAGATTCCTTCGAGCAGAAAAAAAGGCCTCATTTATCAGGGCTGAGGGGTCACAATGAATCGGTTAGGCACCGCGCTTCAGAGGGAATCTGACGACAATGGATAGCAGTGCAAATTCCGTCATGAATTTCGATCGTGATGAAGATAATCTTGTTACGGAAAGCGCAATTCATGCTGCCATCCCGGAACAATTGCTTGCACTTGGCGAGCTGGATGTCCTCTACGATAGTGAATTCGAAGTCCTGTGGAGCTATATGCGGCCGGAAGGCCGGCCCAGCTTCACCCCGACCATGCTCGCTGATTTCGAAAATTGGCAGCGTCTTATTTCCGAAGGTTTCGGCCCTGGAAAGGTGCCGCTGCGCTATCTGGTCCTGGGCAGCCGTGCACCTGGTGTATTCTGTTTCGGCGGTGATCTGAGATTGTTCCACAAACTGATTGCCGCGCGCGACCGTGCGGGCCTGGTGCATTATGGCCATCGCTGCTGTGAAATCCTGCACCGTAATATTCACACGCTGGACATTCCGATGTTGACGATCGGTCTGGTTGAAGGCGCGGCGCTGGGCGGCGGTTTCGAGGCGCTGCTGTCGTTCGATTACATCATCGCCGAGCGCGGTTCGACCTTCGGTCTGCCCGAAGTGATGTTCGGCCTGTTCCCCGGCATGGGCGCCCATGCACTGCTGAGCCGCAAGCTGGGTAGCGCGATGGCAGACCGGCTGATCGTGTCGAACCAGACCTATACTGCCGAAGAAATGTACGATCTCGGCATTGTCCACCACCTTGCTGAAAATGGTGACGGGCTGAATGCGTGCCGCGAATTCATCAAGAAGTCGGACCGCCGGCACTGCGGGCTGGTCAATTCCCGCAAGGCGACCAAGACAGTGTGGAATCTTGAGCTTGAAGAACTCAACCGGATCACCGAATTATGGGCCGATGCAGCGCTACAACTGCGTGATCTGGATCTGAAAGTGATGACCCGGCTGGCGGCGGCGCAACAAAGGCTTGCCGACGCCGCCTGACCGTTTCGGGCCCAGCCATTATCACCATTCGCGCGTTCTAGCGCGAGTCCACCATCACCAGTTCTGCGTCTTCGATCGCCTCCACGGTGATGTCCGTTTCGCCGGTGATGGCAACGCCGTCGCGTGGCTGTGCCTCCACACCGTTGACTTTGATTCGGCCGGTAGGCGCCACCAGATATTGATGCCGCGTGGGGTCGGCGGAATAGGTTGCGCTTTCCCCTGCCGCGAGCGTGGCCGCGACAACTTTCGCGTCGGCCCGGATCGGCAAGGCGCCGTCGGCCTGTGAATTTTCGCCGGCCAGCACTTCCCACTTCCCGGCCCGCTCGCCGCGGGGGAATTCGCGTTGCCCCCAGGACGGATCGCCGCCCGCCTGATCGGGAATAATCCAGATCTGGAACAGCGTGGTCGCCTCGTCCTCGACATTATATTCCGCATGGGTGATCCCGCTGCCGGCGCTCATCACCTGCACGTCGCCCGCACCGGTCCGGCCCATATTGCCGAGCGAATCCTTATGCGTGATCGCGCCTGTGCGCACGAAGGTGACGATTTCCATGTTGCTGTGGGGGTGGGGCGGAAAACCGCTGCGGGGTGCAATCGTATCGTCATTCCACACGCGAATCTGGCCCCAGCTGACCCGGTCGGGATTGTGATAGGATGCAAAGCTGAAGTGATGGCGGGCATCCAGCCAACCGTGGTCTGCCGCCCCGAGAGTGGCAAAGGGTCTGATGTTGATCATAGAATATTCCTGCATCGGCGGGATGTTATCTCCGGGATGATAAATGATTTGGGGGCATTGGCGGGTGTTTCAACCCTCTGTTCCGTGCCCCAGTGCCATATATTGCGCGCTCTGCATTTCCATCAACCGGCTTGCGGTGCGTTCGAATTCGAAGCTGCCGTCACCTGCGTGATATAGCTGGGCCGGTTCGGCTGCGGCCGATGCGAACAGCTTGACCCGGTATTCATACAATGCATCGATCAGCGTGACGAACCGCGCGGCCTCGTTACGGTCTTCGGGCCCCATCACCGGAATGCCCACGATCAGGACCGTGTGATAGGCCTGGGCGATGGCGAGATAATCCGCAGCCCCGCGCGCTTCGCGGCACAGGCGCTTGAAACTGAAAACGGCGACGCCTTTGAGCGATTTCGGTACAAAAAGCATCCGCCCGCCGCCCAGGTCCAGCTCGCCCGAGGGCACGTTTTCTGCATCGTCCGGATTGTAATCGGTCAGGCGAAAGAACACTTCGCGCAGCTGGGCGGTTGCTGCGTCGCCAATGGGTGTGTGCCAATTGTCTATGCCGCGCAGCCGTTCTAGCCGGTAATCGGTTGGGCCATTCAGGGCGATTATGTCCAGCCGGTTTTTGATCAATTGGATGAAGGGCAGGAAATGCTCGCGGTTCAACCCGTCCTTGTAAAGGTCCTGCGGTGGCCGGTTGGACGTGGTGACGATGGTGATGCCGTGATCTTCAATCAATGCGCGGAACAGCCGGCTCATGATCATCGCATCGGCGCTGTTATTCACCACCATCTCGTCAAAGGCGAGGCAGCGCAGCCCAGCGGCAATTCTGGCGGCAACGGGGATGATCGGATCACCGCTTTCCTTCTTGCGTTCTTCATGCAGCAGGGCGTGTACTTCCAGCATGAAGGCGTGGAAGTGGACCCGGCGTTTTTCCTCGATTGCAAGCGCATCGTGGAACAGGTCCATCAGCATCGACTTGCCGCGCCCGACACCGCCCCACAGATAAATCCCGCGCGGCGGCTTCCGCTTGCCGAACAATCGGGATAGAACTCCCTCCCTGGATTGGGCGACCAGCTGTTCGCGCAGCGCCGCGAGCTTTTGTGCTGCATCGCACTGTTGCGGATCGGGCCGCAGTTCCCCAGCCGCCACCAGTTCATCATAGCGCGATATGGTATCGGTCATTTGCGGGGTATCACTTCTTCGAAGCCTTCCGGACAATGCCGGAATAGGCTGCGACTTTGTGTTCGCCTTGTTCGACATCGCCGCGCAGGAACAAGAGCCTTCCGGTTTCGCGCACGATCCAAACCACGGCATCAAGCGGTTCATCGACCTTGCCGCCACCGATGAATTGGGTGGACAGTTCCAGCGTCACCGCCGGGCCCGGCTCACCAGTGGTCAGCGTGCGCATGGCGGCAAACAAGGAAATGTCGATCAGTGACAGCGTGGTCGCTCCGTGGAGCATTTCCTGCAGGTTGGTGTGCTTGCGTTCGGGAAACATCCGCAGGCGGCATTTCTCGCCCTCGGTGCGGACGATCAGATCGCCCATCACTACCGCATTGAAGCGGGTCTGGTCGCGCAAATTCCAGGTAAACCAGCCGGGATGGGCGGGATGCTCCTGATATTCGAAGTACTTATCGTCATCCGGCACCGATCAGATGTGCCGCTCGGCCAACATCTTCTTGGTTTCCGCAATCGCCTTGGCCGGGCTCAGACCCTTGGGGCAGACATTGGAACAATTCATGATCGTGTGGCAGCGATACAGGCGGAAGGGGTCTTCCAGATCGTCCAGCCGTTCACCGGTCATTTCATCGCGGCTATCGGCCAGCCAGCGGTACGCCTGCAGCAGAATCGCAGGGCCGAGGAACTTGTCCGAATTCCACCAATAGGAAGGGCAGGCGGTGGAACAACAGGCGCACAGGATGCATTCATACAATCCGTCCAATTGCTCGCGCTGCTGCGGGGTCTGCAGCCGTTCCTTGCCCGAAGGCGTGGTGCTGACCGTCTGCAGCCATGGCCGGATGGAGGCATATTGCGCATAGAAATGGGTGAAATCCGGCACCAGATCCTTGATCACTTCCATATGCGGTAGCGGAGTGATGCGAATGTCACCCTTCAGATCGCTCATCGCGGTGGTGCAGGCCAGGCCGTTCTTGCCGTTCAGATTCATCGAACAGGACCCGCAAATACCCTCGCGGCAACTGCGGCGGAAGGTCAGCGTGGGGTCGATATCGTTCTTTATCTTGATCAGTGCATCCAGCACCATCGGCCCGCAATCGTCCAGATCGATCTCGAAAGTGTCATAGCGCGGGTTCTCGCCGCTGTCGGGATTATAGCGGTATATCTTGAATTTCTGCACGTTCTTCGCACCATTCGCCGGATGCGTTCGACCCTTTCCAGTGACCTTGGAATTTTCGGGAAGGGTAAAAGTGGCCATCTGGATGCTTTCTGTACTGCGTGCCTGATCGTGTCACTTGTCTATCTAGCGCCAATTCCGCCGAGGGCAAGGGTAGGCTTTCGGGCGTATATCGAGCGAATCGATGCAGGTGCTAACTATTGGTTCCGGCGGCCCAACGGAACTGCCTCTCTTGCAAGGTATTGGGAGGGAAGCAGCCTCAACCCAAACAACAGGAAATAACATGGCGAGCACCGAAGACTTCCCCAAAAACGCAGCGATTTTCGGGGCTTCAGGAGGAATCGGTGCGGCCATGTGCACCGCGCTGGCGGCGCGCGGCGGCGGCACCGTCTATGCCGGATCCCGCGGCGGGGCGGTGCCTGCCGGTCCGGGCATCCGGCCTTTTGCGTTCGATCTGACCGATGAAGAAAGTATCGCGGCAGCGGGCGGGATGATGGCGGCGGATCCGCCGGAACTGGTGGTTGTAACCACCGGCGTGCTGACCCTGGCAGACGACACCGCCCCGGAACGAAGCTACCGCAAGCTGGATTCCGCCGCGATGCAGCAAATGCTGCTGCTCAACACCATCGGCCCGGCAATGATCGCCAAGCACATGCTGCCGCTGCTGCCGAGGGACCGGCGCGCAATGTTCGCTGCGCTTTCGGCCCGCGTCGGATCGATCGGCGACAACCGGATGGGCGGCTGGCATTCCTACCGCGCATCCAAGGCTGCGCTGAACATGCTGCTGAAGAATTTCGCCATCGAACTGGCCCGCACCCACAAACACGCCGTAATCGCGGGACTGCACCCCGGCACGGTTGATACGGCTCTGTCGCAGCCGTTCCAGGGCAATGTGCCCGACGGCAAACTATTCACCCCGCAGCATTCAGCGGAAAGCCTGCTGGCGGTGCTGAACGGCTTGACGCCGCAGGACAGCGGCGGCGTGTTCGACTGGGCAGGGAAACGGGTGCCGGAGTGAATTTGGC
This sequence comes from Pontixanthobacter sp., assembly GCA_041741895.1. Lineage (GTDB taxonomy): Bacteria > Pseudomonadota > Alphaproteobacteria > Sphingomonadales > Sphingomonadaceae > Allopontixanthobacter. The sequence continues at coordinate 10,724 of JBGSJO010000074.1, forward strand.
GTAGGCAGCGTATTTGGATGGTCCCTCTGGCGGCCATCGGGAATAAACGGGGTTAGTCTGCTAGCGGCCCAGAAGTTGACAACAGTGTTGCTTCGCCTGCGCTCCCGAATGTTGACCTTGATCAATTGGACCGGATCAGAATTTAGGCGGCAATCTCGATCAAGCGCCAGACGAGCGCCGCGATAAGAATCACCAAACTCGCCAGTAAAGCAGTTGCTGCGAGACCGCCCGCCCGCAGGCGCGCATTGGCCAGGACTATGGCAATCTTGAAAGCCATGTTTACTGCGACCGTTCCGCCAAGGGCGAGTGCGGCAATCGACGGGCCCACCGATCCACGAGGCAGACCCCCCAAAGTCACGATTGCGGCATCGACGTCAAGGCTCCCGGCAATAAACAGCGACCACGCGCCGCCCGCCTCACCAAACCTGAACTGGGCCCAACGTACGAGTAGCGAGGCCCCGCCCATTGCAAGCAGGAAACCCAGCGCAGGGAGCACTTCGAACGGCTTTTTCATGAGTCGGGGGGGTGTGCCGGTACTCGTTCGCTCGAACCGCCAGGTGATCGCCGAGACAGCAAAAGCGGCGAACCCTGCTGGGGCAAGCAGCCAGAGTAATGGCAGCGCCGCCATAGGTGCGAGGATGGCAGTCAGGACCAAGACGCGTACATACATCACTGCACTTGCGAGGGCGATGCCAGTGGCGAACGGGCCTGTGTTTGTTTCACGGAGCCTTGTTGCAAGCGATGCGGTGACAGCGGTTGAAGAGTACGTTCCGCCTATCAGCGCAGTGGCGATTGTTCCCTTGTTCTGGCCGATCATTCGGTTTGCGACATAGGCGACAATGGAAAACCCGATAATCAAGACAAGAACCAGCCAGAGCTTGAAGGGATTCCACGCGTTGTAGGGTCCATACTGCGCATTGGGTAGAAACGGGAGGACTGCGACCGCGATGACCGCAAACCTGGCGATAGCCTGGACCTCAATCTGGTCCAGCGAACGCACCAGATGATGGGCTTGGTTACGCATTGCCAGAACGAAAGTGGTTAGCGCCGCTCCCGCAACCGCGAATGCGATATGGCCAGCGCCGCCGAGCAGGCCCAAGGCCAGGGCAACCATGGCGGCCACCATCGTGGTAGCGTCTCGCTTGGTAGACTTGGCCTGTTCGCGCAGAAAGCCAACGACAAGAAGCGCAACCAGGCCGCCAAGTATTATTGCGGCCATGGCAGTGGAAACTTCACGTGCGATCAACGCCACCAAGCTGCCAAAGCCGCCGATCAGGGTGAATGTTCGCACGCCTGCCACACGCGTACCATCCGCCTCCCCGCGCTGCTGCCATCCGCGTTCAATGCCGATCAGAAAGCCGGATGCCACCCCGGCAAGCAAGGACATTAACAGCGAAGTATCGAGGAGGGTTCCGCTGGGGTGCACACTGCCCGTTAACCCAAGCCGGAGAGCCTTGCCAGCATTACGGAGAGTGTCGCATCAATTACTCAAACCAATCCATCCAGTCCGCGAACTCCCCGGATCGAATGGGTCTGAACACTAATTGCGAGGGGCAGGGGGCCGCCGATCAAACCCCCGCCAGTTTCGCAGTGTCCAATATCGCGGCGACGAAGCCATCGGGATCATCCTCCTGGATGAAATGGCCGCCTTTCAGCGTGCGGTGGAGGGTGTGTTTGGCGCCCGGCACGCGCGCCTTGAACTCTGCGTCGCCGCCTTTGGTAATCGGGTCGCCATCGCTGAAACAGCAGGTGAACGGCTTTTCGAACGTCTCCAGTACTTCCCATGCGGCAAGCTGGTCGGGCACGGCTTCGTTGGGGCCGAGGGGAACCAAGGCAGGAAAAGCGCGCGCGGCGGTCTTGCTGGCGCGGGTGGGGAAGGGGGTGTTATAGGCTGCGACTTCGGCATCGGAAAGCTGGGTCTTGGTCGCTTGCTGCAACAACCCGCCGATCGGAAATACCGGGCTGACTTTCGCAAAGGTGCGCCATGCAGCAAACGCCTTGGGCGGGTCTTGCCCGGCAGGCAGGCCGCCGTTCGACAGCACCACGCCGGAAAATTTCTGCGGCATCGCGGCCACCAGCCTGAGGCCGATCAGCGATCCCCAATCCTGGCAAGCGAGCATGACGTTATCGAGGGCGAGTGCTTCGAACCATTCCTGCATCCACGCGACATGGCCGGCATAGGTGAACAAGGATTTGTCGGTCGGCTTGTCCGATTTGCCGAAGCCGATCAAGTCGGGGGCGATAACCCGGTAACCCGCCTTTACCACCGGACCGATCATCTTGCGGTAGAGGTAGCTCCAGCTCGGTTCGCCATGCATCATCAGCACCGTAGTGCCTTCGCGGGGGCCTTCGTCGAGATAATGTACCCGTAGACCTTCCTTCAGCTCGTAATAATGCGGCGCGAACGGGAAATCGGGCAGGTTCGCAAACTGTTCATCGGGCGTGCGGAAAATTTCGGGCATGGCAAATCCTCTCAGTCGCGCGCATGATGGCCGTTCACGGGGCAATTGAAAAGGGGGCGCGATGGGATTGGCAAATTGGTGGGACAGGCACGGCGTGCCGCGAATTATAAAACTGGCGTGCGGGGCGCCGCAGATCATGAAATTACGCAGCCAATTGGTGCCGCAGGCGAAGGGCGACGTATTCGAAATCGGCTGCGGCGGCGGGATCAACCAGGAATTCTACTCTGCCGATGCGGTAACCAGCTATGCCGGAATCGATCCGGGCGCCAAGCTACTCGATTACGCGCACAGCGCGGCGGAAAAGAAGGGCTGGAAGGCGGATATTCGCCATGGTTTCGGGGAGGATATTCCCTTCGCCGAAGCCAGTTTCGACACGGCGGTGTGCACTTTCACCCTGTGTTCGGTGCTGGATCAGGCGCAGGTGCTGAAGGAATTGCGGCGCATCCTGCGGCCCGGCGGCACCTTGCTGTTCCTCGAACATGGCCGCGCGCCGGATGCCGATGTGGCGAAATGGCAGGACCGGATCGAACCGGTGTGGAAACCGATTGCAGGCGGATGCCATCTGACCCGCCCGATCACCAGCGCCGTGGAAGCTGCCGGATTCGCGGCGGACCGGCAGGGCGCACAATATGTCCCCAAAACGCCGCGCTTTGCGGGGTGGGTGGAATGGGGCACTGCGGTGAAAAGTGGATAGCGATCTGCCGGCGATGCGCCGATACGTATAATAGGTTTTCAGCCCGCTATGGCTGAGGCCAGGCCTGTAATATGCGACAATGGCGACCCCGGATTGCCTGACCCGCCTGAAAAAGGAATAATCTTCCGAAAGATAGGCGCCGCTTTCATCATTTCCGGGGTTATAGAAACCCCAATAGGACACCACACCCTTCGCTGTGCGTGCATCGCGTTGCTGCGTAAATTCGGGGTCCATCAACCCTCGATGACACGCCTTTTGACCATGTAAAAGCTGGTGGTTCCGCGTTCCGTCGAGAAGAACCCTTCCTGCTGGCCAGGGGGCAGGCCGTGGGGCGGCGCTGCATTGCGCAGGGCCTGTGCATCACTTTCACCGCCGCGCACCTGATCGGCAAATCCGGATAGGTCGAGATCCCTCTGGGGAACGATAACGGTCACGCAATCATGACCCCCGGCATCAATGGCGGCGAAGGCTTCCGCGCTAATCCCGACATCGTCGTCGATACCGACAAATATTTCTGCACCCGATTCGATGAATGCCTGCGCCATGAGGTTGCGCGCGACCGCGATGTCGGCGCCGGAAAAAATGTTGCACTGAACCCCGTGATTGCTAGCAATCAGGGTCCGCTGGATTTCCAATAAGGAAATTGCGGTGGGGACACTGACCAGACCAGTGCCGCTGCACACGCCGAGAAAATATTTGCTCATCCTGTCCCACCATCATCGGCCAAAATCGGACCTTGACAGGTCGGGTACCAAAATCCCACATTCTGCTAATAAAAAAGGCCCCCGATCCGCATGGAAAGGGGGCCTTTTCTTAAGTCGTGGTCAGATCACCCAAAGGTGCGCTGCCACCAGCCGCTCTTGCGTGGGCCGGCGGAATTGCCTTCTTCGGCAGGGGCAGGCTCGGAGGCCTTTGCTGCAGTCTTGGGTGCAGGCTTTGCCGCAGTCTTGGGCGCCGCCTTTGCCGCGGGCTTGGCCCTTGGCTTGGCTGCAGCCTTTGCCTTCGGCTTGGCTTCAGCCGGAACTTCCGAGCCAACTTCTGATTCGGCTACGTCTGCCTTTTTGGCGCGTGGACGGCGCTTGGGCTTTTCAGCCGGTGCATCTTCGGTAGCTGCTGCGGTTTCAGGGGAAGAAACTTCCTCCTCTGCCTTCTTGCGGCTGCGGGCGCGGCGGACCGGCTTTGGCTTGTCTTCGGAACTGTGCGTTTCTGCTTCGGCGGCGGGTGCTGCCTCGTCAGACTTTCTGGCACGCGAGCGGCGTTTCGGCTTCGGTTTTTCCTCCGCCGCAGCATCCGCAGTTTCCGGCACCGTATCGGGGCCAGCCGCGATTGCTACGTCGTCCGTCCCGGGCTCGGAGGTTTCTGACGGATTTTCACCGTTTTCCGCACCGTTTTCACCTTCACCATCCGCACGGTCACGGCCGCGACGACGGCGGCCACCACGGCGGCGACGCTTCTTCGGCTTTTCCTCGCCGTCATCATCGGGGGAACCGTGTTGCTGGTCCTGCTGCGGACGATCACTGGAAGCGGACTGGTCGCTGTCGCTGTGGTCGTCGCTTTGGGTGTCTGGCTGGCTTTCACCGCCAGAACGCTTGCGGCCCCGGCCACCACGGCGGCGGCGGCGCGGGCGG
>JBGSJO010000075.1:0-5190 GCA_041741895.1 Pontixanthobacter sp.
ATCCCCGCCGCCTTTTTATATGCGCAATTTAATCCTGCAATTCAAACCACAGACCAAGCCGGTCTTATTTGACGACCAGCTTCACCTTCTGCCCCGGCAGCACCGTATCGGTTGAACTCAGCCCGTTGAGCACCCGGAACCGTTGTTCCTGCGCGGCGGAATACGCCATTCGGTTCGCCAGCGTACGCACGGTATCTCCGCGGGCAACCGTCACCACATCGATCTTGCGCGGAATAATTGCGGCGGCTTCGGCGCTGGAAATTCTGCGCATCGAACTGAACATTGCGTTAAACGTGGCTGATTGCCCGGCGGGGGCAATGGTTGCGAAATGGAATGCCTGATTGTTCGAAAATTCATACGCGAACACCGTCACATCAATCTGGCTGGTGCCATTATTGACCCGGGCAGTGCCGAATGTTGCGGGAATTCCGTTCACAGTGGTGCGCTGCATATTCGACGGGGCGAGGTTCTGCTGCGAACCACCGATTGCGGTGAATACGGAGCGCACATAGGTGTCGAGATTGCCATTATACTGCGCCGTAGAAAGCTGTGCCCGGCCGCTTTCGCCGTTGATCGACACCGCCCGGGAACCGTTTACCATGTAGAAACCGGTCGGCGCGGTAAACGCCAGGCGGAATACCGGATGCAGGAACTGGCGCCCTTCGATCACGCCTTGCGCCGGATCATCCCCATACATCATCCCGTCGATCCGGGTCAGGAAAGTATCGCGGTTGGTCGTTCCGGACGCTGCACCTGCCTTGGTAAAGGCGGATTGCACCCGGCTGGCCGGATCGGGGTGGGTCGATGCCCATTCAGGAACGGTCGCATTGTTCCCATGGAGCGAGGAATCGAGCGCATTTTGCGACGCCAGGCTTTGCAGCACCGTCGCCATCGCCCGCGGATCATAGCCAGCTTTATTCAGATATTGAATGCCAAGGTCATCCGCTTCCAATTCCTGGCTGCGGGAAAATTTCAGGGTCAATAGCTGGGAACCCTGCAGGAAGCCCTTGGAAATCGTATTACCGATTCCGCTATCACCCAGCAAAATGCCCGAAAGAATGGCCCCCGCCGTGCCGAGCAGGGTGTTCTGCTGGGCGGCAGACTGGCGGCGCTGTGAATGGCGGGCGGCAACATGGCCTACCTCGTGCCCCAGCACACCGGCCAGTTCGGCTTCGTTATTCATCAATCCAACCAGCTGGCGGGTTGCATAAATATAGCCGCCAGGAATTGCGAAAGCATTGTTGACCGAACTGTTGAGCAGCGAAACGGTGAAACTTTCCCGCGCATTGCCCAGTCCGGAATGGACAGCGATGTTTTTGCCGACCTGTTCGACATAGGCGGATTGCGGTCCCTGGTAGGTGCCGCCAAATTCAGCCAGGAACTGGGGATGTGCCTCGGCACCCTGCTGGGCTTCGCTGGTGGTGATCGGCGCAGATCCACCGGGTATCGCGCCGCCGCCCATAGCGGTGCAGCCGGTCAGCGAGAGCGACGCAATCGCCGTGGTGAGTAACGCGGCTTGCTTGAAATTTGGCATGTCGAGAATTCCTCCAGGAATGTAAACGGCGCAGGATCGAATGCCTGCTACCGCCTGTGATCAATACCAAAACTGTCGAGGTCGCAGGTTTGTTCCAGCCTTAGAGTGAACCGATCTGCAAATAGCGTTCTTCGCGCTGTTGGCGCAGCTGGGCGGACGACTTGCCGGACAGCGCATCCAGCTCCTCCCCGATCACCAAGCCCAACGCCTGTGCCGCACCCGATGGATCACGATGCGCACCGCCTTTTGGTTCGGCAACGATCCGGTCGATGATTTTCATCTGGAGCAATTGTTGCGCGGTGACTTTCATGGCTTCGGCGGCATCGGGCGCCTTTTCCGCAGTACGCCACAGGATCGAGGCGCAACCTTCGGGTGAAATCACCGAATAGACCGCATGTTCGAACATCAACACGCGTTCCGCACTGGCGAGCGCGACTGCGCCGCCGGAACCGCCCTCGCCCACGATCGTCGCCACCATCGGCACCGGCAAAGCCAGGCAGGCTTCGGTTGAACGGGCGATGGCTTCGGCCTGGCCGCGTTCCTCTGCCTCCACCCCGGGGAACGCCCCGGAAGTATCGACCAATGTTACCACCGGCAGGCCGAACCGGCCCGCCAGTTCCATCAGGCGGATCGCCTTGCGATAACCCTCCGGCTTGCCCATCCCGAAATTATGCCGGATGCGGGACTGCGTATCGTGGCCCTTTTCATGGCCGATCAGCATTACACGCCGCCCGGCGATGCTGGCAAAGCCGCCCAATATCGCTTCATCCTCTCCATACAGCCGGTCCCCGCCAAGGGGCACGAATTCGTCGAACGCATGATGGACAAAGTCCCGAAAATGCGGACGGTTTGGATGGCGCGCAACCTGCGTTTTCTGCCACGGCGTCAGCGCGGCATAGGTGCTTTCCACCAAGGCAGCGCTTTTCTTTTCTAACCGGCGCAATTCTGCGGAAATATCGACATCGTCACCTTCGCCAGCGAGACGCAATTCTGCGATACGGGCTTCTAGCTGGGCGACTGGCTTTTCAAATTCGAGGTATGAAATCATTGCCCCGCGCTAGTCCTGATCGGCGCACTCGGCAAGGGGGCGGGAATGCGTTTTATCCTGCAGGCGAGGCCTTATCCGGCCTGCGCGCGAGCGGATGCCTTTCATTGACCAGCGCGACCAGCCTGGCGCTATCCACATGGGTATATATCTGCGTGGTCGCGATGTCGGCATGGCCGAGCAGGGTCTGAAGCACCCGTAAATCCGCGCCGCCTTCCAGCAGATGGGTGGCAAAGGCATGGCGCAGCACGTGCGGGCTGATCTTTTCCGGTGGCAAATCGGCCCGCGCTGCCAGTTCCTTGAGCATCTGGAACAAGCGGATGCGTGAAATATGCCTGTCACGCGAAGGGAACAGGAATTTGTTGCCCGGCCGCGCCGCAGATGCCCGCAGCAATGACCAATCCGCCAGCGCGGTTCTGGCCCGCTTGCTTACCGGGACCATCCGGGCCTGCCCCCCCTTGCCCGTTACGGTCAGAAACGGCGCATCGCGCGGAATGGCAGTCAGCGGCAGGGATACCAGTTCGGTCGCGCGCAAACCAGATCCATACAGCATCTCGAGCAGTGTCAGCAATCGAACCGCCGCCGGTTTGCCGGCAGACGCCTCCATTTCCGCACGCTGGAACAGGACCGAAATCTGATCGTGCGAGAGAATTTTCGGCAGCGGCCTGCGGGCTGCAGGGCGCGGCAGAGAGGATGACGGGTCGTCCGAGCGCAGACCTTCGTCCACCAGAAACCCGTAAAACTGCCGCAATGCCGATGCTTTTCGCGCAAGGCTGGAAGGCGCAAGATCGGACCATGCCGTACCCAGTTTCGCCAAAACGGAACCATCGGCATCGGACAGATTGCCGATCAACTGCTCCGCCCCTTCCAGGTCGCGCCGATAGGCAAGCAGGGTGTTGGCTGCGGCTCCGCGTTCGGCTGCCAGCATTGCGAGAAAGCTGTCGATGGGGGCGGTGATGGCGTCAGAAGGCATGGCAGTGATCCTTTCCCCGGCCCGGATCACCCGCGCGCCACAGCCTCCGCTGCGATCATACGCGCCTCGGCAGACATGCCGACTCGGTTCAGCGCCGATACGATATGATACAGGTGCAGCGCGGTCATCCTGTCCCATCCTTCGCCCTGCATCCCCACCCCCGCCAGATAGGCCACCAATGCAGGGTTGCGCACCTCAGCAGCCTTGTCGATCAAACGGCTCCATTTCGATTGGCGGCCAAGATCGATTTCCAACCGGCTGGAAAAATTGTTGATTGCGGATTGTTCCACCCGCCCGAGGCCGGCCAATCCGGCCAGCAGGAACTTCGACTTGCGCTGCTCCGCACTGGGATCATCGTCCAAAAACTGATCGAGCGAATTTGAACTGATCGCATCGCCGTGCGCATCCACGGCCAGCGCCAACAGCGCCCAGCCCTGGCTGCCATCTTCCACCACCGATGCCCAGCGCAGCGCGTTGCGGTCCAATCCGGCTGCCAGCATGGAAGCGATCAATTGCCCCGTATCCGCTTCGAATTCGGAACTGACCGGCATCCGCGCGGCGGCATAGGCGGTCAGCACCAGCCCGCCATATCCCGGCAGGCCATCGCCGCTCCAGATATTCTTCATCGCAGCAAGGCGCAGCTGCGGGTCTGCCCCGACATAGGCTGTCTGCAGCAGCGCCGCGATTTGGGCCGGGGAGCCTTCGATTTCCTCGACTGCGTAAATCTGGGAATACAGATCGACCATTGCGGCCGATGAAAGAATGCCCTCGCTCGCCGCGCGGCCCGCACCCGACGCCCGCTGCGGCAGGGGCAGCATCGGGGCTACCGCCGAAATGCGTTCGTAATAGGCGCCCGCATTGCCCAACAGATTGGCTGGTATTTCGGCGCCTACTGCCGCCGCCAGCGCGAACCGCCATGGGGTCAGTTCATTCACACCTTCCCATTCGAGCGTAATTGCACGGCGGCCGCGCCCGGCGGCACCGGCATATCTCTGCGCCAGAAGGACATCGATTGCTGGTGCAATCTGGCGCGACAGGGCGCGGTTCAGCTGCGAATTTGCGCGCACATCCTGCCCGGAATACGCATCGCAGATCGACTGGAGCATCTGCCATTGCGGATCTTCACGCCCACCGCCCTGCAGTTTCACCGTCGGACATGCGCCCACTACATCTCCGGTCCCGATATAGGCGGTCAGCGCCGCATTGGTCAGGCGTTGGTTCCAATTGCTGGTATCGACATCCTGCACCAGCACGCGTGCTGCGGAATATTCGCCAATTCTGTTGAGGGCACCGGCCCGCAAGGCGGCGAATTCGACCGGGTTCATCCCTGCCGGCGCGGCCAGGCGGCTTGCCAGCGCACGGCGAAGCATGATGTGGCCCCAGCGCGAAACCAGCGGCCCTTTGGTGCCTGCCAAAGCCGCCCGTACGATCGATGCAGGCTGGTTCGCCAGCGACACCGGCGGCAGACCGCCCTCGGCAGCGGCCAATATCCCGACCCGCGACATTGAACGGCGCGCAGCGGGCGGGATATCGTATTTTGGCTTCAGACCGAGCAATTCGTCCAGTTCATCCGGATCCATCGCTTCCAATTCGCTCAGCGATGGCAGCCCGTCCGGGACGCTGACCGGCGCATCGCGG
>JBGSJO010000076.1:0-24960 GCA_041741895.1 Pontixanthobacter sp.
GCAGTGCGGACCGCATAGCGCAAGGTTGCCGATCGGGCCCGCGGGTTGTCATTGACCTCTTTTTCCGACGGGCGGACGGCCTTGGACACTTCGGTGAACACCGGCGGCCGGGCCTCCGCTTCGGGCAAATGGCGGGAACCGCCGCCACTGACCGATGCATCGCGCAGGAAACGCTTCACGATGCGGTCTTCCAGGCTGTGGAAACTGACTACCGCCAGGCGGCCACCTTCGCGCAGGACTTTCTCGGCTGCGGACAGGCCCTCGGTCAATTCGTCAAGCTCTGCGTTTACATGGATGCGGACGGCCTGGAAACTGCGGGTCGCCGGGTCTTTCGGCGTGCCCGCATGATAGCCAAGCGCCTTGCGCACGACCCGCGCCAGATCGCCGGTCGTGGCGAGCGGACGCGCTGCAACGATGGCGCGAGCGACACGGCGCGACTGGCGCTCTTCGCCGTACAGGTAGAGCACGTTGGCAATCGCTTCATCACTGGCGGTGTTGAGGAAATCGGCTGCGCTTTCGCCTTCCTGTGACATGCGCATATCCAGCGGCCCCTCTTGCGAAAAGGCGAAGCCGCGCCCTGCCTGATCCAGCTGCATGGAGGATACGCCGATATCCATTGCCACGCCGTCAATCTTGTCCAGCCCGGTTTCCGCCAATGCATCGGCCATTTCGGAAAAACGGCGTGCATGCAGCACCAGCCGCGGCGGATTTTCGCGCGTTTCAGGCCATTTTCTGCCGGCAGAAATCGCATCGGGATCACGGTCGAAAGCATGCACCGTTGCGCCCGCATCCAGCAACATCCGGCTATAACCACCGGCACCAAATGTGGCATCGACCATCACATCGCCTGGCGCGGGATCCAACGCTGCGATACATTCATGCATCAGGACGGGAACATGCGGAGCGGTTGGCGGAACGCCGGTCATTTGCCGCGCGCCTTTGCCTGAGCTTCGGCGATCAGACTGTCACACGCAGCCTTTGCCCCGATCCATTCGTCATCCATCCTGGCCAGTTCGGCCGGGTTCCAGACGGTGAAGAAACGGCCCGCACCGTTGAAGAACAGTCCGTCGTCGATATTCGCGAGCGTGCGGATGTGGTCGGGCATCACGAAGCGACCGCTATCGTCGAACGGGATAGTGACATAGCCGAACAATTGCGAGGCACGGGTATCACGGTCGAATTCGCGGCCGAGGCGGAAGGACATCTCCTCCTCCCGGTCGAGCTGGGTTTCCAATTCGGTGTGGCGGGACTGGCCGAAACCAACCAGGCATTTCAGCTTCTGATGCTTAACCAGGCACAGCATCCGTCCCTTGGACGATTCCTTGACGGCGTTACGAAATTGCGGAGGCAGCACGAACCGTCCCTTATCGCCTGCCGGCGAATAGGCTTGTCCGTTGTACCCCCCGAAATCCTCGCCTGCCACTTCCCCATTCCCCAGTTAAAGGGCCCCGATCCGGACACGCCTTCCCCACTGCCGCCAACGCGCTAGCGAGGGTGGCCCGCCCCGCAAGATTGCGACGCAGCACGAGACTACCTGTCCGATGAGCAATGGTATTAACGCGCCCGCAGAGGCGATGGAAGGGGAAATTAGGGTTTTTCACGGGAAAACACGTTAAAGTATTAATTTAACTATATAATTATTGACAATTTTTTAAGTTAACTGGAATTGTCTCGTGGAAAATAATGCAAGGGTTTCCGCTATTTCCCGCCATTTAATGATAGCGACTCGAGCCGAAGGGAAATTGATTCCCGCGTAATCCCCAAGGGGCGCTCAACGTTTCGAAAAAGCCCGGGCGGTCAGGGTGCGTAGGGCCTTCTCGCGCGCTTTTCCGCCAGCATCCTGGTCCAGCATGGCAGCGTCGGCGATGATCAACGCCCGGCCCTGTCCGATTGCACAGTCGGCAATTAGGCCGCCCACCGTGATCTCGCAATCGGATCGGGCGCCGGGCGCTGTCGCGATTTTGCGGAAAGTCCCGGCCAGGTGGACCGGCAGATCGATAGTTTCGAATTGCGCGATCCGCTCACTCGCAGCTTGCGCCTCGTCGAATTGCAGTTCCAGCCCCCACCGGGACAGAATCGGGGAAAGCAAAACGACATCCTGCGGCCTGCGCCGGTCCCCGATGGGAAAGCGGGAATGACTGGTCAGCATTGGATCGGCAAACAGCAACACATGCCCGCCGCCCCGCACCCAATTGTCCAGTGCGACATTTTCAGGACCGGAGAAAGCGCGCGGCTGGGCCAGCAGAACGCGGTCCATCGTGACGCGCGAATCAATGCCACCGGAGCCTGCCAGCGTGTCGAGCGGAACCAGTTGATATTCCTGTTCCAGGGCACTGCGCACCCAATGCGGCGGCGCAGTGCCTGCGATCATCTCGTCCATCCCGGCAACCTCGCCCCAATAGATCGGCAGCGTCGTCATCAGCCCGAGCATCTGGCGGGGAGCCGGTTTCTGCAGCGAGAAAACCCACACGCCTAGCGCGGCTACCAGACAGGCCATCACAATGCCCCACGCGAGCCGCCGCGAAATGGCAAGCCCGCCCCTGACAGCGCTGTCGGTGTTGCCTTCGGTGCTGCCGGTCAACTTATTGCGGGGCAGGTCTGGCATTGCCCTGCTCGGGCATGATTGCCGGTTCTTGCGCTGTCTGGCCTTTGGGCTCGGATGGCAAATCGGGAACGACTCCAGCTTCCGCCAGGGGATCGTTCTGTACCGGCTCGGGTTTTTTCGGCGCGATGGTAGCCGAAGCGGCAGGCACAGTCTCTGCTTCCGACAATTGCGCGCGATCATAGACCACTTGCGCCAGGCCGATCAGCAGGATCATCGTGCCAAGCCCGGCCAGCCCGATCTGCAAACGCTGGATCGATTCCGACCGCACATTTCGCGTGGAAACGGAAAGGATGTCCGCATCGTCGCCGGGCGGAGTGTCTGCTTTAGGAAAGATCGAATTCAGAGCCATCGGCAGACGCTATAGCCTATCGCCCACAGGTCAATCAATCGCGGAGCCACGGGAAGGGTTTGAGACCTTTGCTTTCCAGCCATTCGGCATTGTACAGGCTCGACAGGTAACGAAAGCCGGTATCGCACAGGATAGTGACCACCCGGGGATCTTCGCGCCCCTCGGCCACCAATTGCTGGCCCAGTTCGACCGCGCCGGCAACATTGATGCCGGATGACAGGCCCAGACACAGCCCTTCGTCCTGCAGCAACCGTTCGACCCAATGCATCCCTTCCTCGTCCGAGATACGGAACTGGGTATCAATCGGTGCGCCTTCCAGATTGGCGGTAATCCGGCCCTGCCCGATCCCTTCTGCCACCGAACTGCCTTCCGATTTCAGTTCGCCATGCGCGTAATAATTATACAGTGCGGCACCATGCGGATCAGTCAGCGCGATGCAGATGTTCTCGTCATGGCTTTTCAGGCCCATGCCGACCCCGGCAATGGTTCCGCCGGTCCCGGCTGCACAGGTGAAGCCGTCGATCCGGCCTTCCATCTGCGCCCAGATTTCTTCGGCCGTGCCTTCGATATGGGCCTTGCGGTTGGCGGTGTTGTCGAACTGATTGGCCCAGACGGCGCCCTCTGTCTCCTCCGCCAGACGGCGCGAAGTGTGGACGAAATGGCCAGGATTGGAAAATGGCGCGGCGGGGACCAGAACCAGCTGCGCACCCAGCGCGCGCAGCGTGTCCATTTTTTCCCGGCTCTGCGTTTCGGGCATCACGATGATCGTGCGGTATCCCAGCGCATTGGCCACCAGCGCAATCCCGATCCCGGTATTGCCCGCCGTGCCTTCCACGATGGTCCCGCCCGGCTGGATCGAGCCGCGCGCCTCTGCATCGCGGACGATATACAGCGCAGCCCGATCCTTGATCGAGGCGCCGGGATTGGCGAATTCGCATTTACCCCAGATTTCGCAGCCGGCCGCTTCGCTTGGCCCCTGCAGCAGGACAAGCGGCGTGTTGCCGATCAGATCGAGGGAGTCTGTCTTAACCGAAAAAACTGTCATGATGCAGGATTAGGCTGCGGCTGCGCCGCCTTCAATGCATTTCCGCTTTGGAGCGCAGAATTCAATCTTCGGGGGCGATGGTCACCTTCAGCCCGTCGAGACCGCTCGTGAAAGGCACCTGACACGATAGGCGTGAGGTTTCATTGCGGTAATCGGAACTTTCCAGCAGATCATCCTCGTCTTCCGAAATGGCCGGAAGTTTGTCCGCAAATGCCGGGTCGACATGGACATGGCAGGTCGCGCAAGAACAGCAACCGCCGCACAGCGCCAGCAATTCGTCGAAACCATTATCGCGAATGGCCTCCATCACCGTCAGTCCATCGCCAACTTCGATGGTGGATTCTTCTCCGGCGCGGTTGACGACGATCAGCTTCGGCATGATGGATGATTTCCTGTAATAGCAAATATGCGGCGGGTTTCGCCCTTCGCGGGGTGAGCTAAGGGCTGCATTCCTATTTGGCAATACTGACTTTGGACCAGACGGAGGAACCGGCAAGTGGGATTGACCGCACAGCAAATTCGCACCGGGATCGACAGCGTCGCCGCGATCGAGCCCGCATTCGCCCGCGCGTTGGCTGCTGCCGACTATCCCGAACCGCGCATTCGCCCGACCGGATATCTGACTTTACTGCGCACTATCGTGGGCCAACAGGTCAGCGTCGCGGCGGCGGCGTCCGTGTGGCGCAAGCTGGAGGCGGAACTGGGCGAGGAAATGACACCTGAAACCCTGCTCGGCGCCGATTTCGACACTTTGCGCGCCTGCGGCCTGTCACGGCAAAAACAGGGCTTTGCCCGATCGCTATGCGAATTGGTGGTCAGCGGTGATTTGCCGCTGGATAACCTGCCGGTGGATGACGAGGAAGCGATTGCCGAACTGGTCAGGATCAAGGGCATTGGCCGCTGGTCGGCAGAAATCTACCTGCTGTTTGCCGAAGGGCGTGCCGACATCTGGCCTGCGGGCGATCTGGCGGTGATGGCGGGCCTTCACAAGATCCTCGACCTGCCCGAAAGGCCGAGCGAAAAAGAAGCGCGCGCCATGTCGCAGGCGTGGCGGCCTTACCGCGGTGCAATCGCGATTTTCACCTGGCATTGTTACAACAATCCGGCGCTGTAGGCGGTTGGTAGAAATTTTTCCCACAGCCCGAAAAATTCCGGTTAACTGCCGCCCATAGCAAATGGGAGCAACAGCGATGAAATCCGTGACATCCTTGAATCGCCTTCTGGGCGGCTGCGCAGTGGCCGCAATAGCCCTGATGATTACCGCCAGCGCACGCGCAGATCACCATGCAGGAACCGAAACACCCATGACCGATAAGACCGCCGCCGCTCCGCTGATCCCGCGCGAGAATTTGTTCGGCAATCCCACCAAGGCAGCGGGTCAATTAAGCCCCGACGGCAAATGGCTGAGCTGGCTGGCTCCCAAGGATGGCGTGCTGAACGTGTGGATCGCGCCGGCAAATGATCCCTCTGCCGCCAGGGCGATGACCAATGCCACCGACCGTCCGATCCGCCAGTATTTCTGGGCGGGTGACGCCAACAGCCTGCTGTATATCCAGGACAAGGGCGGCGACGAGAATTTCCTGCTGTATGGTATCAATATTGCCACGGGAAAAGAACGCACGCTGACGCCGTTTGAAAAAACCCGGGTGCAGGTGATCGGCACGTCCTTCGCCAAACCGGACAAGATCCTGGTCGGCGTTAACAACCGCGATGCACGGTTTCACGATGTCCATTTGCTGGATCTGAATAGCGGTGAATTGACGCTCGTACTGGAAAACAACAGCTTTGCAGGATTCCTGGCCGATGACGAGTTGGACCTGCGCATGGCGGTGCGGCCGAATGCGGCTGGCGGGATGGATTTCTTCCCCATCACCGATGGCACAGTGGCAGACGAAGCGGCTGAAAGCACGGGTCTGGCAGATTCGCTGACCACCCAGCCCGCGGGCTTCACCAATGACGGAAAGACCCTGTACTGGATCGACAGCCGTGATCGCAACACGGCTGCACTGATTGCGCAAGACACTGCCACCGGGGAAAAGCGGCTGGTCGCGGAAAATGGCCAGGCTGATATTGGCGGCACGATGTCCGATCCCGCAACGGGCGAGTTGGAAGCATACAGCTTCACCTATCTCACCACCGAATGGACCGCGACCGATCCGGACGTGAAGGCCAGCCTGGAATTTCTGGACAGCAAGCTGGACGGCGAATTCGGAGTGCAATCGCGCACCAAGGCGGATGACAAATGGATCGTCTGGAACGATCCGCTGACCGCGCCGAGCAAAACCTACCTCTATGACCGGACTGCGGGTACGCTCAATGAATTCTATACCACCCGCCCGGGACTGGTCGGCGCGCCGCTGCAGCCGATGCAGGCGCTGGAAATCAAGGCGCGTGACGGTTTGACGCTGCCCAGCTACCTGACCCTGCCGCCCGGCAGTGACAGCAATCTGGACGGGGTGCCCGATGCGCCGGTGCCGATGGTTCTGCTGGTGCATGGCGGCCCGTGGGCGCGGGATGGCTACGGCTATAATTCATACCATCAATGGCTCGCCAACCGCGGCTACGGCGTGATGAGCGTCAACTTCCGCGGCTCCACCGGGTTCGGCAAGAATTTCATCTCTGCCGGCGATCTGGAATGGGGCAAAAAAATGCATGACGATTTGATCGATGCCGTCAATTGGGCTGTCGAGCAGGGGATCACGCCGAAAGACAAGGTTGCCATCATGGGCGGCTCCTATGGCGGTTATGCCACCCTGGCCGGCCTGACCTTCACGCCCGAAACCTTCGCTTGCGGGGTAGACATCGTCGGCCCGTCGAACCTGGAAACCCTGCTTAAGACCATTCCGCCCTATTGGGAGCCGTTGATTGCACAGTTCCATAAACGGATGGGCAATCCGGGCACACCGGAAGGCCTGGCGATGCTCAAGGAACGCTCCCCGCTGTACAGCGCGGACAAGATCACCAAACCGCTCCTGATCGGCCAGGGTGCCAACGATCCGCGCGTCAATCAGGCGGAAAGCGACCAGATCGTGAATGCCATGAAAGCCCGGAGCATCCCGGTGACCTATGTTCTCTATCCCGATGAAGGCCACGGCTTCGCCAAACCGGCCAACAACATCGCCTTCAATGCCGTGACGGAGAATTTCCTCGCCGCCTGCCTCGGCGGCCGGGCCGAACCCATCGGTGACACGGTAAAGAAATCGACGGCGGAAATTGTCGAAGGCGCTGACTTCGTGCAGGGCTTGAAGGATGCGCCGGGCGGCTGAGCGCCCGGTTTGCGACAAACCCAAGGGGACGCGGCAATCCAGGTGGCGCGAAGGTCACCGGATTGGCGCGCTCTTTCACAACGGCGCAATCTTCGATGCTGACAAACATGTCAGTAGCGGCTACCCGCATC
This sequence comes from Pontixanthobacter sp., assembly GCA_041741895.1. Classification (GTDB taxonomy): domain Bacteria; phylum Pseudomonadota; class Alphaproteobacteria; order Sphingomonadales; family Sphingomonadaceae; genus Allopontixanthobacter. The sequence continues at coordinate 7,397 of JBGSJO010000076.1, forward strand.
GACTATAAAAATTCGGGAGTGGGTTGGCATGGGCCAGAACAAGGCAATTTTCATCACCGGCGGCGGTTCGGGCATCGGGCGCGCAATTGCGCTGTATTTCGCGGAGCGCGGATGGTTCGTCGGCCTTGGCGATGTCGATGTTGCCGGAATGAAGGAAACCGAGCGGCTGATCGCCAACGGGTTCTGTTACTCCCATAAATTCGACGTGCGTGACCGCGCTGCGTGGGACGATGCGCTGGCCACATTCGCCACCGCCGCGGGCGGGCGGATCGACGTGATGGTCAACAACGCCGGCATTCCGCTCGGCGGTGTGCTGGTGGATAATACCGTTGGCGAAATCGAACGCTGCCTGGACATCAACCTCAAGGGCGTCCTGTTCGGCGCGCAGGCGGTGTACCCGTTCCTCCAGAAAACCGCGCCGGGAAGCTGCCTGCTCAACACCTCCAGTGCCGCCGGGATTTACGGCACGGCGGGCAGTTCGGTCTATTCCGCGACGAAGTTCGGCGTGCGGGCAATTACCGAAGCGCTCGATGGCGAATGGGCGGAAGACGGGATCAGGGTGCGTTCCCTGATGCCCAGTTTCATCGACACGCCGCTGCTGAAACATGCCCCCAATGCCGCAACCAACGAAGCGATCGAAACCATTGTCCGGGATGCCGGGCTGGAAATTACTCCGGTGCTGGAAGTGGCGCAGGCGGCATGGGACGCGGTGCACGGCGACAGACTGCATACCACCGTGGGTAAAACCGCCAAGCGGCTGGCGTTCGGATCGCGCTGGATGCCCGAAAGGCTGCGCCGGCAGATGAAGAATTCGCGCCGACCGCTTGCCGGCAAATAGCCCGACTTAGATCAATGCGTCGATCTGCTTGGCCAGCGCGACATCGCGCGGAGATAATCCGCCTGTGTCATGCGTGGTCAGGGTGATTTCCACCCTGTTATAGACATTGAACCATTCGGGATGGTGATCCGCCTTTTGCGCCAGAATGGCCACGCGGGTCATGAAGCCGAAGGCATCCACGAAATTGGCGAAGGTGAATTTCCGCTCCATCGCCAGACCTTCACGGGCGAGCGACCAATGCGGCAATTCGGCCATTGCGGCAGTGCGTTCATCTGCGGTTAGCTGGGCAATTGCCATGGATTTCTTCCCCGTGAAGTTCGTTTGCTTGTTACGCCCGCACCTTTCACCTATCGGGGCAAGCCATGCAAGCCTGTCATCTTAGTGCGAGCAATCTCGCCTGCCGCCGCGGTGATCGGCTGCTGTTTCGCGGGCTGGACCTGGCGCTGCAAGGTGGTGAAGCTTGCCATGTTGCCGGACCCAACGGGATCGGCAAGACCAGCCTGCTGCGCATCCTGGCGGGACTGCTGCGGCCATTCGCGGGTGAAGTGGGCCGCGCCGGAACATTGGCCTTGCTGGATGAAAAGCCCGCGCTCGATCCGCAGGTTCCGCTGGCAGCGGCGCTTGCCTTTTGGGCCGACCTTGACGGTGTCGGACCGCACGACTGCAAGGCCTGCGCCGATCTTGTGGGCCTGACCGAACTGCTCGATGTGCCCGTCCGGTTCCTGTCGACCGGGCAGCGCAAACGCGCGGCGCTCGCCCGGATGCAGAGCCAGCAAGCACCGATCTGGCTGCTAGACGAACCGCTCAACGGACTCGACACTGCCGGCATAGCTCTGGCCGAATGCATGGTTGCGGACCACTGCGCCGTGGGCGGTATTGCCGTGGTCGCATCGCATCAGCCGATGGCGCTGCCCGCCCCGAAAACGCTCGAACTGGAAGCGTTCATTCCGTGATCGGCCGCTTGCTCCTGCGCGATCTGGCGCTGCTCCTGCCGGGTAGCAGGCGAGGCGGATCAATCCTGCCGCTGCTGTTCTTTCTGGCGGTGGCGATGCTGTATCCCTTTGCAGTCGGCCCGGATGCACAATTGCTGGCGCGGACCGGCGGCGGAGTGATCTGGGTGGCGGCATTACTCGCCGCGATCCTGCCGCTCGACCGGCTGGTCGCGCCCGATCTGGAACTGGGTGTGTTCGACCAATTGGCGCTGCGCGGAATTTCCGAGGAATTGGTGCTGGCGGTGCGGATGGCGGCCCATTGGCTCAGCTTCGCGCCGCTGCTGCTACTCGCCGCCCTTCCCGCTGCTGCGCTGCTATCTCTGGACGGGCAGACCTTGGGCAAGGTTTTGCTGGGCCTGCTGGCCGGCACCCCCGGATTGGCGGCGATCGGAGTGATGATTGCTGCGCTGACTGCGGGACTTCGCGGCGGGGCGGCATTGTCCGGCCTGTTGCTGATTCCGCTGGCGGTTCCGATCCTGATCTTCGGCGCTGGCAGCCTGTCGCGGCCCGATGGCGACGGAATTGCGCTGGCCGCAGCGATCAGCCTGGTACTGGTGGCGATGGCGCCATTTGCAGGCGGCGCAGCGATCAGGGCCGCGCGCGAAGGGTAAGCGCGTTAGCTATACGGCGGCTTGTCCAGCCCCGTCCGGCTCTTGGTGAAAATCTCCACGCCGGTCTCGGTCACGCCCAGCGAATGTTCGAACTGCGCGGACAGCGACTTGTCCCGGCTCACCGCCGTCCAACCGTCCTTCAGCACCTTGGCCCACGGCTTGCCCGCATTGATCATCGGTTCGATGGTGAAAAACATCCCTGGCCTCAATTCCGGTCCGGTGCCGGCCTTGGCCGCATGGATCACTTCGGGCGCATCGTGGAACAACCGGCCGAGGCCATGGCCGCAAAATTCGCGCACGGTGGTATAGCGATGTTCGCGGGCATGGCCTTCTATCACCGCGCCGATATCGCCCAACCGCGCACCGGGTTTGACCTGCTCGATCCCCAGCATTAGGCATTCATGAGTCACATCGACCAGCTTGCGCGCTTTGAGTGGCACATCGCCGACCAGATACATCCGGCTGGTATCGCCGTGCCAGCCGTCCAGCAGCGGGGTCACGTCGATATTGACGATATCACCGTCTTTCAGTGCTTTTTCCGAAGGAATCCCGTGACAGATCACGTGGTTGATTGAAATGCAGCAGCTATGGGTATAACCGCGGTAACCCAGCGTGGCCGGAACCGCGCCGCCCGCCAGCGTCATTTCGCGCACCACATCGTCCAATTCGGCGGTGGTCACACCGGGCACAACCAGCGGAGCCATTGCATCGAGGATATCCGCCGCCAGCCGACCGGCACGGCGCATTCCTTCGAACGCTTCGGGTCCGTGGAGTTTGATGGTTCCGTCACGCAGGACGGTATCGGCGCTGTCGATCACTTGATATTCGGTCATGCCGCCCATGTAGCGATGTCGCGACATAATTGCGAGAGCTTGTAGATTTCTCCGCGTGAAATCTGCCCCAAGCCGTGTAAAGGATCGGCCATGAGCAACAAACCAGATTTGATCCAGGCAGACCGCGAACAGGATGCAGTCCCCATCCACCTTGTAAGCAAGGACGGCTTCGAAGGTTGGGCCAGGACATTGTCGGGCGGCCAGCGGGCGGCACTGGCGGCACAGAAATTCGACGGTAGCGGCTATCAGGTCGGGATTGTTCCGGACGGGGGCGATTGGTTTGCGGTGGGCGGTGTCGCCAATCCAGAGGATCTATCCAGCTGGTGCCTAGGCAAATTGGCGGAGGAATTGCCACCCGGCACCTACCGGCTGGCGGATAGCGACCCGGGGCCAGCGATTTTCGGGTGGCAAACCGCGCAATACAGCTTCACCCGCTACAAATCAGAGGCCGAAGGTGTCGGCCCGCGCATCCTGCTGTCGAAACAATTCAATGCCATCGATCCCAGCCTTGCCGAAGCCAGGGCAGTCAATCTGGTGTGCGATCTGGTCAATACTCCGGCCGAGGACATGGGACCGGCGGCGCTGGAAGAAGTGGCGGCGCGAATGGCGAGAAAATACGGCGCGGACCTGACCGTGACCAAGGGCGACGCGCTGGAACGCGAATATCCGATGGTCCACGCCGTCGGCCGCGCCGCTGCGCGCAGCCACGCACCCCGCCTGATCGAATTGGTGTGGGGCGATGCCAAGGCACCTCGGCTGGCAATCGTCGGCAAAGGCGTGTGTTTCGATTCCGGCGGGCTGGACGTCAAATCAAGCACCGGCATGCTTTTGATGAAGAAGGATATGGGCGGCGCGGCGCACGCATTGGCACTGGCCGACCTGATCATGGGCAGCCGACTTCCGGTGCGGCTGCATCTGCTGGTTCCGGCGGTTGAAAACGCGATTTCCGGCAATGCCTTCCGACCCGGCGATGTGCTGAAAAGCCGCAAGGGATTGACTGTGGAAATCGGCAATACCGATGCGGAGGGACGGCTGGTACTGGGCGACGCACTCACCAGGGCGAGCGAGGATTACCCTGAACTGATCATAGATTTCGCCACCCTGACCGGTGCCGCCCGCGTTGCTTTGGGGCCGGATTATCCCGCGCTGATGACGCGGCGCGACGAAACTGCCCAGCAATTGCTGGATGCTGGCGCGAAATGCGATGATCCGCCGTGGCGCATGCCCCTGCCCGAAGCCTATGCCGAATGGCTCAAATCGGACATTGCTGATGTGAACAATTCGCACAGCAATTCCTATGCCGGGGCTAGTGTCGCCGGGCTGTTCCTCGACAAATTCGTGGGCAACCACAAAAACGGAACGCCAATCGACTGGGCGCATTTCGATACATTTGCCTGGCGCCCCTTCCCCAAGCCGGGCCGGCCCAAAGGCGGTGCGGCTTACGGTGTCCGGGCTGCATTCCGAATGCTGCAGGAGCGGTTCGGCAGGGATGGCCTTGAATCCGCGTAAAATCGGGTAAGCTTGCCCACGGGCGCGCAACGGTCTAAGCGCCTCCATCCTCTATTTTGGGGCAGCAATAGCAATTGAATGGCGGGGCATATTGATCCGGTGAAAAAGGTTGGCGCCTATGACCTGCCAAAGGGCCTGCTTGCCCTTGACGGCCCGATCGCGCGGCCGGCCCCCGGCACCCTGCCGATCAGGGGCGATCTTGCGCATATCGCACTCGCCAGGCGTTACCTGGTGGCGCATTATGTTGTGCCGCAGAATTACAACATCGGTCCGGCAGACACCGAATTGAAACTGACAGCCAATCTGGAATCCGAAACCGTCACGATGTTGCCAGCGGGCAGCGCATTCGAAATTCTCGATCATGCCGGGGCGTGGTCATGGGGCTGTGTCGGCCCTGAAGGACCGACAGGCTATGTCCTGACCGCCCAACTCGCTAAATTGGACCAATGACAACCAGCGTATTCATCGATGGAGCGGCGGGGACCACCGGCCTAGAAATTCGCGAACGGCTGGCCCGGCGCTGCGAATTTTCGCTCCTCACACTGCCCGATCATCTCCGCAAGGACGCATCGGCCCGGCGCGAAGCCATCAATGATTGCGACATCGCGATCCTGTGCCTGCCCGACGATGCCGCGCGCCAGGCAGTGGGCCTGATCGACAACCCCCGCACCCGGGTAATCGATGCGTCCACTGCGCACCGGGTTGCCGATGGTTGGACCTATGGCTTCCCCGAGCTGATCGGACGCGGCGCCGTGGCGAAGGCCGCAAGAATTTCCAATCCCGGCTGTTATCCGACAGGGTTCCTGGCACTGATCGCGCCGCTTGTCCGCGATGGCCTGCTGCCGTCAGACTGGGCATTCAGCGTGAACGCCGTTTCCGGCTATTCAGGCGGCGGCAATGCCATGATCGAACGGTTCGAGACGGACCGCATGATTGCCTGGCGCGGGTACGGCCTTGGGCTTGGCCACAAACATCTGGCCGAAATGCAGCATTACGCCGCCCTGACCCATGCGCCATTTTTTTCGCCCGCTGTGGTGGATGCGCACCGCGGCATGGCGGTTGATGTTCCGCTCGCCCTTGGCGCGATGAAGCGGGCCGGTTCGGCGGCGCAAATCCACGCGGCGCTATGCGAGTTTTACGCCGGGTCACCAATAGTCCGCGTGCTTCCCGCAGACGCAGCGCCATCCGAACTGCTATTGCGTAAGGATGCCGCGCCTTGGGACGGGATGGACCTGTATGTTTTCGGTAGCGAAGACGGATCGCAGGCTCGCCTGATCGCGCGGCTCGACAATCTCGGCAAGGGGGCCAGCGGGGCCGCAGTACAATCTCTCAACCTGATGACAGGGCTGCCCGAAGAAACCGGCCTGTCACTCGATGCGCCATGCAACTGACACGCTTGCGCGCCGATTTGCCTTAAAATTAGGCATCTTCCGCCCGCATTTTGGGCATCTTTTCATATTAAGCCGATCCGCGTGACTTGCAGCGTGATGCCGACGGCCCGCAAACTGCCGGAATTCCGTGCTTTGGCTCAGGTGCCGAATGGGTTACGCTTTGTCTGCGCACCTTGGCACGATTCTTGGATTAAAACGCGCGAGACAAAATTTTCGGGTGCCGGCCCGCCTCCCCAATGCCGGGTGGCCAGATCCGGTTGATGCGTAGGAACCAGTTTTAGTGAAAAAGATTGAAGCGATCATCAAGCCGTTCAAACTGGACGAGGTAAAGGAGGCGCTGCATGAAATCGGCGTGTCCGGCATCACCGTTACCGAAGCGAAGGGGTTCGGACGCCAGAAAGGTCACACCGAACTCTACCGCGGCGCTGAATATGTGGTCGACTTCCTGCCGAAAGTGAAACTGGAAGTCATCGTTTCCGACGACATTTCCGACCGCGTGGTGGAAGCGATCGCTGCGGCGGCGCAAACCGGACGGATCGGTGACGGCAAGATTTTCGTATCCAACATCGAGAGCGCATTGCGCATTCGAACCGGTGAAAAAGACGAAGACGCGATCTAGAACATTCGATCCAACAGCTTGGCTAATCAGTCAAACCGCGCGGCCCTAAGGGGCGGGCCGAAGCCGGTAATCCATCCAGCCCTGGACCTTCAAGAGGGAATACAAATGGCGACTGCGAAAGAAGTCCTCAAGCAAATCAAGGATGAGGAAATCGAGTGGGTTGATCTCCGCTTCACCGATCCAAAGGGCAAATGGCAGCATCTGACGATGGTTGCCAGCGTTCTGGGCGAAGACGAGCTGGATGATGGGTTGATGTTCGATGGCTCGTCGATCGAAGGCTGGAAGGTTATCAACGAATCCGACATGATCCTGCGGCCAGACCTCGACCGCGTCTATATCGATCCCTTCAGCGCCACGCCGATGATGATCCTGTTCTGCGACATCGTCGAACCTTCCACCGGCGAGCTTTACGGCCGTGATCCGCGCTCCACCGCCATTCGTGCGGAAGCTTACGTCAAGACATCCGGCCTTGGTGATACGATCTATGTCGGCGCGGAAGCGGAATTCTTCATGTTCGACGATGTCCGGTTCGAAGATGGCTATGCTGCTTCGGGTTTCGCCATCGACGATATCGAATTGCCGACCAATTCGGGCAAGGAATACGAAAGCGGCAACATGGGCCATCGCCCGCGTGCCAAGGGCGGCTATTTCCCGGTTGCCCCGGTCGATAGCGCAGTCGACATTCGTGCCGAAATGGTCTCCACCATGCTCGAAATGGGCCTTCCATGTGACAAGCATCACCATGAAGTAGCCTCTGCCCAGCATGAATTGGGTGTCACCTTTGCGACCCTGCTCGAAACTGCCGACAACATGCAGATCTACAAATATGTCGTGCAGCAGGTTGCCCATGCTTACGGCAAGACCGCAACCTTCATGCCCAAACCAATCAAGGCCGATAATGGTTCGGGCATGCACACCCATATGTCGATCTGGAAAGACGGCAAGAACACCTTCGCCGGTAATGGCTATGCCGGCCTGTCCGACACCTGCCTGTATTACATTGGCGGCGTGATCAAGCATGCCAAGGCGCTGAACGCCTTCACCAACCCGACCACCAACAGCTACAAGCGGCTGGTGCCGGGCTTCGAAGCGCCAGTGCTGCTGGCCTATTCGGCGCGTAACCGTTCGGCATCGTGCCGCATTCCCTATGGCGCAGGCGACAAGGCCAAGCGGGTCGAATTCCGCTTCCCGGATCCACTCGCCAATCCGTATCTTTCTTCCGCAGCTCTTTTGATGGCGGGGATCGACGGGATCGTGAACAAGATCCACCCGGGCGAAGCAATGGACAAGAACCTGTACGACCTGCCGCCAGCCGAACTGGCCGAAGTGCCGACCGTGTGCGGTTCGCTGCGCGAAGCCCTGGAATCGCTGGAAGCGGACCACGATTTCCTGCTCAAGGGCGATGTGTTCTCGAAAGACCAGATCGAATCCTACATGGAACTGAAATGGGCCGACGTCATGCGCTGGGAAACCACGCCCAGCCCGGTTGAATATGATATGTATTACAGCGCGTAAGCCGCTGCGCCGCCCAACCAGCGGCAGCAAAACGAAAATGGCGGCCGGAATATTCTGGTCGCCATTTTTTTGAAATTCGTCACGGCTTGCGCATCCAGGGTGAAATAGTGCTTGGATGATTGTTTGTTCCGGAATGAGCGGACGAGGGGGAGGTCATTCCCGCATGATCCTGACATCCGTGGCTTCATTCCAAGAAAAACCATTTTCCTACAGCCACCTATCGTGCCTATTGCTCGCGCCCTTCGTGCAATTGAAAGGGCCGCCCCCGATGGACCGCAAAGTGATTTTCGATTCTGTCCGCCAAATGATCAGGCGGCGGTTTGTCCAGGCCGAAGTCATACAGCTGGATCATGCGATCGATCTTGCCAATGAAACTTCCGCAGAAGCCGGCCCGATATTCGAACCCGCCGAAATTTCCGCCGCCGGCATTGCCCTGATCCAGGAATTCGAAGGCTGCGCGCGCAAGCGGCCCGATGGATTGGTTGTGGCCTATCCGGATCCCGGGACCGGCGGCGCGCCATGGAGACTATTGGCTGTGGATCAACCGGAAAGGGGGTCTTGCCGGACAGCGTGTGGACCCAGCAGCAATGTGACGAGCGGCTCGCATCGGATCTGCGCCGCTATGCGGGCGATGTCAGGGACGCGCTGGGTGGCGTACCCACGACACAGGAACAGTTCGATGCTTTGGTCAGTTTCCACTATAATACCGGGGCGATCCGGCGCGCCACCCTCACCCGTCTGCACCGCGCCCGGGATTATCGCCGGACACTGGCAGAATTTGCCCGGTGGAACCGCGCTGGCGGCCGGGTGATGAAAGGTCTGGTACGCCGCTGGGCGGCCGAAGCCAGGCTCTATTCCGGCGCCTGAACCGCAATCCGGTCAATAATCCTTGCTTACTTCAGCAGAGATGCTTTCCCGCCCGATGGTCGAAATACTGCCCAGCAGCGATAGCCAGCTGGTGATCCGGAATTCCACCTCTGTCGCGCTGTAGCCGCCGCCATCGGTGATGATTTCGACATAGAACCGCCGCCCGATATTCTTGCCTACTGCCACGCTGGTCCCCCGGCCCAAGGCTGGGTCGGCAGTCACGATTCTCAGCCGGTCAAGGCCGATCGCTGTGCGCAACTGGTTGATCGGATCCATTCCGTCGCCGCCGCGCAGGCTAGCCAGCGCGGAGCCCAATTGCAGCGCGTCCGTGGCGGATAATTCGGTGATCGATCCGCCAAAAAGCAGACGCGAAAGGATTTCTTCTTCCGGCAATATGGGATTAGAACTGAAGGTAATTTCAGGCCGTAGGGCATTACCCTGGACACTGACTGTCACTTCGATCCCGTCGGCCCTGGTTTCCGCCTCAATGTCCAGCCGGGGATCGATCGGCACATTAGCATCAAATTTGATTTCACCCTTCGTCAAATCAAACCGCGTCCCGGCGAAGCTGTAGCTGCCGCGCACCACATTTGCTTCGCCGCCAATCCGGGGGTCGCTGGTGGTCCCGCGTAGGATGATGTCCGCCGACCATTCACTATCCAGCCCCATGCCATCGACATCGACCCGGCTTCTCGCCTTGGCATCGATCAGATAGCGCCAGGGCTTGGCGCGAACCCGCGCGGGTGCGATGTCGGCGGCGGTGTTGATCTGGGTTGTCTTGATTTGCGGCAATTGTTCGGCACCGGCTGCCGTGCCCAATCTCCAGCTGGCCCGGTTGATTTGTAGGCGCCCGGCGATGATCCCGCCCGAGCCGCCGGAGATAATTCGCATTGGCCCGGTCACGGTTGCATTCAAACCGGCAGCATTCAGCAACTGGGCATTGCGTGCCGCAATCCTGAGGTCGATTTTCGGGCCGGTGGTTGTAAGTTCGCCAAGATCGACCGTGCCGCTACCGCTGACGCTGCCACCATTTGGTGCGGTTCCGCTGAACCGGCGCAATTGTAGCAATGCCCCGGCAAAGCTGCCCCGCGCGCTGACCCCGCGTATGTCTGTTCCCGACAATGCGCTTTGCACGCGCAGATTGTCGCTGGCCACCGAACCACGCACGCGCGGATTGGTCAAAGATCCGGTGACATCGGCGGCCACTGAGATCTGTCCGGTGAGATCGAACGCCTCCACTGCAGCCAGCCGCCACAGGGCATCCGCAGGCCCGCCGAAGCGCAATTGGGCAAACAGATTGCCAGATTCCAGCCGCGTCAGCAGGTCACCCGACGTTGGCATGCCGGTGATCCGCGCCTGCAACCGTCCGCGGCGTTCCCCGCCTTCATCGATGACAGCCCGCGTTTCGAAATTCTGCTCGGTCAATCGGGTAACCAGCAACACATCGGTCGGACGGGACGTCAGCACCAGCCCGGAACGGCTGAGATTGTCGATTTTGACCCGTGCATTGCCAACCGGCAATCGGCCCGGTTCACCGCGAAATTCGACCACTCCGGAAATCGTGCCGCCCAACCCGAAATCTGCGACGGCGATATCCACCAACGACAGCGGCATGTTGGCAAGTTTAAGCTCAAATTCTGTTGGCCCCCGGCCGCCAAAGCGCCCTTCCAGCAAAGCAAAACCGCGACCGAAGGATATTTGCGATCTGGCCAGATTCCAGCCGCCATCGTCGAGTTTGGACAAGACCGCGCGGCGGGGCATCCCGATCCGGCGACCGGCAAAGTCTCCGCGTGCGACAAAATCGATCTTGGTTCTGGCGATATTGGCATTCGCCTGCAGATTGAACTGCCCGCCCCTTCGGCCCGACAGCGATGCGGTGACCGGCCCTTGCCCATTGATCAGATCTGCCCTGGCCGCGAACTTCCCGATGAACAAACTGCCGTAGCTGATGCCTTCCGCAAAGATATTTCCGGAAATCGTACTGCGCGTTTCCAAAATGGTATCGCTGGATATGAACAGGCCGGTGCCTGTTATATCGGCGCGCGCGATGGAAAGCGGGGTTGCTCCGCCAAAACTGGCACGCCGCGCACGGATATCCACATCGAATGCCTGCCCGCCGCCGCGCGGGGCCAGCACAATGGTTCCGTCCAGTCCGCCGCCGGACAAGGCAAGCGAACCGGTGGCGCCCGCATTTGCCAAGGTAATGTCGCCCGTAACCGAAGTCTTCCAGACCGTAAGCCGTTCCACCGCGATCCGGGTCGGGCCACCTTCTGGCGCATACAGCCCTAACTGCCCGGCGAACGGACCAAGCAAGGAGCCGCCTTGTGTGTCGATTGCAAACCCCTCTTCGGTCGGTGCAATCGCCAGGCGAACATCGGCCAGACCTGCTGCCGGGAAGGGGCTGGCGAACACCAGCACCGCCTTCGGGCCGCTTTCGCGGATCGCCGCCTCGACAGTAAAATCGCCATATTGGGTATGGCTGCCGACCCCGGCAAGCGTGGTTGTACCGTCAGCTACCCGGCCATCAAGCCGAAGAGACAGCTTGCTCGCGCCGACCACGACATTGCGGAACGTAATCGGCGCAAGACCGCCCGCCGCTGCCCCGCCCAGGGTGACACCGCCGCGAAAGGCGATCACCCTTCCCACCACATTCGCCAGCGTATCATTCGTGACATTCGGGATCCGTCCGTCGAAATCCGCCGACAGGCTCCACGGCGCAGAACTGGTCAGAGTGAACAGGATTTTCGCCGTGCCGCTTACATTGCCGACATTTTCGAGCGGAAGGCCGGTAACACTGACCGGTCCGGTCAGGGCATAGGTGCCCCTCGCAATATCGCCCTGCAAGACAAGACGGGCCCTCAGGTCTGCAAAGTCGATTGCCAGGTCATCGGACAGCACGCGGTTTCCGGTAACGACCACTGTTGCGTTCAGGCGGCCATTCACCAGCCGCGGATCGACCAGCGCCGTCCCCGTGGCGATTTTCGCGGCCTGAGCCGACAGGGGCAGAACCCAGCGGATTCCGTCATATGTGGCGGTTCCCTGCTGGGCGAGATCGGTTATTATGGTATTTCCAGTAACTAAGCGATCCGCTGTCAACCGGTGCGAAATCGACAGGTCGCGGAACGCGCCGTCCAGCGTTGCGGTGAGCACGGTGCCTTCGAGCCGGAGATCAGGGCCCAGCAGCGCAGGATCGGTCAGCCGCGCGTTTACCTGCAGCGTATCGAATGTATTGCCAGCCAAATCGACTGCGCCGCTGAAACTGGCATCCACAGCGCGGCCGAACATCCATGCTCTGCCGTCGAGCACGCTGTTTTCCAGCGTCCCCTTGGCGACCAGCCCGACTGCATCTCCCAGCGCCTCGGCAGGCAATCCGCCGAGCCATGGCCCCGGATAAGCTTGTCCGGAAATCGTGTAATCGCCTGCGCGATTGGTGATCATGAATGCCGCCGCCCGTGCATCATCCCGTTTGAACAACAAGGCTCCGGTCCAATTGCTCCAGGTGCCTTCACCGGTAACAACACCGCGGTAGGCAGCATCCGCCCCCAGCATTCCGGCAAGCACGCCGCCTTTCGGAGCGAGGTAGTCCATTTCGATGTCGAATTTATCGCCGTCGGGCTGTGCGTCGATCAAGAGATGTATCCGGTCCTGCCTGCCTAACCGGCCATCGGCTTTCACGAATACCCTGCCGCGGCGGATGTCGGTTTGCGCGGTCAGATTGACCTTCTGCGCCGTGCCCCCGGCAATCCCAGCGGCAAGCGTCAGATCGTCGATGACGAAACGGTCGATCCTGATATCGAAATCAGGCAGGATCGGCGCATCGGGATCACCCGGAAGCAGCTCCGGCATACGCAGCAAGGTGCCGCGCCGTGCGGTCAGGTTTCGAACATCCAGCCCGCCGGTGATCCAGCTTAGCGGCCGCCAGTCCAGCTCCACCACCGGAATTGTAAGGAATCGACCCCTCCGATCGGACACCACGACATCGTGCAGCACTGCCTTGCCGAAAATGTCGCCATCAATGCGGCCAACTTCGAACCGCAAACCCGAAGCGGGGGCGACCTGAGCTATCTGGTCTGCAATAAAGCGCTTGCCAATCGGACTGTTGAGAACCGCGAATCCGGCCACAACCAGAACGGCAAGCGCGGCAAGGGCGCTTAACAGCCATATGCTGATGCGGCGCTTGATGCCCCGCCTGGCCACATTCCGTTCCGGGTTTTTCTCCACATTCTCAACCATCAGAAAGCCTGACCAAGCGAAACATAGACGGCAATCGGACCGTCACCCGGCCCCGGATTGACCGGCGTTGCCACGTCGACACGGATTGGCCCGAAACCGGTGTAATATCTGACACCCAGACCAGCACCGATACGGATTTCGTCAAAATCCGGAGTTGGGCCGGTGCCGACCGAACCGGCATCCACAAAGGGCACAAGTGACACTGCACCGTCCATCAACCCGGGCTTGATGCGCGCTTCGAGGGAAAATTCGACAAGGGATCGGCCGCCGCTCGGTTCACCAAGCGTGTCCTGCGGTCCGATCCGCTGATAGCCATAGCCGCGCACCGAACTGCCGCCACCGGCATAAAACCTGCGCGACGGAGCAATATTGCCCAGCGCAGTGCCCGGAATACTGCCCAAACGAGCGCGCGTAGCCAGCACGACCTTGTCATTGATCTGTTTATAATAGCTCGCATCGACCTGGCTGCGCAGGTAGAAACTTTCGGTACCCTCGGTTCGGGAAATCTCTGGTGACAGCCGCCCGCCCAATCGGAATCCTTCGGTCGGGTCCAGCAGATCGTCGGTCGTATCGAGCAGAGCATGGACCGGCAGGGCGCCGATGTAATATGTCTGCCGCGGTTCGACCATACCGTTCACCGCAGCAGGCCGCTCGCCAGAGGCCAGCACCTCGAAACCGAAGCCCCAGCTGAAGGGTTTCTGGAACAACAGGTTGGAAACCCGCTCGTAATTCCCTGCGAGGGCGACTGTATCGGCATCGAAAGCATTATTATTCACCGTCGAGCCGTAAACATCCAGCGTCAGCACCCGGTCGCGCCCGCCGAAATTGTTCTTGCGGAAGGTCACTCCGGCCAATTGTTCCTTAGTGCCGATAATGCCGCGCACTTTCAGCGATCCTTCGGACGGGAACAGATTGCGATGTTCCCAGCTGGCAGCAACCCGGATGCCTTCTTCCGATCCATAGCCGATGCCCCCGGCAATGGTGCGCAGCGGAGCCTTGGTCAGCGCAACGTCCATGGCTACAACCCCCGGTGCATCGGCCGTTGGCGGCACCACTTCGCGCGGGGCAACCGAAACTGTCGATACCAGCCCTGTAGCGGTGATTGCGCGCCTGAGATCCAGTGCCAGACTGCGCTGATAAATATCGCCTGGGTCAAAGCGGGCTATAATTTCCAGATGCTTGCTGGATAGGAAATCCGGCATGTCGCTGACCACATAACCGAAGACATATTTGCCCTTAGGTAGGACGATCATGGTCAGATCGCCTTCCGTTCGTGCATGGTCGATCAACAGTTCCGGTTCGAAGATTTGCGCGAAGGGATAACCGGTTTCACCAAGCGCCCGGTCCAGATCCGCCTGTTCTGCGACAATCGCATCACTGGATACCGGATCGCCGGTGTTGATCCCGAATTCCGATCGCAGCGCGGGCGCATCGGCGGCTTCGTCCAACTCGCCCAGATCAATGGTGCCGAAACGAAAGCGCGGACCAGGAATGATGTCGAACCGCACCGACGGCGCAATGCGTTCCGGTGTCTCGCCTTGATCCAGTAAGTCGCCCTCTTGCTGCCTGCGCTGACCAGCGCCAGCCACCGAACGGATCACCTGCGCATCGTAATACCCATAGATTTCCAGCAATTGCTCGAGCAATTCCTCGTCCGCACGGGCACGTGCTGCCAGCTGGGCAATGGAACCGTCTGCGCCGGACAGGCTCTCGATTGTCGAAAGCGCCTCAAAACGGCTGACGAATTCCTTGCGCAACGGAAATGCTGCCACTTCCATCGGGAATGCCAGGGTCAACTGATCGTTGAGTTGTTCCAGCCGGGCATCAGCCACCACCGTCAATTGCTCGTCGGAATCCGGGTCTGTTACGCCCTCCACATCAGCCAGTTGAATGGTTTCATCACGGGGAAGGCGCACCAGTTCGGGCAAATCTAGTTGATCGTCTGGCCATGGAACATCCATCGACGGCAATTCTGCCATCGGCGAATCTGGTTCGAGAACCGGCGGCGCGTCTTCCAGCGCCTGAGCGTGGGCTGGAACGCCGTCAGATGCCCATTCTTCCGGATCGGCAATTGCGGAATCGGGAATCAGGTCTTCGAGCCTCTGCGGCGCCTGAGTGTCCTGCGCGGCGGCTTTCGGTGCGGATAACTGCCAGCTTGCAGCCAGCAAGCAGACAAGGACGATATTCGCGGCTGCCCGCGGCGCCAATTTACTCGGTAAGGGTATATTGATCCTGAGTACCATCTTTGGCGGGGCCGGAAACAGCCTGGACTTCCCTGGTGGTGCCGGCGGAGGTACAGGCGATAAGATCGTCCTGCTGCCGCGGCGTGAATTGCTGCCATCCATCGCGGGTAAGCCGTTCCATCGGCCGGTAGAGGATTTTATACCGCATCCGGTCCGATCCTTCGACCCAATAGCCGAGATAGACATAGGGCAGGTCTTGTTCCGCCGCGCGGCGAATGTGGTCAAGGATAATGTAATTGCCAAGCCCCGATCGCGCCTCGTGTTCAGGATCGTAAAAACTGTAGATCATGGACAGACCATCAGACTGAAGATCCGTTAGACAAGCCCCGATCAGGCGTCCCGGTTCCCCATTCTCCGATTTCTCCCTGTATTCAATTACATAGCTTGAGACTGGAGTATGCTCCACCATGTCTGCATAATCAATTTCATCCATCGACGCCATGCCGCCGCCGGGGTGCCGAACTCCGAGATAACGCTGGAGCAATTCGAATTGTTCCTCGGTCGCCCATGGGCGGCACTCGGTTGTCACCAGATCGCTGTTGCGACGCAAATTCTTGCGCTGGGTGGAAGATGGCTGGAATTCATCCGCGATCACCCTCACCGAAATGCAGGCATGGCAATTGCTGCAGCTTGGCCGATAGGCGACCGTCTGACTGCGGCGAAATCCGATCCGGCCAAGTGCTTCGTTCAGCTGGTCCGAATGTGGCCCCTTCAATTCGGTGAACACCTTCCGCTCGCTCCGCCCAGGAAGATACGGGCACGGCGCGGGCGTGGTCACAAAGAAGCGGGGAAAACGAACGGGGGCCGTCACGGCTACTGGAAATCCTCTCGACCGGAATCGCTGGACATCGCGATCTTCCGACAGACTATGGCATTTGATGCCCGTCAGTAAAAGGTCCTTAACCATCAAATGTGGTTAAGCGTTCCTTATTTTGCACAGTTTCCAAAATGCCTGACGGATCAAAACAGCGGAAACCAGGGCTTCAGTCCAGCTCAACCGGGTTCACCACATAGCCCGATTTACGCAAGGAAGCGACCAGCGCATCCAATTGTTCCCGGTCGCGCGCTTCGCATTCGATATCGGTGATGAGGCCCTTCGCCGGAAGTGTCGTGAATATTCGCTGGTGATAGATTTCGATGATGTTGATATTGTGCTCGTCGAACAAGCGCATGACCTTGAACAATGCGCCGGGGCGGTCCTGCAATGTGATCCGCAACCGTGCCAACCGGCCCGAACGAGCGAGATCGCGAAGCAGTACATTCGCAAGCAGCCGCGTGTCGATATTACCCCCGCATAATACGATACCGATATTCTTCCCCGCAAAGCGTTCGGGGTTGGCCATCACTGCAGCAAGCCCCGCAGCCCCCGCACCTTCGACAACGGTTTTTTCGATCTGGAGCAGTAAGCTGACCGCGCTTTCAAGCTGAGCTTCGCTGACCAGCACGATGTCGTCGACAATTTCGCGAATGACTTCGCCGGTAAATACGCCTGGTGCCTTGACCGCGATACCTTCGGCCAGCGTGTCGCCTTCGCACGGCATTTGCTTGTTATAAAGCGAAGCGTACATCGACGGGTAGAGTTCGGCCTGAACACCGACCAAGCCAATATCGGGCTTTAACGCCCGCGCCGCAGTGCCCATGCCCGAGAGCAATCCGCCGCCGCCGATTGGCACGACAAGCATATCCAGCGATGGGATGCTTTCGAGCATCTCAAGCGCAACCGTCCCCTGCCCCGCCGCGACATTAGGGTCGTCAAAAGGATGCACAAAGGTAAGGCCGCGTTCGGCTTCCAATTGCCGCGCATGTTTGTACGCGTCGTCAAATGCCTCGCCGAACAGCACAACATTGCCACCGACACTCTCGGTCTGCATGACTTTAACCGTCGGCGTGGTTACCGGCATGACGATAGTCAC
>JBGSJO010000077.1:0-6958 GCA_041741895.1 Pontixanthobacter sp.
GTGGCCATCTTCAGGCGGCTGATGACATTGCTGTCTTCGCCGACGAAAGCCTGGACCAGCCGTTCGGCTTCGGCCGCATCTTCCGGTGCTGCGACAATGCCGGTAAGCAGGACAGTGTTGGTGCCCATGGTGGAAACCGAAATCCTTGCTTCGGGCATGGCCATGTTCAACATCTGATCGACGCTATCCAGGTTCGAACCGACACGCACGTTGGCGGACCAGACGATATCGCCGGCTGCGTTGCTGGCATAGACGGTGGTTTCGCCGCCAGCCTTGCCAAACACATAAAGCTGGCTGCGCGATTTCACCTGCACATCGGCAATCTGGTCATTGGCAACGAAGACATCAGCCATCGAGCCGGGAACATTGATCAGTTCGCCGCGGCCGATCGACAGGACGATGCTCTGTGCCGGGCTGCGGATGGACTGGGCGTTTGCGATCCCTGCCCCGATACCGCTGGTCCCACCGGCAAGCGGCGCGACAGCGATGGCGGAGAGCAGCAGAGAAGCTGTCAGACGGCGTTTCATGAATTTGCCCCTCGAATGTGTGCCAGTGATCTGGCGGGCGAAAGTTGTGATTGCGTGGCTCATCTCAGTTCCTTCCCACTGGAACTTCGACCGTGGTCTTGCCGCGTGTAACCCGGACTATCGGACCCTTCGGCGCTGCCGGTTCGCCTGGCGTTTCATAAGCTGGCGCACCGCCTGGCTTGGGAGAATCTGTGGCGGGCATCGTCCGGCGCTGGAACCGTGACACGTCGCTGCCGGTCACAAAGGTGGAACCCTTATCGTTTGGACGCGCCCTGGCCTGTGCCAGCAGCTTTTCTTCTTCTTCCGGAGTGGCGTTGTCTGGAACCTTGATGTCCCCCGCAGCAATCGCCCGGTCAAGCTCGTCCTGATTGTCCGCGATGGAACGCAGCGACAGGCTTAGCGTGCCGATGGTTTGTGCAACGGCGATCTTCTCGGCCATCTTCGGGGTCACTTCCACAGTTACCGTGCGGAATTCCTTCACGACTGTCTTGCCTTCGACCGTTTCCTGGGTCGTCGATTGGTCGGTTGCCAGCACCCGCAGATTGCGGAGGAAAGTTTCCGCCGCCTTCAGATCGCTGCCGTCTCCCTGGACCGATTGCGTAAGCACGATGTCAACTCGGTCGCCCGGGAATACAAACCCTGCAACACCGGTTTTCGCCGAAACGGGGACAGTCACAGCCCGCATGCCGGCGCCGAGCGCTGCTGCGAGGAAGCCGCGGTCGCCGGGGCTGACCAGCGATCCTTGGGTAACCGGCTCGCCCGCAGAGATCTGATAACGGACCACGGTGCCGAGCAATTGGGTGATGTCGGATTCGCCATCCAGGAAGTAAGCATCCTGGACCATTTCTTCCGGCCATTGCTGGAAGCTGATCGAATCTGCGGTAATGATCGTACCGACGGGGAGCGCGCGCTGCGCCACCAGAACCTTGGGACCCTGTGGTACTGCTGCCGCTTCGGCAGTGGGTGCAGAATTCCCGGTGAACATACTCCGTGCTGCCAGTGCCGTACCGATCGCGATGATCAGTGCGACAAGCAATAGAGCGAGTTTCTTCCTATCCATGGCTGTTAAGCCCCCTCATTCAGCCCGTAGAAAAAGTCATCTGGGCGTTGTGTCTGTGGTAAGTATGCTGTGTTGGTTAAAATCCGGTTTACCCGACCGGTGCGCCTGCAACGGCGGCCCCGGCTGCGAGGAAATAGTGAAGGCCGATTACCCACAGGCCAGCGGCTGAGATTGCGACACCATAGGGAATGGCCAGCCGTTCACGCTGGCGCCGCATGACGTGCCAGGCACCCATCACGATTGTCAGCACGCCGCCAAGCAACGCCATGATGATGAGCAGTTCGAGAAACCATTCCGGCTTGATCCACAGTGCGAGCGCGGTCAGCAATTTGACATCGCCGCCGCCCATCATCCGTAACGCGAACATGCCTGCCAGAATCGCGAAGGCAGCCGCTGCCACGCCCAGCTGCATGGCCACATCCGGCCACAGTGAAAGATTGCTGCTCCACCAGAACAACGGTGCGCCCAGCGCGATGCCGGCGTTCAGCCAATTGTCGATCTGGCGCCGGCGCATATCGGTAAACGCCGCAACCAGCAGCGCGATTGCCAAGACAGCCAGCAATCCGTAGTGGAAATATTCGTTCAGCATCAAAGCCCCCAAAATCCCTGTGGGGGCATTGCTACAGGCGATGGCTTACCAAATAGTAACCAACCGCTGGAGGTTAACATTAGCCAAATAGATACATCCGCCATGAACCGTAATGCCGGGCAGGCGCAAATCGACCGGCGCATAATCCCGGCCAATGCGGTCGAAAGCCAATGGAAGGAGCCGGACGGGCACGCCATCCGGCGGATCGATTGGCCCGATGCAGCGACCGAAAGCGGCACACCGCGCGGCTCGATCCTGTTCATGCCGGGGCGCGGGGATGCTTACGAAAAATATCTCGAAACGCTGGAAGAATGGCACCGGGCAGGCTGGCGGGTCACCGCTGCGGACTGGCGCGGGCAAGCAGGATCGGGGCGGCTCGGTAAAGATCCGGTGACCGGCCATGTGAGCGATTTTTCAGTGTGGGTCGAAGATCTCGCGGATTTCTGGTCTGAATGGAAGGCGGCCACACCGGCCCCCCATGTCATAGTCGGCCATTCGATGGGCGGGCATCTGGTATTGCGGGCCACTGCGGAACACAGGATTGATCCCGATGCGGTGGTGCTTTCAGCCCCGATGCTTGGATTTTACGGTTCGCAATTGCCGGTTTCAATCATGCACAGCGCCGCGAAGATCATGGCCCGACTGGGTGATCCGGCGCGGCCGGCATGGAAATGGAGCGAAAAGCCCGGCGAAATGCCGATTGGCCGGATCGATCTTCTGACCCATGACAAGGATCGTTACGAAGACGAATTGTGGTGGCGTGATCGGCGCCCGGAACTGGTCATGGGACCGGGCAGCTGGCGCTGGGTCGAACGCAGCTATGCCTCGATGCGCGGGCTTGACCGTGTGGGCGCGCTCGAAGCGGTGGCCCAGCCGGTGCTGCTGATCGGAACTGCGAATGACAAGCTGATCGATATGCGCGCGATTGAACAGGCGGCGGACCGGTTGCCCCATGGGGAACTAGTTTCCTTCGGCAAGGAAGCGCATCATGAAATCTTGCGCGAAGTCGATGCGGTGCGCGGCCGGGCGATGGCTGCGATCCTGGAATTTCTGGACCGCGTTGCCCCGCAGGAAACACCGCAACCGGCCAGCACGGATTAAGTGATCTTGGCAGAGCGTTACGATATTGTGATTATCGGTGCCGGAATGGCAGGTGCAAGCCTGGCAGCAGAACTTGCGCCCCACGCCAGCGTTGTGGTGCTGGAGGCAGAGGATCGGCCCGGCTACCACGCCACGGGCCGCTCCGCGGCATTCTGGGAGGAATGCTATGGCGGGCCCGATGTCGTGCCGCTCACGCTCGCGTCCGGACCATATTTGCGGGAACGCGGTTTCCTGTCCCAGCGCGGCGCGCTCTATGTGGGCCGGGATGAAGATTGCAGCGCACTCGACGATTTCATGATGCGTTTCGAAAATAGCGGCGCGACGATCGAGCGCCTCCATGCGGCAGATCTTGCACGGCGCCTGCCGGGCATCAGGCCCGAATGGACCGGTGCCGTCTGGGAACCTGCCTGCGCCGATATCGATGTCGGCGCCTTACATGCTCATTATCTGACGGCGATGCGCAAGGGCGGCGCGCAGTTGGCGACGCGGGCATCATTGGCCGCCGCCAACAGGACCGGCGATGGCTGGCGGTTGAAAACCACAAGTGGAACCGAATTTGCCGCTGACTTGCTGGTTAATGCATCGGGCGCATGGGCCGATGATGTGGCCAGAATCGCCGGGGTCAGCCCCATCGGCATTGAACCCAAGCGGCGTACGGTCGTGCAATTACGCATCGATCCCCTGCCGCCAAGGGATATGCCCCTGGTGTTGGATATCTCGGGCAAATTCTATTTCCGGCCGGAAAGCGGGCGGCTGTGGCTTAGCCCGCATGACGAAGAACCTTCGCCGCCCTGCGATGCAGCGCCGGAAGAACTGGCGGTGGCCACCGCTATTGCACGGCTGGAACAGGTGGTCGATTGGCGGATCGAACAGGTCGAGCACAAATGGGCCGGATTGCGCAGTTTTGCGCCTGACCGCCTGCCCGTCTACGGTTTCGATCCCCGGAACACCGGCTTTTTCTGGTTTGCCGGGCAGGGCGGTTTCGGCATCCAGACAGCCCCGGCTGCGGCGCGATTGGGCGCGCAGATCATTCTTGGCCTGCCGCATGATGACATGACCCACACGCTTGACCGGTCAAAATATTCCCCGGACCGCTTCGGGTAGATTCATCTGAACCAGCGGCTAGATTGGTGCAGAATTCATGCATCAATGGCCGCAGACATAGCTTGATGAGGCAACACCTGCACGCATTAAAGGGGCTCTTTGCGATTCAGGTCTAAAAGCATCAAAACACCTACTGCAATCCCCCCGTAAAAACCCAGCTGAATTGCCATGGTTACCCGCTCCGGGTCAGTGCCAAGTGCGTTGGTCGGGATCAGCCAGGGGAAGAACGCGCCCTGTCTGGATGCGGTTGCCGCCACTGCGACGAATGTGCCGCCGATGCCCAGAACAAGCGGCGGAACGAAGCTACGGAAACGAAGCGCTGCCCAGAGCTGGATTGCGATCAGCAGCAGCGAACCTGCGAACATCGCGGTGATCAATGAAACTGCGTCAAACCAGGGATACGCTCCCTTGAGCTGCTGGTCTGCCGCCAGCAGATCCACGGTTGCCCCGGCTGCGGGTAAAAGAATCACGAGTGCCGCGCTCATGGCGGCGACAAGGCTAACAACCACGAACGCCTTGGCCGCATAGAAATGCCAGCGCGGGACCGGTAAGGCCAGAAGGTGGTTCCAAGCCTTCGGGCCATGGTCGATCTGCGCAACCAAAATCGTCAGCGCGGTCACCGTCATCGGCAGCATGAAATAAGACCACATTGCCGCAGCTCCCATTGCGAACATGCCCCATTCCATGGCTTCGGATCGGTCCAACAAGATCAAGCCTGACAGGATTGCCACCATGGCAGGGGCGGCGGCGCACAGCAGCAGGACGAGCGAATTGCTCAGTTTCGCAAATTCGCAATGAATTACAGAAATCATCGCAATTCCTTTCAGGATGCCAGGATCAGTGACTGATGTGCGGAAGGGACGCTCGCGATCGTGCCGACGAAGATATCCTCGAGCGAAGGTTCGGACACCTCGAGACCGAGCACCTTGATGCCCTGTTCGACCAGCTTGACGTTGATCGCCGCAATGTCGCGGGCGGCCGCATCTGCGCAAGTGGCGTCGACCTGCAGGGAATGCCGGTCATGCAAGGCGGAGCCGAAGCCCATGGAGCCAAGCAGCCCCATCGCCTCTTCGATGCGATCCACCTTCAGCCTCACGGTCTTGGTCTGGCCCGCCCGCAACGCCGCGACCGGAGCTTGAATAAGCAATTTGCCTTTATGCATCAGCCCGACATGGGTGGCCGTCTGTTCGACTTCCGCCAGGACATGGCTAGACACGAACAAGGTCACTCCTTCGCGCTCCGCAAGGCTTGCGATCAGTCGGCGGATGTCCAGCACGCCGTGCGGATCGAGGCCGTTGGTCGGCTCGTCCAGCAACAACAGCCGGGGCCGTCCGACAAGTGCGCGGGCGATGCCCAACCGCTGGCGCATTCCCAGTGAAAAGCCGCCGACCCGGCGACCTGCGTCTGCGAGCAGGCCGACAGTTTCCAGCACGCGATCAATGTCATTTTTCGGAGCGCCGAGCAGCCTCTGCGTAATGGCGAGATTCTCCCGCGCAGTGAGGTGATCGTAATGGCAGGGCGTCTCAACCAGTGCGCCAATCAGACGAGCAACCTCGTTGCGGCGGTTCCCTGAGTCCAGCCCAAAGATGCGGACAGAACCTGCACTGGGCTGTAGTAACCCAAGCAGCAGCCGGATCGTGGTGGTCTTGCCGGCCCCGTTCGGACCGAGAAATCCATATACCGCGCGTTCGGGTACCGCGAGATTGATTCCGTCGACTGCGACCTGCTTGCCGAAGGTGCGCCGCAGACCCAGTGTTTCGATTGCTGTTTTCATCCATTCCATCCTTCCGAAATACGACTCGACAGATAAGCAAATTTAATTCTAAATTAAAGTACAAAATTTAAGTGAGACATAAATTATGACCGACGTGGATCTTCTCAGGAAGCATAGCCTCTGGCTTTCTCGGCTGACCCTTTTTCTGTTGATCGGCACAGCGCTGATCATCGGTATCCATACTTTCCAGATTCCCGGCGGCGCTTCTGATAATGCGATCGCACCCGGCACCGTGCTGCAATGGTTGCCCTCCGCCTTCTATCTTTACGCACTGTGGGCAATTCGATCCGGTTTCAGGGACTTTGCGATCGGTGGAGTCCTGGGCCCGGCTATCGCCGAAGGGTGCATCCGCGCAGGCATTTCCATGGCGATAGGTGCCACTCTAAGCGCTGTTGGCGTGCCCAATCTGGTCCGGATGCTCAGCGACTGGGGGATGATCAATGGCCAAGGTGATCGTTTCGACGGTTTCCTGATTTTCGACACCGCTTACCTCGCGGTAGGCGTTGTCGGACTTGCATTGATCCTGCTGGGCCGCCTGCTTCACCGCGCGTCCGCGATTCAGCGGGAGGCGTCTGCTCTCAGGCTTGAACTGGAAGAGTTCTTCTGATGCCGGTCAGGATCACGCTCGACGCGGTGCTCGCCGCAAGGCGGAAGACGGCAAAGGAACTCGCCCGGACAATCGGAATGAGCGAGACCCAGCTTTCGCTGTTCCGATCGGGCAAGGTGCGGGGTATCAGATTTTCCAGCCTCGCCGCCATTTGCGCTGTTCTTGAATGTCGCCCCGGAGATCTGCTTGACTACGA
>JBGSJO010000078.1:0-3395 GCA_041741895.1 Pontixanthobacter sp.
GATAAATTCGCGCTGGCGCGCCGCGCTCCACCCGTGGCGGCGCATCCGGGCGCGCGGCATGGGTGTGAAGGCGGGCAGGGTGGTGGAGGGCGGGGTGGTGGCGGATGCGGTTTTGCCGGTCATGGGCGCTCGTCTTTGTCAAAGGGAAGCGGGGGTGTGTGGCAGAATGCAGGCGTGTAGGAAAATTACAATCCGATCAGGCCCGGTTGCGATGGTGTCCGTCAGGGTCACTTCTTCAAGTGACTTGTGCGGAAACGTACAGAGCATTATCGAACGTGCGCATTCAGGTTTGATCGCGGCCATTCCGGCTCGCGGGCGGATCTGTGATGACATTGAGACAGCAAAGGAATTTGAAAGAAAAGCCGGCCACCGCGCTGGCATGCAGTACCCCACCCTTCGGAAGCGCAAGAGCCAAAAGGCCCGCGCGAATCGCAAAATTTGAGGTAGTTCAAATGTCTGGCCCATATGCCCAGAACGCCCCCGGCTCCGTGCAGGATCCGGGTTACATTTCGTCCGATACGATCCGGTTGGCCCCGGCACCAGACGGGCCCAGCCCCCGTTCCAGGGCGATCCGATATTTCCAGCAGTTGCTGCATATGCGGCGCCAGCGGGACAAGCGTTTCGGGCATGAATTCACCACCGACCGCGGGTGGGATCTGCTGCTGATGCTGGTCATTGCCCGGCTGGAAGACCGAATGACGAAAGCGGCCGATGTCTTCGACGAAGAAAGCGCGCACCGGATATCCATCGAGGAACTCGACCGGCAGATCGGGTTCGGCAATGTTATCCTGATGGATGCAGGCGACGATCTGGAACGCAGCCAGATCGTATTGTCGGACGAGGCCGCGCGGCACATGATCGATTTGTTCCGGATCGACACTACGCCTGGCGGCCCCTGGTAATCCTGCCGCACGCCTGCATGCGGCTTCACCCGCAATTTCGCGCACAATTTTGAGTACAACTTCACGCACAACTTCACTTGGCGTTCAGCGAAGCGCTGGTTATAGGCGGCATATGACCACCAACACGCGCTCCCCGCTCAAGCTCGCCCTTCTTGCCGCCGCTGCCGCCAGCACGGTGTTGACCGCAGGGTGCGCCGGGCGCAGTTCCGGGACAACGGAAACCGCCTATGTCGCGCGCGACGTGGAAACACTATACGCAGAGGCAAAGCGGCGGCTGGACAGCGGCAATGCTGTCATGGCCGCGGCCTTGTTCGACGAGGTGGAACGCCAGCACCCCTATTCACCATGGGCCCGCCGCGCACAATTGATGAGTTCGTTCAGCTATTACGTGGCGCGCGATTACAACAAATCAATCGCTAGCGCGCAGCGGTTCCTGTCGATCCATCCCGGCAACCGGGATGCGCCCTATGCCTATTATCTGATCTCGCTCAGCTATTACGAACAGATCAGCGATGTGACCCGTGACCAGAAGATCACCGAACAGGCCAAAACTGCGCTGACCGAAGTCATCCGCCGGTTTCCCAACACGGAATATGCATCCGACGCGCGCCTGAAGCTCGATCTGGTCAACGATCACCTTGCGGGCAAGGAAATGGAAATCGGCCGGTCCTATGAACGCTCAGGTCGCTGGCTGTCCGCGCAGATCCGGTTCCAGAACGTCGTCGAGAAATTCGACACGACCAGCCACGCACCGGAGGCGCTCTACCGCTTGACGGAAACGAGCCTGGCGCTGGGTGTGCGCGAAGAGGCGGTAAAATATGCTGCGGTGCTGGGCGCAAATTACCCTGGCAGCAAATGGTATGAACGGGCCTTCAAACTGATCGACAACCATGCCGCAGGTGTAACCGCCAGCTGATCACCGGCGCTGCCGGTTGGCAAGTTTGCGCAGAGGCGTCATGGCGCACGCCTGCGCGAGTTCCCGAAACAATCCATAATTGTTCGCAAATCAGCGCAAGATCGTGACGTGGGGTTGCGCTTGGGCTAAGGTATGGTTCGAGCCATGCTGACCGCCCTTTCCATCCGCAATATCGTCCTGATCGAGGCGCTTGACCTGGCCTTCTCCGGCGGGCTGGGGGTGCTCACCGGGGAAACCGGCGCCGGCAAATCCATCCTGCTCGATGCGTTGGGGCTGGTGCTGGGCAATCGCGGCGAAACATCACTGGTGCGCGCCGGGGCCGATCAGGCAAGTGTGACCGCGACATTCGAATTTTCCCGTCTGCCCGAAACGGTCAAGACCGTGCTGGGCGAAGCCGATATCGAGATTGAGGCAGGCGAGGGGCTGATTCTGCGCCGCCGGATCAAGGTGGATGGCGCATCAAAGGCGTTCGTGAATGATCAGCCGGTCGGCGTCGCGCTGCTGCGTGAACTGGCCCCGGCTCTGGTGGAACTCCACGGTCAGCATGATGATCGCGGTCTCGTCAATCCGCGCGGCCATCGCCAATTGCTCGACCTGTTTGCGGGTGCCGATCTGGCGGGTGTGGCGGGCGCGTGGAAGGCGTGGCGCACGGCGGAAGACCGGCTGGCACAGGCACGCAGCGCCATCGATCAGGCGAAGGAAGATCAGGATTTGCTGATCGCCTATCTTGCCGAATTGACCCAGCTGGAACCACAGGCGGGCGAGGAAGCGCGGCTCGCCGGGGCCCGCGCCGATATGCAGAAGGGCGAGAAGCTGACCGGCGATCTCGAAGAATTGCGCCATCTGTGGGACGGATCGGATTCGCCGCTGGCAAGCTTGCGGGTCGCCGCGCGCAAGCTGGACCGGATCGCGCCCGAACATCCGCTGCTGGCCGAAGCGCTGGCTGCGCTCGACCGGGCAGTGATCGAGGCAAGCGAGGCGGAGGACAAATTGAACGCCGCCGGAAGCGCGCTGTATCATGATCCCGAAGCGCTCGATCACGCGGAAACCCGGTTGTTCGAACTGCGCGCGCTGGCCCGCAAACACCGCTGCGAAGTGGACGCTCTGCCCGAATTGATGCGAACAATGCGCGCCCAATTGGATGCCATCGAGGCGAGCGATGCAGAACTGGATTCGCTGGAGGCTGCCGCTAAGGAAACGCATGAAATCTACCGCGCCCGAGCCGAAGCCCTGCACGCGAACCGGGTCGCGGCGGCGATGCGGCTGGACGATGCGGTGGCCGCCGAACTCGCCCCGTTGAAACTCGACGCGGCCCGTTTTAAGACGGCGGTGGCGGACCTGCCGGAGGAACGCTGGGGCGCAGCCGGAATGGACAGCGTCGAATTCGTCATCTCGACCAACCCCGGCGCGGATTTCGCGCCGCTGGGCAAGATCGCCTCGGGCGGGGAACTCAGCCGTTTCATCCTCGCGCTGAAGGTCGCACTGGCGGAAAAAGGCGGCGCGGCCACGGTGATTTTTGACGAGATCGACCGCGGCGTGGGCGGGGCGGTGGCCTCGGCCATCGGCGAGCGCCTCGC
>JBGSJO010000079.1:0-48357 GCA_041741895.1 Pontixanthobacter sp.
CTGCGCTGCGGCGGCAATGACCGGCGGACCGGCGGCGTGATCGCCGCCATCGGCTTTGCGCCCGGCGCAGTCACCCGCCAGATGATCCCGGCCGTATCGTCGCTGACCAGCAAGGAACCATCGCCCGCGAAATCGACCCACGTCGGGCGGCCTTTGGCGGTGCCATCATCGTTGAGGAAGCCGGTCAGGACCGGCACCGGCTTGCCCAGCGGATTGCCCCGTTCGTCAAAGGCCACATAGACTACGTCATAACCTGATGCCGGCTTGCGGTTCCACGATCCATGGCGCGCGATGAAGGCGCCATTGCTGAATTTGGCTCCCATGGTGCTGCCTTCCTCACTGAAAGCGAGCCCCAACGCGGCCACATGCGGCCCCATCGCATATTCGGGGCGGCGGGAATATTCCGTCGTATATGCCGGCATCGGCGCCTTGACCCGCTGGTCCAGCGTGTCCTTGTAGTAGACCCAGGGCCAGCCGTAATTCACGCCCACCGGAACATTGGTCAGATAATCGGGCACCAGATCTGATCCGAGCATGTCGCGTTCGTTGACCGTGGTCCACAATTCACCGCCCCACGGACTCCAGTCCAGTCCATTGGGGTTGCGCAGGCCGGTGGCGAAAATCCGCTGGCGCCCCGCCTCCAGATCATATTCCCAGATCGCGGCGCGGCCTTTTTCCGCTTCCATCCCGTTTTCACCGATGTTGGAGGCAGAACCAACCGCGACATAGATTTTCTTGCCATCGGGGCTGAGCATGATGTTGCGCATCCAGTGATTTCCGGCAGCGGGCAAATCCATCAGTTTTCTGGGATCGCCCGTGGTCCTGCCCGTACCCAATTCGTAATCATACTCCAGCAGCTCGTCATGATTGGCGAGGTAAAGTTTGCCGCCGCGCCACGCGATACCGGATGGCGAATCGAGATCATCGAGCAGGGTCAATTGTTCGTCCGCGCTACCGTCGCTGTCCGTATCGCGCAGCAACACCAGCTTGTTGGGCGATACACCCGCAGCCCCCGCCCGCGCCATCAGCAGATTGGCGATCCATGCGGTAATTCCGCCGCCATCGCCGCTGGCCGGTGCACGGGTCAGGGTGACCAGGACATCCCCATTGGGCAGGGTGTGGATCACACGGGGATGATCGAGCCCCTCAGCGAACCGGTTGACCGCAAGTCCCTCGGCAGCGGTCGGCACAGCATCTGCCGGCCAGCCGACCGGCTTGGCGATATTGATCGTCGGGATCGATTCCGCGTTAGGTTCTTCGAGAACCGGATCATCCCCGGAAACATCCATCACTGAAAGATCGGCCTTGTCCCCGCGCGACAGCCAGAAAAGGACTAGGGCGATCAGGACAATCAGGCCAAGGGCCCAAGCGAGTATCTTGCGTTTTGTGCTCATGGGCCCCCAGATAAGGCAACGAACGGATTGCGGCAATGGTCTGTTCTGGTACTTGGCCGCGTTACTTGGCGCTGATACTTGCTTCGCGGTACCAGCCGCCTACAGGCAAGACGATTACAGGCCAACCGGCTAGAGGAATACCCGATGTTCGATTTTAGCCCCGATGCCGATCTGCCCAAGCCGGAACTCTATCGCCAGCTGGTGCAATCCTGCGACGCGATTACCAGTGATGAGCCCGATGCCATCGCCAATATGGCCAATGTCGCGGCGCTGATGGCGGAATTCCTCCCGGCACTGAACTGGGCGGGATTCTATCGGATGATCGATGGCGCGCTGGTCCTTGGCCCCTTTGTCGGACGGCCCGCCTGTATCCGCATTCCGCTGGGACAGGGCGTGTGCGGAACTGCGGCCCGCGATGCCAGGACACAATTGGTCGAAGATGTTCACGCCTTTCCCGGCCATATCGCCTGCGATGCCGCCAGCCGATCCGAATTGGTGGTGCCGGTCATTCGCAGCGGCGCGGTGCTGGCGGTGATCGATCTGGATAGCCCCGACCTCGCCCGGTTCGACGCCGAGGACACTGCCGGTATCGAGGCGCTGGCGCGATTGCTTTCGCCGCGTATTTAAGCGGGCGCGATAACGGCCCAATTCGGGACATTGGAGAGGGAAACCTTGGTTTCCTGCGCGTTGTAATGGTAGATTTTCGGTTAATTCCGGGAATCGACCCCGCCTGCCGAAGGAAAATGCCGATGCGTGCCGATCACCAGACTTCGCGCCAGTGGGTGGCCTCGATGGCTGTCCCGATGATAGCCATAGCTCTGGCCTCAACCGCAGCGGCCGCATCAGGCCCGGTGTGGGCGCAGGCCGGCGGGCCCGAAGTCACTTTTGAAGAACGGCCCATTGTCCAAGGAATCCCCGGTTCCCGGAACCCGGACATTGAGATCGAGGTCGAACGGCATGAGGTGCACGGCGCCGATGAGAGCGACCACGCACTCCAACCGATGGACCACCCGCCGCACCATCCAATGCGCGATCACCCGGCGGGACATCGGCAGATCGCGCCCGCAATCCATCCTGCCCCGCTCTATCCGGGAGCGATGTATCCAGACCAGGCCATGGGCGCCCCGATCTATTTTCCGCAGAGCGATTATCCCGCTGGTGCGATGCCTTATCCGGATGGTTTCCAGCATGATCAGATGGGCCGCGAAGAGTGGCTGGAGGATTGCCGCACACGCCACGATAGCGGCCGCGACCGGCGCGGCGCGCCCGATGAATGCGCGGCCTATCTCGTCCAGCATGAGGCGCAGTGGCGGCATATGCGCTATGGTTACGGTCCGGTCATGCTCGTTCCGATCATGGTCCCGGTCGAGCAACGCGCGGTCGTGCGCGAATATGTCACCGAAGAATGGGTCGAGGAAATCGTCCCCGCCGCGCCTGCGCCCGGACCCGTCAAGACAGTTCCGGTCAAGACAGTTCCGGTGAAAGCCAAATCCGTAAAACCGGTAAAATAAGACAAAGGCCGCCAAGCCGCACTACACCCTGGCCTGCGCGAAATCGTCAGGGGGTGGATCCGGGTGAATTTTGGCCACCTGTATTCTGGGCAATCGTGAATTGCCCTTCGGCCAGGCGGATAATCCCCATCCGGGCGATATCCTTGCCGCGCCCCAGTTCTACCGAATTTTCAATCTTGGAACTGACCGACAGCGCGCGGGCGGAATCGGCAGCCACGCGAAGCCGGTACCGGCCATAGGGGACACGTTCGAACAGGAAGAACCCGTCGAATTCGCTCATCGTTGCGGCCACCAGGGCCCCCCGCATATCGAGCAGTTCCAGCACGACCCCGGGCAAATCGGCACCCGAAGGCGATTGCAGGACCCCCTCCACCTCACCCGAAGGTGAGATCGGCAATTCGATCACCGTCGCGACGCCCGGCCGCGGGATCACGACAATGCCTTTGGTGGCCGGCGCGAGGTAAGGATCACCCAACGAAGATTCATCGACGCCGACCAGGATCGGAATATAGGGGCGTAGCCCGTCCACGATCGCGCGGCCGGTCTCGTCGGTAATTGCATCTGTTGTTCGCAGGCCTGCCTCGACATAGACATCCTTCAGAACATCCTCGCCTGGCCCGCGCCGCCCGTCGCCATCCTCGTCGCGGAAGACGGTTACTGCGGCCTGGCCGCTGCGGGCCAGTTTCTTCTCCGAAAAGCGAATGCCGCCGTTTACCGGATCGGGGCCGAAGCTGAATGACAGCGCCAGATTTGCACCAACCGCGCCACTCGTCGAAAGGCTGGCATTGGTGCGCAAGGCAAAGCGGTCGAAACGTTGGGTATAGCCCAGCCCGAGGCTGGTATCGCGGCGCATCGCCTCATATTCGATTTCGGCAGTCAGGTCGCGCCGTTCATCGATCGATTTATCCGCTGAAATTCTCACCGTTTCCAGGCCTTTGTTGGTTCCTGACAGGTTGAAATTGGCTGATCCCCTGAGGCGTAATCCGAATTGCCGCGTGTTGGCGAGCAGGCGCAGGCGCGTGGATTCGCCGCCGCCGCGCGGGCCCGCTTCATCAGTGCGTTCGTGCTGCAACTGCGCCGTTACCGCGATGCCGCGCAGTCCGATGGCCGTTTGAATTAATCCTTTGGTAACTTTTGACCCGTTGCGCAGGACCGACCGGTCGATCGACCCTTGGACCGGCAGTACGAATTTGCCGAGCCGCAGCGAGGTATCGAAATTGAAGCCGTATTGATGATCAAGGCCTTCGTTCACGAATTCACTGGCGAAATCGCCCTGAACCCAGATGGCATTTGCCCCCAGGTTGAAATTCCCCAACCGGCCAAGCGCGCTGGTCTGCACCACCGCGCCCGCGCCCAGTTCGTGCGCCGCCGCCAGTTCCAGTTGCATGGAACCGAGCGTCCGGTACACACTGCCTTCAAGGTAATTTCGCCGCCGCGTGTTCACCACCAGGCTTTGCAGGCCGAGCGCGACACTGGTGCGCTTGTCCAAACCCCTTTCGACACCAACTCCGCCCCTCCAGGCGTGAATGGCCCCGACATTGGTCTTGCGAAGATCGATCAGGTCACGGTCATCCTGCAAGATGCCCGCCCAGTAGAATGTCTTGCCCGGTTCGACATTGTTGGTCCCCACGGGCTGGTCGAACCGTTCGCGGCGAATCTGCCCCTGCGGGCCGTACAGCACGACTTCCAGGTCGTTCTGGCCATAAAACAGGTCGATATCGAGGAATTCATAACGGCCATCGTCGCTTTCCGCCTGGGAAGCGATCAACTGTCCGTTGCGGTACAGTTCTGCGTCCCATCCCGATGGCATGGTTCCGCGAATGGTCGTGCTGGAGAAACGCGAGTTGCGGCCCAGCGGCTGATTACTGATGAATGCCCCGCGGCCAACCGCGCTCTGGCCGGTGAGCTGACTGCTTTGCGTTTCGACGTCACCTACCGCGATCTGGGTGGCCCCGAGCGGACCGAGCATGCTGCCGGACGAATCGTTGCGAAACGCACTGATCCGCAGGGAGTTCGGCGTGAGCTGATTGTCGGAACTTAACCGTGCATCGAAACTGGCGCCCGCCACTTCGCCGGCGGAAAAAATCTCGTACCGTCCGCTGGTCCGGTTGCCGGACGAAGAATCGTAACCGAGCCGGACAACCGCGTCGACCGACGGCGTACGCCACATTTTGTATTCGCTCTTTGCGTGCGGATAGGCGGAAAGATCGAATGCCTGGCTTTTCGGGCGAAGTCGCGCCGCGCGACTTCTGCGTTCTATCGCCTCCATGAATGGCAGTTTCGTGTCGCTTTCCAGCCGGATGACCGAATTATACAGGTCGGGCTTAAGCTGCACCCCGAACCAGCGCGACAGGGCCCTGGTATCAACACACCAGCCTTCCGGCGTGTCGAAAATCTCTCCATCGACCGGAGCAGAGCCATTGTTCACGTTTTGTACCAAATTAGCTGCGCGGTCGAGGGTGAATTTCTGGTCCTCTGTGAATAACCAGCCAGTTGCGCGGCGCGACTTTTTGTCGATCCGAATTGGCAGGTCGAGCGACTGAATGACGTCAGCCAGATCCAGGCAAATTCCGGTATCTGTCTGATATCCCCTGATTTCATTGGTGAGTTTGTAGGATCCGACATTCATCTGCAGCAGCAGCACATCGTCTTCGCTTGGCTGCCAGGCATTTTTGGATGTCTGCGCATGCGCTGGAGCGGTCAATGGCCCGGCAACGCCAAGCGCCGCCGCAAGAATTGCAGCGGCGCCTAGGGTCAAAGGGTTGCGCGGTGACATGGGACTGGATTTCGGTTAGCTGGCCTGGTTCAGCCCAGAACCGTCTCCACTGCGGCCATGAGCGCGCCGCCCGCCTCGGGCATATCGCGATATTCAAATCGTAACTGCCCCTTCAGCGCCGCGGCTTGTTCGGGCGTGAGATCGAACTGGACAGTCCGTTCGGCCAGTTCGCTATAGATGGCGATCCCGCGTGCCATGAAAATCGGTTCGTCGCTGCCAGGCCGGGTGACGCGCAGTTCACCGTATGTGGAGCTGCCTCCGCTTCGGCTCATGGCAATTTGAAGCTCAGGACCGCGCTCGCCCGCGACCACTTTCGGATCATGGATGGCGACAGTTGCCTGCAGCCGCCCATGGCGAACGATGATCGGGATGGTCACGCCGTAAATTGGGACCAGTTTGATACTGATACCCTGGCTTTCCCCGGGAGTTTCCGTCACCGGGCGGGGTTTCGGAATGGCGCGGAAAGACATATGAACCCGGTATTCGCCATCAGGCATGTCGGCACCGGGCCGTGCGGAGATCCGCACTGCCTGGGGCTGGCCCGGCGGCAGGGTAATTCGGCGCGGAGCATAGCGAATCATTGACAGCGCTGCCTGCTCAAGTTCGTTCGCGGCTTCCGTTTCGACATCGATCAATTGGCCGGTGGAGGTCATCCGCCGCAATTCCAGACCGATTCGGTAGGTCGCTTCTTCCGATCCGATATTGCTCAGGATGACTTCGGCGCCACGACGGCCATCCAGGATGATCCGGGTCGGTGCCACCAGCAGATCGCCTTGCGCCAATGCTGGGGCTGCAGGCAGCAGGCTGCCGAATGCGGCCAGCGCTGCAAAAGCCGCTAATGTCGCTCTGATCGGGCGGGTGAACTTCTTGGCCATTGCTATATCGATCCCCAAAGGATTACGGCCGCATTGCGCGGCGGGTCCGTATTTGTCCTGAAGGGGTAAGCGAATAGGGTTAATATTCGTTAAACATGCGCGGCCGGCACCACGGCGTCATATGCACGCAAAAGGCCGCGCCCTTGCGGACGCGGCCCTGCCATTTCAACGCGTTCTTCAGCCAGTCGCCATTACCTTGGCGCCCTGCCGAATTGCAGTTTGTATCTTAGCTATATTCGACGGAAACACTGAACGTACCGGTATAGATGCCTGCAATTTCAGTGCCGTCGAACGTCAGATCGCCGCCAACTTCGAAGGCAGATGTACCGGTGCCGCTCAGGGTGACTTCGTAATAATCGCCAAGCGGATCAGCTACCAATGCAGCATCCGAATTGAGATTGCTGAGTACAAGCTCGTCAGCAGCGGTGCCAACAGTGCCGCCGGCACGCCGCAGGATTACACTTGACGATTGGAGATTGATCTTCACGTCCTTCGACGCAGTCCCGGCGGTGATGCTGAACGCTGCCAGTTCGGTCGTGCCGCTGCAGACGATATCGACATCGGTGCAATCCAGGGTGCCGGTTGCCGCGTCGAGCGAAACAACGCCTGCGCCCGATACCACCATAGCGCCGAAATCGAGTTTGCTGTTTGTGTCGAGCGACAGCTGCAGTGCGGTCAGAATTTCAGCAAAGGCATCGGCCGATGCGCTATCCTGGGCCTGTGCAACACTGGACATGCCCAGCGATGCGGCGACAACTGCACTTGCAGCGCCAAAACGGAGAAACTTCTTCATAATATGGTCCTTAAAAATGGTCTTCGATCCCGATCAGGAAGGCCATTGTGGCTCCCCCGCTGGATGAACGCCCCTGTCCATCCAAGGAACCCTAAGTAGGACCACTGAGTTCAATCTTTGCTTCTGGTTATGGTTAACAGATGAACTGCTTTCTGTTAACTATTGAGCAGTTGGACAGGTGGTAAATTCAAATTCTACGTCTTTATTTCAAGGGTTTGCTAGATATCCCCGCCGGTCAGACGCTGGCAAACCAGATCCAACTGATCGAGAGTGCGGTACTTGATCGTGACCGTTCCAGACCTGGGATCGAGGTCGGTCTTGATCTTTACCGGTAGCCCCAGGAACTCTTCCAGATGGCCCTGCACCGCCGCGATGTCGGCATCCTTGGCCGGATCTCGCGAGGTTCTTGCCTTGCGCCGCTCTGATTCGGCGGGGACGGATCCAGCCTTTACCATCCGTTCGACATCACGAACTGACAATTTCTGCGTGACCGCCTGCTTCGCAAGCGAAGCCGCATGATCATAACCGATCAAGGCGCGGGCGTGCCCCATGGTCAGGTCACCCTGTTCGACCATTGCCAGTATTTCTTCGGATAGCCCCAGAAGTCGCTGGAGGTTGGCGACGTGGCTACGTGATTTATCAACCAGCTTGGCAATTTCGCCCTGCGTCATACTTTCTTCATCGGACAGCCGCTGATAGGCGCGCGCTTCTTCTACCGGGTTCAGATCTTCGCGCTGGATATTCTCGATCAGCGCCAGGGCCATGACTTCGCGCTCGTCCAGATCGCGCACCAATGCAGGGATCTCGTGCAATTGCGCCTTCTGCGCCGCGCGCCACCGCCGTTCACCCGCAACCAACTGATAGCGGCCACCCGCCAATGGCCGGACGATAATCGGTTGGATAACCCCGCGTGCGGCGATCGAGGCTGACAGTTCCGCCAGCGCATCCTCGTCGAAATATCGGCGCGGCTGCCCCGGCAGTGGCTCGATTGAAGCGATCGCAAGCGAAGCCAGGCCCGAGCGGGCATGAGTTGTTTCACTGCTGCGAGAAGAATGAATAGAATCAGTCACTTCGCCGCGAACCAGAGGTTCCTCGCGGCGGGTTTCCCCCATCAGCGCGCTGAGGCCCTTGCCCAGTTTCTTCTTTCCTTCCGCGGCGGCACGGGAAGGAACCGAAAAGCGAATCGGATCGGATGCGATGTTACTCATGCGGCTTTCCTTTGTTCAGGCAATCTTCCGATCAATTCGCGGGCCAGCGCGATATATGCGCGGCTGCCGGCACAGGAATGGTCATAAACCAGCGCTGGCAAACCGTGGCTCGGGGCTTCTGACAGGCGGACATTGCGGGGAATGACCGATTCGAAGACCAATCCCGCCAGGCAATCGCGGACATCATCGGCCACCTGGTCCGTCAGACGGTTACGCCGGTCATACATCGTGAGGACGATGCCGACGATGCCGAGATCGGGATTGAAGCGCTGCTGCACCCGCTCGACTGTCAGCAGCAATTGGCTAAGTCCCTCAAGAGCAAAAAATTCGCATTGCAATGGCACCATCAAGGTGTCGGCAGCGCCAAGAGCATTAAGCGTCAGCAGGCCTAGAGATGGAGGACAATCGATGAAGCAGATATCATGCCCCTGATGGCCTGCAAGGGCATCACGCAGCCGTGAAGTGCGGTCTTCCACGCTCACCAGTTCCACTTCGGCACCGCTGAGGTCGACAGTGGCGGGCACCATATCCAGATTGGGAATGTTGGTGGACTGGATACAGTCAGCCAACGCGACTTCATCGACAAGAATATCATAGGTCGACCGTTCACGCGAATTCACATCTATACCCAGTCCGGTCGAGGCATTGCCCTGGGGATCGAGGTCAAGAAGCAGGGTTTTCCAGCCGGTTGCCGCCATTGCAGTTGCAATATTGATGGCAGTGGTGGTTTTTCCCACTCCACCCTTCTGATTAGCAATCGCGATCGTGATCATGGCGTTACCTTTATGATTTAACTTAATTTTCCTACAATGATGCCGGAGGCTTCATCGGTTAGTGATTGTTCCACGTGAAACAGTTTTTTCTGCTTCGCTGGAAGGTCATCCAATTCTTGCGCCGCCGAACGCCCTTTCGGCAACAACCAAAGTGTTTCGCTTGTGGAAAATCTTGCGGACAAGTCGAGGGTATTCCTAAGCGGAGCAAAGGCCCGGGCACAAATGACCGACGCCGGGACGCTTTCAACCAGCTCCAACCGCCTGCCGACTACTTCGCAATTATCGAGTGAAAATTCCTTAACCAGGCTCTCCAGCCATTCAATGCGCCGCTTGCGCGATTCCACCAGTTTGATCCGCCAGGCGGGGCGCATAATCGCAATGATGAGGCCAGGCAGCCCGGCCCCCGTTCCCAGATCGAGCCAAAGGCCTGTTTCACGTGGAACATGTTCCAGCAATTGCGCACTATCGGCAATGTGCCGCTGCCAGATTACATCCAGAGTTGGCTTCGCAACCAAATTCTGCTGTGCATTCTCGGCTGTCAGCAATTCGATGAACCGTTCGATTTTCAACATTGCCGCAATATCGCAATGCTGGGCAACGTAGGCTTTCGCGCTTTCCTCGCCGGTAATCACGCCGCCTGCCTTTCGCGCCGGCGGGCAAACACCAGCACGGCTGACAAGGCGGCCGGCGTTATTCCTGCGACCCGGCCAGCGGCAGCCAAATTCTCCGGCCGCGCGTTCGACAGGCGTTCTGTCATCTCGTTCGAAAGGCCCGGGACCGCGCCATAGGGAAAGTCCGGCCCAAGGTGTACTGCTTCACTGGCGCGCAATTCGCGCAATTCGCTGTCTTGCCGGGCGAGATAGGGAGCATAGGCGGCGTCCTCGGCAATCTCCTGCCCAACTTCGTCACCTGCATCCAGCAGGTTTGGTAGCCAAGGTGACAAACTATCCAGAGTGATGCCGCCGAACCGCAGCCATTCGGTCAACGGCTTGGTACCATTGTCACGCCGGACGGGCAGGCCAGAACTTTCGAGTTCCGCCGCCGAAATTTGTACGGCCAGGGCATTTATCCATGCCGCGCCGTTCTCTAGCCGCGTGCCGAACCACACCGCGCGATCATCCGCGATACAGGCCGCTTCGATCCCCAGCGGAGTCAGCCGGGTCGCGGCATTGTTTGCACGCAGGCGGAGGCGATATTCCGCGCGGGAGGTGAGCATCCGATAGGGTTCGGTCACCCCGTGCAGGGTCAGATCATCAACCATGACCGCAATATAGGAATTAGCCCGGTCCAGCTTCGCCGGTTCACGGCCCAGAATCGCCGCGGCAGCATGCATACCGGCAACCAGGCCCTGCGCAGCCGCCTCCTCATAACCGGTGGTGCCATTGATCTGCCCGGCACAATAGAGACCCGGCATGTCAGCCAATTCCAGGCCGCTCGTAAGGCAACGCGGATCGATATGGTCATATTCGACCGCATAACCGGGCACAACCACTTCCACACGGTGCAATCCGTCCATACTATGCAGCATATCGATCTGCACATCGGTTGGCAGTGAGGTACTGATCCCGTTGGGGTAAACGAGATGAGTCGACAGCCCTTCCGGCTCGAGGAACACCTGGTGTCCGTCACGATCGCCAAAGCGATGGATCTTGTCTTCGATAGAGGGGCAATAGCGCGGACCCTCTGCCCCGATCGCACCGGAAAACAGCGGTGAGCGATCGAGATTTGCGCGGATGATATCGTGACTACGCTCGTTCGTGCGGGTGATTGCGCAGAAGGTTTGCGGGTTGACCCGCCGCCCCGTCATCGGCGACATGGTCCATAATTCATTATCGGATGGTTGCTCAGCCAAACTGCCCCAATCGATGGTGCGTCCGTCAAGCCTGGGCGGCGTACCGGTCTTGAGCCGTGCCATCGGCAGCTTTGCCTCCCGCATCTGTGCGGCAAGCTTCTGCGCCGAGGATTCGCCGATCCGCCCTCCAATCAGCCGCTCCTCCCCGCGAAACAATGTCCCGCCCAGAAATGTGCCGGTACACAGGACAACAGCCTGCGCCATCAAAGCCGTGCCGTCAGCAAGTACCAGGCCGGACACCCTGCCAGAGCGGAACGACAATTCAGCTGCTTCGCCAGCGATTAGCTGCAAATCGCCCTGCCGCCGGATTTGCTGCTGGATCGAAGCTTTGAACAAGATACGGTCTGCTTGCACGCGCGGGCCCCAGACGGCACTGCCCTTGGACCGGTTGAGCATCCGGTAATGGATCGCCGCCGCGTCTGCCGCGCGGGCGATTAACCCGTCCAGCGCATCCACTTCGCGCACCAAATGGCCCTTGCCCAATCCGCCGATTGCGGGATTGCAGCTCATCGCGCCAATAGCATCCAGATCGAAATTCACCAGACCGACACGCGCGCCCATCCGCGCAGCAACAGCGGCTGCCTCGACCCCGGCATGCCCGCCGCCGACAATCAGGATATGGAAATTGTGCATCACAGGCGGATAGTCCAGCGAATCCCGCGGGTCAAAGGGTCTCGCGACCAAGTGCCCCTTGCACACCTCCAAAAATGTTTCACGTGAAACAGCGCATCAAACTTTGGGCCAGACATTATTTGCCAATGCAGAAGCGGCCGAACAGAGCATCCAGCATATCCTCGGTCGAACTGCGGCCGATCAATCGGTCGAATGCAGCCCGCGCGCCGCGCAAATTTTCCCCGATCAGGAGCAAATCCTCGCCCGGTGAAATCTCGAACAGACACTCCAGCGCGTCCTTTAACAGGCGGTGCTGGCAATCGCTCAATGCGGCCTGGCCCGCAGAGGGTAGCGACTCCTGCGCCCGTGCAATCAAGAGGTTGCGCAGTTCATCCATCCCCTCTCCTGTCCGGGCCGAAATGCGCGCCTTTGGTGCTACCTTGGGTCTGGCGCAAGCAAGATCAGTCTTTGCCTCGATTTCCCAGGCGCTAGCCGGACCTTCGTTTTCAGCGCCAAGCCAAAGGATCAGATCCGCCAGATCAAGCGCATTCCTCGCACGTTCGATACCAATCATTTCGATCGCATCATCGCTGCCTTCGCGCAGGCCGGCAGTATCAACGAAGGTGAACGGTATGCCCGCGATGGCGCAGGAACGCTGCAAGACATCGCGCGTGGTTCCGGCCGTGGGCGCGGTAATTGCCGCCTCATCTTCAACCAAAGCATTGAAAAGAGACGATTTACCTGAATTCGGCGGACCGGAAAGTACCACCCTGAAACCATCCTTCAGCACTCTGGCCCTTGGTCTGTCCAGCCAGGCTCCGATCTCGGTCTTCAGCTGGCTCAGACCTTCGGCAAAAGATTGCGGCAGCTCGGCTGCGTCCTCCTCGTCGGAGAAATCAAGCACAGCCTCGACCTGTGCAGAAAGCATCAGAACGCGGTCCCGCCAGGCTTCAACCTCGCGCGAAAGCCCGCCGCCGAGCATCGCCATTGCCGAACGCCGCTGTAATTCGGTTTCGGCCTCCAGCAAATCGGCGAGGCCTTCGGATTCCGCCAGGTCGAGCCTGCCATTGATGAACGACCGCCGGGTGAATTCCCCCGGCTCCGCACGGCGCAGCCCATCCATGCCGCTCAATGCCGCCTCCACCGCAGCGACGACCGCGCGGCCGCCATGCAGGTGGAGTTCGGTAGTATCCTCACCCGTCGCATTTTCCGGTCCGGGCAGGAAAATGACCATTGCATGGTCCAGCAGGACGCCGTCACCATCACGGAGATAGCGGGCTACTGCACGGCGGGGGGCCGGTAATTTTCCGCAAAGCAGTTCCAATGCTGCACCTGCAGAAGGACCACTTACGCGAACGAGGGCTATCCCGGCGGGCGGTGATCCGCTGGAAAGGGCGAAGATTGTATCCATGCTGTGCGTTTTAACGCGCCTGGCTGCGCGGCTTATTCACCCTTCTTGGGGGATCCCTTGCCCATCATGCCACCGCTGGCTGCGTTGATACTGCCTTCAACGAAATTCTGGAAAAGCTTGAGACCAACCTGGCCCATCGGAGCCAGCTGCTTGGCGTAATCCTGCAATTGTTCGGGATTGCTGACACCCTTCATCGCCTTGGTAATGGTGTCGACATAGATGTCATTGGCCTTGCCAACGTCGGGCAGGCCCATGAAGCTGCGCGCCTCTTCCGGAGTGCATTCTATTTCTACGTGGACCTTCATCGCGTTTCCTCCGCCTGACTTATTGTATTGTTTGCCCCGCCCCGATTGTTGCACCCTGACCGTTGCACCCTGACCGTTGAACTGTGACTGTTGCTGCTAACTTGGGTTTGGTAAAGCCTGCACGCAAGCGTTAAGATATATTTGTCCGCCATGTTCAATCAAAGTTTCGAGGATTCCTGCCATGAGTGAAGCCGTCAATATTCCGACCTTTTCAGGCGAGACCAGCTTCGGCGCCTATGTTGCGCGGCCAAAAGACACACCGAAAGCGGCTATTCTGGTGATTCAGGAGATCTTCGGTGTAAATCCCGGAATCCGCCAGAAATGCGATAAATGGGCGGAGGCAGGCTATCTTGCGGTGGCCCCGGACTTGTTCTGGCGCATGGAGACGAACATCCAGCTCGATCCCGATGTCGAGGATGAGTTCAACCGTGCACTTGGCTTGTTCGGAAAATATGATCCCGATGACGGGGTCAAGGACATCGAAGCCACCATCCACTGGATCCGGCGAGAAGCGGGCGTGCCCAAGGTGGGCTGCGTCGGTTACTGTCTGGGCGGGAAACTGGCCTATATGGCCGCAACGCGCACCGATGTTGACGCGTCGGTTGGCTATTACGGCGTCATGATCGACCAGCTGCTGAATGAGGCGAAGGCCATCGCGCATCCGCTGATGCTGCATATTCCCACTGCGGATCATTTCGTCAGCGCGGAAGCGCAGAAAGCGATGCATGGCGGGCTGGACAGCCATCCCAAGGTGACGCTGTACGATTATGAGGGGCTTGACCACGGCTTTGCCACCGAAAGCGGCGAGCGGCGCGACGAGGATGGCGCGCAATTGGCCGATAGCCGAACGAAAAACTTCTTCGAGCAATATCTGGGATAGGGCGCAAATTCTGGCCCCCTCGCCGCGCTATCGAGTTTTCGTAAATCTCAATTCAGCGAAGCGAAATTCAGGATGGTGCGGCGGACCCTGG
Organism: Pontixanthobacter sp.; assembly: GCA_041741895.1. Classification (GTDB taxonomy): domain Bacteria; phylum Pseudomonadota; class Alphaproteobacteria; order Sphingomonadales; family Sphingomonadaceae; genus Allopontixanthobacter. The sequence continues at coordinate 14,482 of JBGSJO010000079.1, forward strand.
CAGCCAGTGCTTCGGGCAAAGCCTGATCGAGGCCGGCTTCCCTGGTGTCGATGCTGTCGGCCAGCATCAACTGTTTCATCATCCACTTTTCGCACACGCGTTCGGTAATCGGGTGATCTTCAAGCCGGACAATACCGCTATGCCGCGGATCACGCTGGATATTGGCCATCAGCGCATCCAGTGAATTCTTCGGACCTTCGACCAATTGAAGAAAATTCCGGCCGTTGAATATCAGGAAACCGGTAATACCGCGTTCCGGATTGTTCCGGAACGAAGCTTCCAGAATAGTCGCGATATCAACCTGATCCAAATCCGGTGCTGCGGTGCTGATATAAACCAATTGTCGCATTACGATCACCCCCGGAAACTTAACGGCCAAGGCCGGGCTGCGATTTCAAACACAGCCCGTTGGTTGCGAAATTTGCCGTCCCTTTGGCCTTATTGATTCATCGTCGCGAAGAAATCTTCATTGGACTTGGAATCCTTCATTTTGTCGAGCAGGAACTCCATCGAATCGATCGTGCCCATCTGCATGAGAATACGGCGCAGAACCCACATTTTGGAAAGCTTGTCCTTGTCGACCAGCAATTCTTCCTTGCGGGTGCCGGATTTTCCGACATCCAGCGCCGGGAAGATTCTCTTGTCGGCGACCTTGCGATCGAGCACGATTTCCGAGTTGCCGGTGCCCTTGAATTCTTCGAAGATCACCTCGTCCATCCGGCTGCCGGTATCGATCAGCGCGGTAGCGATGATCGACAGCGAACCGCCTTCTTCGATATTCCGCGCTGCGCCGAAGAACCGCTTCGGGCGCTGCAGGGCGTTGGCATCGACACCGCCGGTCAGCACCTTGCCCGAGCTGGGGACCACGGTGTTATAAGCGCGGCCAAGCCTGGTGATGGAATCAAGCAGGATCACCACATCGCGTTTGTGTTCGACCAGGCGTTTCGCCTTTTCAATAACCATTTCAGCAACTTGCACGTGACGAGTGGCGGGTTCGTCAAAGGTGGAGGAGATAACTTCACCCTTCACGCTGCGCTGCATGTCGGTCACTTCTTCTGGCCGTTCGTCGACCAGCAGAACCAGCAGGAACACTTCGGGATGATTGTCCGTAATCGCCTTGGCAATGTTCTGCAGCAGAACGGTTTTACCCGTCCGCGGCGGCGCCACGATCAGTGCGCGCTGGCCCTTGCCCTGCGGCGAAATAATGTCGATCACCCGGGCTGACTTATCGACCACCGTGGGATCGAGCGTATCGAGATTGAGCTTTTCATCGGGATAAAGCGGCGTAAGATTATCGAAATTGGTCCGCAGGCGAACCTGGTCGGGATCCTCGAAATTGACGCTGGCCAGACTGGTCATCGAGAAATAGCGCTCGCCATCCTTAGGTGCGCGGATTTCGCCTTCTACCGTATCGCCGGTGCGAAGCCCCCATTTGCGGATCTGGTTGGGGGATACGTAGATATCGTCAGGGCCGGCGAGATAATTCGCTTCGGGGCTGCGCAGGAAACCGAAACCGTCCTGCAGCACCTCGATAGTGCCGATACCCATGATCTGGTCGGTATATTCCTCGTCCTCGGCCAGTTCGCGCAGGATGCAGAACATCAGATCCTGGCGGCGCATGGTCGAAGCGCCCTCGACACCCAATTCTTCCGCCATGCTGACCAGTTCAGCGGGGGGTTTTGCTTTTAATTCTCTGAGATGCATGGAATTCAAATCCGATAGATAGGCCCGGAAGATCCCTATGCGGAAGTCCGGGAATTTTTAAGATAGGCGGCAGGTCATCTGGGCTTGGAGAAAGCAGACCCGGTTTCGATTGTGTCGAACCCTCAGCCGAATTGGATGTTCAAATACGCCGCTGCGCGCCCTGCGTCAATCGGGCTTGTATCAATCAGGCGGACATCATTCGGGATAATCAGAACGGCTTCACGATCACCAGTACCACGATGATCGCCGCAGCAATGCCCGGTACTTCGTTCAGCAGCCGCAATTTCTTGCCGGTCAACGGCCGTTCACCCAGCGCCAGTTTACGCGCATAAGCGGACAAATAGCCGTGATATCCCGACAAGAGCAGCACCAGCAGCAATTTGGCGTGAAACCACCCGCCCAATGCCACCATCCCAGTGCCGAGCAGGGAAAGCCCCAACACCCAGACAAGGATGATCGAGGGCAGCAAGATGATTTTACGTAACTTATTCTCGCGGTCAATCCAGCGAGCTTCTTCTGGCGAACCAGCTTCGGCTTCCTGATGATAGACGAAATAGCGCGGCAGCATGAACAGCCCCGCCATCCAGAATATCACGAAAATTACATGGCCAGCCTTGAGCCAGAGATAAATCATCGAAAGCACATCCTGCATGAGGTAAGGGTAGAGGAGAAAAAAATGAAAATCATCCCCTCAATGAAAATTCAACCCCGCCATCCGCGTACGGTGGCGATCAATTGTTCGACATGGGCGATAGGCGTGAACTGGCCGATACCATGGCCCAGATTGAATATATGGGGCCGATCCGCGAAACATTTCAGGATGTGTACTGCCTGACGGTCCAGAACCTCACCCCCTGCCAGCAATAGCAATGGATCGATATTGCCCTGTACCGGCATTCCGGCAGGCAATTCACGCGCAGCCCACACCGGGTCGATGGTTTCATCTATCCCCAGCGCATCAACCCCTGTTTCGCGCGCATAGGCAGGTAATTTTTCGCCCGCGCCCTTGGGAAAACCGATGACCGGCACATCGGGAAAACGCACCTTCACTGCGCTGGTGATTGCTGCATTGGGCGCGATTACCCATCGTTCGAATTCTGCCGGAGCCAGACTGCCTGACCAACTGTCGAACAATTGCACCGCTTCCGCGCCAGCTTCGATCTGACCGGCGAGATATTCTACAGTGACCGATACAATGGCATCGATGATGGCCTGGAACGCCGATGGATCACGATACGCCATTGCCCGCGTATCATGCTGGTCACGGCTGCCCTCGCCCGCGACCATGTAAGTCGCCACGGTCCATGGGCTTCCGGCAAAGCCCAGCAAGGTCGTCTCTGGCCCCAATTGCGCCTTCACCCTGGCCACGGTCCTGTAAATCGCCTCGAGACGCTCTGGCACCGCTTCCAGCCCCTCCAGCGCAGCATCCAGCAGGCGGGGTGAAAGGCGGGGGCCTTCTCCAGCCAGGAATTCCAGCGTTTGCCCCATGGCGTGCGGGACAATCAGAATGTCGGAAAACAGGATTGCCCCGTCAAAACCGAACCGACGAATCGGCTGGATCGTGACCTCGGCAGCAGCTTCGGCATCATAGACCAGATCGAGAAAACCGCCCTTTTCGGCGCGCAACGCACGATATTCCGGTAAATAGCGTCCGGCCTGGCGCATCAGCCATATGGGTGCCTGCGGGCCCTCGGACTTGGGGCGGGTTCCGCGCAGGGTGTCGATCAAAAGACCAGGCATCGAGGGAGTCCAATCAAAATAATAAAGTATTTAATATAAGGATGTAGGAGTCTGTTGGTCCTGTGGATTTCGGGGACAAATGGCCCCTGCCCGATTTGTCCCCATTTGGCCACACCGTGTTGATCTGCGAATCCGTGTGTTTGCGCGTCAAGCAATAGCTATCCCCATTGTCCCCAGGGTGTGGGCAACAGACTTTTCCCGGCCATAAGCCCGGGTGGGCGGACCCGTTAGCGGGCATGGAATCGCAGGCTGAACTTGTCGTCAGCTTTGTCCCGTGGTTTATACCGATTGTTGCCCACACGCACTTTGTCCCTCCAGGCGCCATGTCAGTCACCCCCACCAGCAGCAGGCCGGATATGAGTCAACTTCACTTGCATCTTGTCTCCGATTCCACTGGGGAAACGCTGGAAATGGTCGCCAAGGCGGCTCTGGCTCAGTTCGAGGATGCCCAGGTTGTCCGCCATTTCTGGCCGATGGTCCGCTCGCGCCAGCATCTCGACCGGATCGTTCCTGATCTGGCGGAAAATCCCGGCCTGGTGCTGTTCACCCTGGTCAATCCGGAAACCCGCGCCCGGCTCGAAGAACATTGCCGCCAATTGGGTCTGCCTGCGGTGCCAGCGCTCGATGCAGTGACCGGGGCACTGGAAACGCAGCTGGGCCAGGAAGCGCATGGCCGCCCGGGCCGCCAGCACATCATGGACGAGGCCTATTTCGACCGGGTCGATGCAATCCATTACACGATCGCGCATGATGACGGGATCGGGTGGGAGGATTGGGAAGAAGCCGACATCCTTCTGGTCGGTGTGTCGCGCTGTTCGAAAACGCCCACCAGCATTTATCTGGCCAATCGCGGGTATAAAACCGCCAATATTCCGCTGGTGGTGGAAAGCCCCCCGCCCCCCGCCCTGTTCGGGCTGCGCCATCCCCTGGTGGTGGGCCTGACAACAGCGCCGGAACGACTGGTCCAGATCCGCCGCAACCGTCTGCTCAGCCTGAATGAAGCCACCGAGACATCCTATGTCGATGGCGGGCGGGTGCGGGACGAGGTCCAGTATGCTCGGCGCATGTTCGCTGACAATGGCTGGCCGGTGATCGATGTTACCCGCCGGTCGATCGAGGAAACTGCCGCGGCGGTGATCAAGCTGTTCAACGAGCGCGACAAGCGGGAAACTGCGCCGCACGCAGGCCCGAAACCGATATGAAGCTGAAATCGATATGATCATCCTTGCATCAAAAAGCGCGTCGCGCCGGGCGATGCTCGATGCTGCCGGAATTGCCTATGAGGCGATACCCGCCGATCTGGACGAGCGCATGATCGAGGCTGGCCAGGCAGGCAAATCGCCTGCCGAAATTGCACTCGCACTGGCCTGCGCCAAGGCTGCCTCGCTGGCAGCGGCCCATTGTGGCCGATTGATTCTCGGCAGCGATTCCCTCGTGTTGGTCGGCGGCAAACGCTTCGACAAGCCTGCAGACCGCGCCGCCGCCGTTCAGCATCTGCGGTATTTTTCTGGCAAGACCATGCATCTGCACAGCGCGGCCGCGATTATCCGCGGCGATGAAATATTGTGGCAGCACGCAGCGATGGCATCGCTGAAAGTGCGCCCTCTGTCGGACGAATTCATCGAGACCTATCTTCAGGCGGAATGGCCCGAAGTATCGGGCTGCGTCGGGGTATTCCGGATCGAGGCGATGGGCGTGCAATTGTTCGAAACCATCGAAGGCGATCAGTTTACGGTATTGGGAATGCCCTTATTGCCTTTATTGGGTGCCTTGCGCGATCTGGGCGAATTGCCCTCATGAGTTTCACCGATCCCGATCCCGCCCATGCCCCCTGCCTGGTTCCCACCCCGGCCCCTTATGCGCATGTAATCGGGGATCCGATTGCCCAGTCAAAATCGCCCGCCATCCACGGGTTCTGGCTGGAGAAGCTGGGATTGCAGGCGGAATATTCCACCAGATTGGTCAGACCGGATGAACTACCAGCTTATCTTGCGCAGGTGCGGCAGGATACCAATTGGCGCGGCTGCAATGTTACCATGCCGCATAAGCAGGCGATCATTCCCTTGCTGGACAGCCTCGATCCGGCGGCGAAAAAAATTGGCGCGGTGAACACGGTCGTCCGGCAGCCGGACGGGACTTTGCGCGGTTACAACACCGATGCCGCGGGCTTTCTTGAACCCTTGGCGGAGGAATTGGCGAAGAAGCATTTGTTCCGCATGGCCCGGGTGTTGGGCGCTGGCGGCGCTGCGCGGGCAATTGTCGCTTCGCTAGCGGAACGGGGCATGGTGATCGTGCTCGCCGCACGTGATCCGGCCAAGGCGCGGGCACTGCTGAATGAACTTGCCCCGCCCGGCAGCACCGATCACGAAGATCATCATGCCATCTCGCTAGCTCATTTTTCCGATCCGACCGATTTCGCCTTCGATGATCGGGAGGGATGCTGCGATCTGGTGATCAATGCCAGCCCCCTGGGTATGCGCGGCCAGCCGCCTCTGCCGTTCCATTTCAGCCATGCCCCGCCCGGCAGCATCGCCTATGATATCGTCACCGATCCACTGGAAACGCCGTTCCTGGCCGATGCCCGCGCAGCCGGGTTTCGCACCGTGGACGGACTGTCAATGCTGATAGGCCAGGCCGCGGCGGCATTCAGCCTGTTTTTCGCAATGCAGCCGCCGCGGGAACATGATGCCGAACTGAGAGAGATACTGACCCGATGAGCAGCCATGGAAACCATTTGATCCTGGGTCTCACCGGCTCCATCGGAATGGGCAAATCGACCGTCGCCAGGATGTTCGAGGACGAAGGCGTTCCGGTGTTCGATGCCGATGCTGCCGTCCATATCCTGCAGGGACCCGGCGGCGCTTTGCTGGCCGCGATCGAAGCAGAATTTCCCGGATCGACCGGAACCGGGGGCGTCGACCGGGTGAAACTGGGGGAACTGGTTTTCGGCGATCCCGAGGCGCTCGCGCGGCTAGAAGGCATCGTCCATCCGGCGGTGGCGGAAATGCGCTCCGAATTTCTGCTCGAACATGCGGGAGCGCCGATCATCGGCTTCGATATCCCGCTTCTGTTCGAAAAAGGCGGCGAATCGCGGGTCGATCGGGTAGTGACCGTGTCCGCCCCGGCAGAAATTCAGCGCGAACGGGTGCTTTCGCGTCCCGGCATGACACCGGAAAAATTCGCCCATATCCTTACCCTGCAAGTGCCGGACGCGGAAAAACGCGCCCGTGCAGATTACGTGATCGATACTTCGGGAAGCCTTGACACGACCCGGCGGGCAGTTGCCGAACTGGTCAAGTCTCTCAAACAATCCCGCGCCTGACCCGATGCCGCCAATTTAAGTAAATTGAACACTTGCACAGTGCCGTAAGCGCGCCGATATTATTCTAGATGCGTGAAGTAATTTTCGATACCGAAACGACCGGTCTGGACCCCAGAAGCGGCGATCGCATGGTCGAAATCGGCTGCGTCGAAATGATCAACAAGGTTCCGACCGGCAATACCTACCACGCTTATTACAATCCCGAACGCGATATGCCTGCTGGCGCAGAGGCGGTCCACGGCCTGTCTGCAGCCTTCCTGTCGGATAAGCCCTTGTTTGCCGCCAAGGCACAGGAATTGCTGGATTTTCTCGAAGATGCCCCGCTGGTGGCGCATAATGCGAGCTTCGATTTCGGGTTCCTCAATACGGAACTCACGATCATTTCGATGGAACCGATTTGCACTAGCAGGATGATTGATACCGTCGCTCTGGCGCGCAGGAAGCATCCCGGCGCGAAATTGTCGCTTGATGCGCTATGCAGCCGATACGGAATCGACCGCAGTCACCGGGTCAAGCACGGCGCATTGCTGGACGCGGAATTGCTGGCGCAGGTCTATGTCGAATTGACCGGCGGCCGCCAGATCGGGCTGGAACTGGCCGCCGACATTGCGCAGCAGGTAACAGCCGTACAGATACTATCCGCTGGGGCTGCGCCCAAAAATCGCCAACCTGCGCGGCCCCATTCGGCCAGCGCGGAGGAACTTAGCCGGCATCAGGAATTTCTCGGGCTTATCAAATCGCCTCTTTGGGGGCAGTAACCAGGTCGTAAACATGCGAATGCCAAATCACGATCTGGCATTCACAATAAGAAAAAGGAAGTAGCGATGGATATTCGCGTTTCGGGCCACCAGATAGATACCGGGGCAGCGCTGCAGGACCATGCGGCGGAACGTTTGAACGGAATCGTCGAAAAATACTTCAACCGCGCCCTTTCGTCCAATGTCACTTTCGGCAAAGCCCCTGCAGGCGCGTTCAGCTGCGATATCGTGACCCATGTAATGCAGGGCATGATCGTCAAGAGCCATGGCGAGGCGCATGACGCGCATCAGGCTCTGGATCAGGCTGCCACCAAGATCGACACCCAATTGCGCCGATACAAGCGGCGGCTGAATGACCGTCACGAACAGGCGGCCCACTCGGCTAAAGAAGAAGAAGCTGCGTACCGTATCTTTGCCGCCCCGGAACCCGAAGAAGATGAACCGGCTGAAGCGGCTCTGATCGTCGCGGAAACAAAGGTCGATATTCCGGAAACTAGCGTGGCAGATGCGGTCATGATGCTCGATTTGCGGGATACCAACGCGATGTTCTTCAAAAATGCTGTAACCGGACGCCATAATATGGTGTACCGCCGTAACGACGGATCGATCGGCTGGGTCGAACCGCATTGACCGACCGCGATGGCGAATTTTCCGCCTGACTTCGATTGATGGCACTGCACAATTTGGCTGCGAAATTCAGCCTGGCTCCCCCTCAGGGGGGCCGGGGAACCAGAGGTTTTTCGCGCGAATCACGATTATCACACAGGGATAGACTGGATTCACACTTCAAAAATTCACATTATGACCGTCAATTTCAAACTCTTGCGAAACGCCGTGGCTACCACGAATGCTGACAGCAAACAGGCTGTTCTCGAAGAGCTTGCGGCGCGGTTCGCTGATGCTTACGGGCTGGATTCGTCTGCCGTGCTCGATGGACTTGAGGAACGTGAACGCCTGGGCAGCACCGGTTTCGGACGCAGCGTGGCAATCCCGCATGCCCGGATCGAGGGTATCGAATGTCCCGTAACGGCGCTGCTGAAACTCGATTCTCCGGTGGATTTCGAAGCTGCTGATGGCATGCCGGTGGATCTGGTCATCGGTCTTCTATCCCCCGCCAGCGCCGGTGCCGGTCATTTGCACGCCCTGGCGGCGATTTCGCGCATGGTCCGGGACGAAGTGACCCATGATGCCCTGATCCAGGCGGCAGATTCCGAGGCTCTGTTCGCCACGCTGACCAATCTCGGCGAGAATATCCTTGCGAATGATAATTTGAATGGAGCCAAATGTGAAACCGCATGACAGCGCCGCCGCCAGCCCAGATGCGGGATCGGGCACGGGTGCAGACCTGCACTACCGTGCGCTGGAACGGTTGTATCGCTCCGCACCGGTCAACGCGCTGTTCCAATCCAGGCTGCATATCGAGGGGGAGGGGAGCGCCCGCCTGATCTTCGACGTGACTGAAAGCTGTTACCATGCAGCCGGCGCGGCGCATGGCACCATCTATTTCAAAATGCTCGACGATGCGGCATTCTATGCGGCAAATACGCTGGTGACCGACCGTTTTTTGCTGACCACATCGTTCAACCTCCATTTCACCAAGCCGGTTCGTTCCGGCCGGGTGGTTGCAGAAGGGAAATGGATCAGCGGCCGCCGCCGGGTCTATGTCGCGGAATCGCGCCTGATCGATGAAGAAGGGGACGAGATCGGGCGCGGTACGGGTACCTTCATGCGCTCGGGCATACTGCTGTCGGGCTTGCCCGGTTACATTGCCGATCATAGCTGACCACAATGACCACGCGGCTGCCCGCCCATCTCGAAGTTACCGCCCTGATCCGGGCCGTCCAGGCACAGGGCGGTTTTGCAACCGTGCTTGCCAAGGGTGAAAAAGACGCTGGAACTATCCTGATCTTAACCATGGACAAGGGCGAAAACGGGGCGCTTTACGAACGAATGCCGCAATTGGACGGATCCCGGAAGTTCGCACAGGTAAAGTTGCAAGACCCTGAAAAACCGAAGGAACTTGATGAATATCTGGCGCGGCGGCAGCGCCAGGATAGTGATATCTGGATTGTCGAGCTGGACATCGCAGATGCAGAACGGTTCATCGCAACATTAACCGCATAAGTTGACATCGGCGCGATTGGCCCTACTTGGCCCCGAGCTTCCGCAGGCGTAGGCGGCCATGATGACACAAGGTCATTGGGCTTGCACGCAGACGGGTGGCGGCCGGCAGGCCAATAGCGGACCAAGACAATCTAATTCACTACCCAAGGTCCCAGCCTGCGACTGAGCTCGTCAACCGCCATATCGAATGAGTACATGAGTCGTAAGGCCCACTTTGCCGGCCTGATCGCGTTTGCCGCGACCGGGACCGTAGTTTTTGCCAGCGCCGGAACTTCCGGCGCGCTTGCCCGACAGGGCGAATCCCAGATAATTGAACAGCTGCCCCTGACCGAAGAAACCGTTCCGGTGTTCATGTCGGAAGAAGTGGTCCAGCCGCTTCCGCAGCATTCCGATGCCGCAACCGAGAGCGATGAGCCATCGCCGCCGCAATCAACTTCGCTAAATCAGCTGGTTGCTGCCGTTTCTGCCCCCGAAACGCTTTCCCCTGAAATGGAATGCCTTGCAGGCGCGGTTTATTTCGAATCGCGCGGCGAGCCCCTGGCCGGGCAGCTGGCGGTGGCCCAGGTCATCCTGAACCGTGCCGAATCGCGCCAGTTCCCCTCGAGCTATTGCGGGGTGGTTTACCAACGTTCGCAATTCTCGTTCGTAAAGGGCGGGAATATGCCCCGGATCAAGCGCGGATCTTCGGCATGGAAGCGCGCCAAGACCGTCGCCCGCATTGCTCATGAAGGCATGTGGGACAGCCAGGCCGGCGATTCGCTCTATTTCCACGCAAAATATGTGCGTCCGGGCTGGAGCCGCAAGAAAGTGGCGCGCGCCACGATCGACAGCCACATTTTCTATCGCTGAATTTTATTCTAGGGCCAGTTCTCGCCCATTTACCCAGAATCGAAACCCCCTCCCCTTGCGGAGGGGGCTTTCCTTGTTTCAGGCGCCGATCTCGAACCACACCGGGGCGTGATCGCTGGCCTTTTCGTGCCCGCGGTAATCCTTGTCGACGCCCGCTGCCACCAGCCTATCCGCCAATTCGGGGGACAGCAGCATATGGTCGATGCGGAATCCGTGATCGCGTTGCCACGCGCCCGCCTGATAATCCCAATAGGTCCACACGCCGCCGCGCGGGTTCATGGTCCGCAAGGCATCTGTCCAGCCATCGCCCAACAGCCGCATATAGGCATCGCGCGACGCAGGCTGCATCAGCGCGTCGTCTGCCATCGCCTTCGGGGCCCACACATCATTGTCATGCGGGATCACGTTGTAATCGCCCACCACTGCGCAGGGCATTTCCAGCGCCCATAGTTCGCTCATCCGGGCGCGCAGCCGTTCCATCCATGCCAATTTATAGTCGAATTTAGGCCCCGGCTGCGGGTTGCCGTTGGGCAGATAGATGCAGGCCACCCGCACCCCGTCCACTTCGGCCTCGAGATAGCGGGCGTGGTCATCGTCAGGATCGCTGTCGTTCAATTTGGGCAGACCGCGCCTGGTTTCGATCGGTTTGACGCCGTCCGCCAGAATAGCGACACCGTTGAAGCTTTTCTGGCCATGCCAGATCGCATGATAGCCGATTTTCTCGAATTCTTCGGCGGGAAAGCCTTCATCCTGGCTTTTGACTTCCTGCAGGCAGGCGACCTTGGGCCGCGTTTCCACCAGCCATTCGAGCAGGCGGGGCAGGCGCGCTTTCACACCATTGATGTTGAAACTGGCAATTTTCATGGCACCAGCCTTAGCCCGATAATTCGCATCGCGTCTATCGGCGGCTGGCCCTAGCCGCCGAAATCGGGCCGCTTTGTCAGATCCCGAAACTGGAACCACATCCTCAGCCGGCAGAAGCTTGCGGGTTTTCGACCTTGAACGCTGGATTCGACGAGAAAAGAAGGCTGCGCGGGCCTTGGAGGATATTCGGGCTGATTTTCTCTTCGATAATTTCCTTACCAAACAATGGCGGGTGTTATTCGAAGACTACCCACTTTGAGATAATGAGCGAAGTGATCACAACCGTGCCCGCGGTTGCCAAGCGCATAAACTAGCCAAAATTTTCGTTGTTGCCGACCAGCCTGAGTAAATCGCGCGAAGCACGGCAGCCTCGCCCCAGGTAAGTGTATAGGTATCCAGCATCTAGGCATGCCAACTTCTTGGTACCGGCATTCCAAGGCAGCCATTTGGCCGTGCTGCATAATCTACGATCGCGAGAATGTGATTAGATGTCCGTAGCCGCCGAAATCGGCGGACTTCAACGCAGCGATATATTCCTTCCGGGTTTCGGAAGCATCGACCAAGTGGACCATGCCACATGTGAACCGCGGCTGGCCGAGCTGAACGGCGAGCAAATCGCCGACCATGTGCGAAAATCGTCCATTTCCGTTCGGATATGGGTGGATTGCGAAGATGCGGTGGCTATAGCGCACTGCGATTTCGTCGGGCACAAAAATGTCATGCTCAAGCCAATATTTCGCGTCGCCGATCACCTGATAGAGTTCTACCGGGATGAGATAGGCGTCGATGCCGATGTTGCGCGGCGTCTTTCGGTATTTTCAAGCCCATTTCCAAACACCGCCAAACATTCGTTTGTGCAGTTCGTTGAGAAAACCCAGATCGAGCACGTCGCATTTGCGCGATCCCATCCAGCGGATCGCGTTGGCAATATTTGTCAGCTCTGCTTCGTTCAGCTCCGCGCGGGTGGTTATGTAGGAGGGAAACCGTCATGCACCCATGCGTGAGGTGTGTATCTGAAATGCTGGCTCGATGCGCAGCATCGCAGCCCCCTCAACGATCCGGGCATGACTCCGAACGGTCAGGCCGCGCGCAGCACGTCGCGGGCCTCGCGGGGGAGCATGGCGATGACCGAGAGGTAGGCGCTGGCGGTAGCGTCGGGTTGACGGCGGCCCTGTTCCCAGCCCTTGAGGGTAGCGAGAGGAATCCGATAGGCGCTGGCGAAGGCCTGCTGCGACAGACCCAGCTCCTCGCGGATCGCGCGCACGTCGGGCACCTCGATGGTATGGACGTGCGCCACCTTGCCCTTGCCCTGGGCGTGCGCGGCGGCCTCTTCCATCGCCGCGATCAGGTCCTTGCCAAAGCTCGACATCGCCATGCTCCTTTCCATCAATCCACCGTGGCCTTGATTACTGCTGCGAAGGCGGCCACCGCCTTCTTCTCGTCTGCCGTCAGGTCGCTCGCCTGCTCCTTGGCATAGGCCAGCAGCAGGTAGAGCGGGCAGTCGGGCCGGTAGTAGAAATAGACCGCCCGTGCTCCGCCGCGCTTGCCGCTGCCCAGCGCAGCTTTCTCACTCCGCCGGTGCCGGGGATCACGTCGCCCGCCACGGGGTTATGGGCGACGAAATCGACCAGCTCGGCGCGTTCCTTCTCGCTCCAAATCTTCTCCACTGCCCGCACGAACAACTGCGTCTCGGCAACGGTGATCGGGCGGGTCTTCACCGCAACCATATACGTCAATGACGCCCAATGCGCAAGCCGATATTGACCTGCCCCCTGGCACCCGTCACACCCGCTCCCATGACCGCCCGCGTATCATCTTCTCAGCCGCTGGCCCTTGCAACCCACGGATGGATCAAGGAAAAACCGCCCGAGCTATGATCGGTCACGTCGGGTTCCTCACTTGGCCGCAAAGTGTCGGCTCGGCAATACTACATAGCAGCTCAAGCAGAATTTATGCCCGGCTGCTGCCAAAGTGTTCGCGTGACAGGGGCGTATATCAGCAGTCCGCTTCGTCGGACCACCCGCCCGGAACAAAAGTTGAAGGTGATATTGGGACAGGGGATGCCAGCCACAACATTCAGCGCAGTGCGACATTACAGATCTCTCTAGAGAAACCGTCTGCTTTTCATGAACTTGTCCGGCCAGAAAAATTAATTTGGGCGACGCCTATAGCGGGCAGGCTATTGGCGCCCCGATCAGGCCGCTTTGTCAGACCCCGAAACTGGAACCACATCCACAGCCGGCGGCAGCTTGCGGGTTTTCGACCTTGAACGCTGCCCCGCCGAGCGATTCCACGAAATCGACCACGCTGCCCGACACCAGATCAAGGCTGATCGGATCGACCACCAGCCGAACTCCCTCAGTCTCGCTGACCAGATCATCCGCATCGGGACTGTCGGCCAGATCGAATTTGTATTGGAAGCCCGAACAACCGCCGCCTTCGACCGAAAGGCGCAAGATTGCCGGTTTGGCCTGCTTTTCAGCAATCCAGGCCACGCGTTTGGCGGCAGACGGGGTCAGGGTAAGGGCGTCGGACATGGACCCTATGTAGGGTGCCACGCGCCACTGCTCAAGACAAACACGGCAAGATGCCCAAATCAGGCAATTCCAGGCGTCATGCGCTCTGGATATAATTCCGCAGTGCCTCGGCCTCGTGCCTCACTTCGTCGAGGCGGGATTTCACCAGATCGCCGATTGAAATGAAGGCGCGCATTGCCCCGTCTTCCAGCACCGGCAGGTGGCGGATCCGGCGGCGGGTCATCAGGCCGAGCGCGTCGAGCACCGTTTCGTGGGCGCCGACGGTGATCGCCGGGGCTGTCATCACTTCGCCAACTGCCCGGTCGAGGCATGTCTCGCCCATTTCGGCGATCCGGTAGATCAGATCGCGTTCGGAGAAGATTCCGACAACCATCTTGCCATCGATCACGGGGAGCGCGCCGATTCGCTTGTCAGCCAGCAATGCGACCACATCGCGGACCTTCATGTCGACAGCGCAATGAATGATATCCGCCGGATCACGGCCCGAAATCAATTTGGCAATTTCCATCACATCTTCCCCTTTGAAGCCGCTGACCGGCTTCCTTGCTTTATGAAAACATGCCACGAATTTGCTGCCAAGGCGAATCCCGGCCGCCATCTCGCATCCCTTGGCGAAAAAGCAGCCATTGCAAGCCCCGGCTACCAGCGCCTAAGGGTACAGCATGCCCAAGAATTCCCCTCTCGAAGATTCCGAAAAAGCCGCCCATGCCTGGGCGCGCTATCGCCGGTTGATGCGGTTCATGTTCCTGCTGACCACCGGCACGGTGATCGTGGCGATTGCCGTCCTGTATAAATTCAACGGCATGGTGTCGGTGCATTTCTACATCGCAACCGCGCTAGGCATCGGGTTTGCGATGCTGCTGATGTCGGCTCTGATGGGGTTGGTGTTTTTATCGAGCGGCACCGGTCATGATGAAACGGTAGAGGACCTCGGCGACCCGAAGAATCCCCGCTAATCCGGCGGACAATTGGTCAGGCGAAATTCCTCGACCGCTTTGCCGCCGATCAGATGTTGCTGGATGATTAGCTCCAGCACCTCTTCATTGCAGGAATGGTACCAGACCCGGTCCGGCCACACGACAGCGATCGGCCCTGCCGCACAGATTTGCAAGCAATCAGCCTTTGCCCGCTGGACACCGCCGATGCTTTCGCCGGCGTCATTGGTTCGATTCGGGCCGACCAGATCAAGCTGTTTGAGGCGCTTTTTCAGGTAATTCCACGCTGCCTTGCCTTCTTCCCGATTGCAGCATTTCTGCTTTTCGGAAATCGCGCACAGGAAAATCTGCCGATCGATGCTTTCGCCGCCGATCTTGGCCAGCGCCGACCGCGCCTTGTCTAACGCGCTATCGCTGCTCATTCCTCTGCCGCGTCACGCTTCAGCCAGCGGTCCAGCCAGGTAAAGACGGCGGCGTGCCATTGCAACGAATTCTTCGGTTTCAGCACCCAGTGATTTTCATCCGGGAAAACCAGCAATTGCGAAGGAATTTTCTTACGCTGCAATGCGGTGAAGGACGCGATGGCCTGGGTATAGGGAATGCGGAAATCCTTCTCGCCGGTAATCACCAGCATCGGGGTCTGCCAATTGTTCACGTAATTGACCGGGTTCCATTTTTCGAATTCCTCAGGCGCTTCGAAATAGGCCTTGCCGCCATGTTCCCATTCGATGAACCACAATTCCTCGGTTTCGTAATACATCGCCCGCTGGTCGAACACGCCGTCATGCTGGATCAGGCATTTGAACCGATCGGGCCATTTCCCGGCAATCCAGTTCATCATGTATCCGCCGTAGGATGCGCCCATCGCGCAGGCCCGGTCACCATCGATCTGGCTGTCGAGCGCCAATGCCGCGGCGAGGCCTTTCTGCAAATCTTCCAGCGGCTTGCCGCCCCAATCGCGGGTGATAGCATCAGTGAACGCCTGTCCGTATCCCGTGCTGCCGTGGAAATCGACCGAGATCACGCCGTACCCCTGGCTGGCGACAACGCGCGGGTTCCACCGGCTGGACCAGCTATCGTTGAAGCTGCCCTGCGGCCCGCCGTGGACATAGAGGATGGCAGGCAGTTTATCGCCCGTGCCGACCGGTTTGGTAATCTGGCCCCATACGGTGTCACCATTCGCCCCGGCGAAGCTGAACCGCCGGGTAGTGACCGATTGAAGTTTGGCGACAGAGCCATCGGTATGGCTGGTCAGGCGCCTGCCCGGTTGGCCCATTGACGCCAGATAAACCTCGGCAGGAACCTCGATCGTGTCGCGGGTGAACAGCAATCGCCCGCCCGGCAGCGCCGCGACATTACCGATATGTCCTTCACGGCGCCCTTCGCTATCCGGTGCGAGCGTCAAACGGGTGACTTTTCCATTGCGCGGATCGATCCGGAAGGCGGGCGTATCCAGCACATCCTGCGCGGTTGCAATGATGTAGCGCGAATCGGGGGTCCAGTTCAGCGAGTCGGCCGAACGGTCCCATGCGGAAGTGATCGCCCGTGTTTCGCCGGTGGCGAGATCGCGTAATTGCACCACCAGCCGGTCTGCTTCGTATCCTGGCCGTGCCATGGCGGCATAGGCGAGATATCTGCCGTCGGGTGATGGTGCAGGCAGCGTGTCGAAAGCGGTGTTGGCGGCGGTCAGATTGGTGGGCGCGTTGCCGGACAGGTCGGATCGGTAAATATCGACATTGGTGGAAACCGGCTCGTCCGCATCTGCTGCACGCGCGGCGAAGTAGATCGCGGAACTATCGGGCGCCCATGCCAGATCCTCGCCCCCGCCAAATGGCTTGGTCGGGGTGTCGCCGGTCAGCGCGCCTTCACCGGTTGGCCCATCCAGGGGTGCGCCGCCGCCGGAAATCCTGCCGCCGGCAATATTGAAAGTAAAAGCGCGGCTATAGGTGCCCGGCGTTTCCCATTCGTCCCAATGCCGGATGAAGCCGACATCGCCTTCATACAGCCTGCCCGTGCCGGGACCGGGCAAATGTGCAGCCTGCGCATCGGCGCAACCGAAAGTGGGGCATGTCCGGGGTACTTCGCCGAAAATCACCACCTTGCTGCCATCGGGGGAGACTGAATAGCCTGCGATTTCCGTCTTGAAATTGCTGACCTGCGTCGGTGAACCAGACGGGCGGCCATTGGCCATGGCGACACGCCACAATTGGGCAGTGCCATCTGCATCCCCCGGCGCGCTGCCCGTTTCAGCACGGGCCGACAGGAAATAGATAAAGCCGCCCGCAGCAAATCTGACGTCAGAGGCCTTGCCGCCAAGGTCCAGCGCCATCGGCCCGGCCTGGGGATCCGCCAGATTGAGGATGTAATAGCTGGTGCTGCGTTCATAAGTGGCAGGGTCGGTCAGTGTGACCGGATAGACCGCAAATCTGCCGTCGGCGCTCGCCGCGGGCGCGCCGACACGCGGCATGGTGACCAGGTCTTGCGCGGTCATCGCAGCGGTTTCTTCCACCGCGAAAGCAGGCGTGACGCCCAGCGACAAGAGCAGGGCCAGAGGTGCGAAGAGGGGCTTGAGCCCGGATTTGATGGTCATGACGTTAGAGTTAAACCCTCCGCCAGAGCGCGCAAGCGGATTTCGCGGATTTACTATCCGCGCTTGCCGGCAATTCGGGCAATTTCGGCCTGGACCATCTTTTCGACCATGCCGGGCAGGTTCTTGTCGATCCATTCGGACAGCATCGGGCGTAGCAATTCGCGCACCAGCCCTTCGAGCGAAGTTTCCCCGGAACGGACGATCTGCGGCTGCGCGCCCGGTTTGGACAGCATCGCCAATGCCGCGAAATTCTCGCGGATCGATTCGCGCAAGGGATCGGTGGTTAGCGGTGTATCATCGCCCGCATCTGTGTGATCAGGGCCAGAATCGGTGAAATCCTCGTCCTGTTCGACAAAATCGGCTTCACTCAGGTTCAGAACACCATCGGCATCGCCGAATTCAGGCTCGGCCGCTGTTGGCCGGCAGTCCCGTTCGCCCGCACCCATTTCTGCGGACAGGTTCTGCAATCCTTCCGATTCGCGGCGGCGGCGTTCTTCCAGGGCCCCGGCGCGATTGTCACGCGCGATTACCTGTTTGATGGAAGCGAGGATTTCCTCGACCGAAGCTTCGCCCTGCTGGCGCATCGTATATTTGTCCCCGGGTGGCTTGATACGGAAGATGCTTAGCTAATTCGCAAGTGACGTCAATTCGCCAGATTACCAAAACTCAATTGCTTTGCGAGTCATCTGTTGCAGGAATTTCAGCGCCGGGGGCGGGAATGTCAATTGTGCGCGTCGATTGTGCCACTGGTGCCGGATCGCGGTCCCAATCGAACCATTTGCCTTGCACCCGGTCAAAATTGATTTGCGGGTCATACAATACCCCTTCGTCTTCCAGCCCCAGATCGCGGGCTTCCGCCCGGCCCATGGCTGCCAGCAGGCTGAAGCCTGCGACATACGCGTTGCGGCGTGCGGTCACCAATTGGACGCGGGCGCTGAGCAGTTCCTGCTCCGCATTGAGAATGTCGAGGATCGTCCGGTTGCCGACGGTATTTTCTGCCCGCACGCCTTCGAGGCTGAGTTCTGCCGCCGCGACGGCGGAGAGCGAGGATTCGATGATGCCGCCTGCCGCTTGCCAGCTGGCATAGGCCGCCCGCACTGTGGCAATGACTTCGCGTTCCGCCGCAATCATCTGCTCCAGTGCAGCCGAGGCATTGGCCTGCGCCTGCCGTTCCAGCGCGGCGGGCCTGCCGCCTTGAAACAGGGGGATCGATATTGACACACCAACCTGCGCCGCGATGGTGGTTTGATCGGCAGGACCGCCGGTGAAGGAGCCGAGCGAGCCCAGGAAATTGGTATAATCCCCGCCCGCGAACAGCGAAACCTTTGGCAGGCGCCCGGCCCCGGCAACATTGATGTCCAGGTCTGACGCGTCGGCCCGTTCGCGCGCGGCGATCAGATTGGGATTGTTTTCCAGCGCAATTTCCATCGCGCCCATCGGGCTGTCCGGCAAGCCGGGCAGCGGCGGCGGGGGCCGCAGCGCGTCGGGTGCGTCACCGACCAGCTGGATATAGGTTTCGCGCGCACCGATCAGATTGGACTGCGCCGATTGAAAGTCGCTCTGCGCCACGGCCAGCCGCGATTGCGACTGGGCAATGTCGGTCCGGGTGAGATCGCCGATTTCGAATCGGTCGCTGGTCGCTTGCAGATTTACCGTCAGGACACCAACCTGATTGGCGGTCAGGCCCACAATTGCCTGATTGCGCAGCACATCCATATAGGCCGCGACGACCTGGCTGAAAATCGCCGATTCGGTAGCGCGAAGTTCCGCCTGTCCGGCCCCAACCCGGACTTCCGCCGCTTTCACCGCATTCTTGACCGCTCCCCCGGAAAATAGCGGCACGTTCAAATCAACCCCCACCGCTGAAGCCCGCGCCGGCGCGGTAAAGCTGGTGGAGGCTTGCTGCACGAATTCGATGTGCTGCGCCGTGGCGCTGGCATTAGGGCGGCCGGAAGATTTCTGGATCGGTACGGTCTCGTCGGTGGCGCGCTGGTTGGCGCGGGCCGCCTGCAAGGTCGGATTGCTGCGATAGGCCTGGTTCAACGCCTCGCGCAGAGTGTCGGCGGCCGCCGGGGATGCAACCAGGCCGATGGCAGACGCGAGCAGCGCCAACCGGATGCCGCTACGGCGCATGATCAGAAACTCCAGCCGGCGGCTCTGTCGAATTCGGACAGGCGGGGTATTCCCAGTTCCGCCAAGGGCAGTAAGGCAACGCCGCCCGCCGTCTTGCGGCCCACGGCGAGCCGGGTCACGCCCTTGACCACCAGCCCGGTCAGGACCCGGCCGCCCTCGGCGAGGCGTTTCGTCAGGCTGTCGGGCAATTCTTCCGCCGCGCCGTCAACCAGCAGCAGCGAATAGGCGGCGATCTTGCGGCTTTTTACCAGCGCTTCTTCCGGGGCGATGATTTCAATTGAACCCACCAGAGGTCGCAGCAATTCGGCCAGATACCCGCTGCCGCTATCCACCACCAGGGCAGTGTCATCCAATTGTGGCTGCGCCTCGGCCAGCATCATCCCGTAAAACAATGGCGCGGCGAGGCGGCGGCCGTTCTCGAGCGGAATGGCGCGGTCGATATAGGCGGTTTCGCGGGACGCGGCGGGCACGAAATCCTCCCGCGGAACAGCGGCCATCCGCGCCAATACGAAGGGTTCGTTGACGCCGCTGGTGCGCAACTGGCTGTCAATCATGGCGCGGCGCGCGGTTTCGGTGCTGGTGAGCGTTTTCATCTTGAACATCTCTACTGTATTACACCAACAATACAGTTGGTCAATGTGGACCCGGTCCGGCTTCGGACAGCGTCCTGATCGGACAGGGCTTTACGGCGTAAGCCTTCCCTCGCCAAGCCCCCAATCCCCCCACTTGGCCTTTGACGACATGGCCTTTGACCCTGCATACCGCCTGTGACAATGAAGCAGGCCGATCACCCGGGCCAATCGATGAAGTGGAGTTACAATCCGATGAGTGAAATGGTGACAATCCGCGAAGCCGATCTGGTCGAAAGCGTGGCCGATGCGCTGCAATATATCTCCTATTACCATCCGATGGATTATATCCTCGCGCTGGGCGAGGCATATGAGGCTGAACAGGGCCCCGCCGCCAAGGATGCGATCGCGCAGATCCTGACCAACAGCCGGATGTGTGCAGAGGGGCACCGCCCGATCTGCCAGGACACCGGCATCGTCAATGTGTTCATCAAATGGGGGCAGGATTGCCGCCTGGGTTCGGAAAAGAGCCTGCAGGATGTGGTCGATGAAGGCGTTCGCCGCGCTTACATGGACCCGGGAAACAAGCTGCGCGCCTCGATCCTGGCCGATCCTGCCTTCACCCGCCGCAACACCCGCGACAATACGCCGTGTGTCCTGTCGGTTGAAATGGTGCCCGGCAATACAGTTTCCATCGATGTCGCGGCCAAGGGCGGCGGCAGCGAGAACAAGTCGAAATTCAAAATGATGAACCCGTCCGATAATATCGTGGACTGGGTGCTGGAAATGATCCCGCAAATGGGGGCCGGATGGTGCCCGCCCGGGATGCTCGGCATCGGAATTGGCGGTACGGCGGAACATTGCATGAAGCTGGCCAAGCAGAGCCTGATGGACCCGATCGATATGGGCCAGCTGAAGGCGCGCGGTGCACAAAGCGATATCGAGCAGCTGCGGATAGATATCTTCGACCGGGTCAACGCCCTGGGTGTTGGTGCGCAGGGGCTGGGCGGCCTATCGACGATTCTGGATGTGAAGATTTACGATGCCCCCTGCCATGCTGCGGGCAAGCCGGTGGCGATGATCCCCAATTGTGCCGCCACCCGCCATGCACATTTCACGCTGGACGGGTCCGGCCCGACCTTTCTTGAAGTGCCCAGGCTGGAGGATTGGCCCGATGTCGATTGGCAGCCCGACGAAGCGGCCAAGCGGGTCAATCTCGATTCGATCACGCCCGCAGAAGTACAGACCTGGAAGATTGGTGACCGGCTGCTGCTGTCGGGCAAGATGCTGACCGGCCGCGATGCGGCGCATAAACGGATCGCGGACATGATGGCCAAGGGCGATGAACTGCCGGTCAGCTTTGCCGGCCGGGCGATCTATTATGTCGGGCCGGTCGATCCGATCATGGGCGAAGCGGTTGGCCCAGCCGGCCCGACCACCGCCACTCGAATGGATAAATTCACCCGGATGATGCTCGATCTCGGGCTGTTGCTGATGATCGGCAAGGCCGAACGCGGGCAGGGCGCGGTGGAGGCGATTGCCGAAAACAAGGTCGCTTATCTGATGGCAACCGGCGGCGCCGCCTATCTGGTCAGCCGCGCGATCAAGGCAGCCAAAGTGGTGGCTTTCGAGGATCTCGGCATGGAAGCGATCTATGAATTCACGGTCGAAAACATGCCGGTAACCGTCGCGGTCGATAGCGAGGGCAACAATGTCCACACCATTGCCCCGGCCTATTGGAAGGAAAAAATCGCGCGGGAACATCTGCTGCCGGGGACCTGATCAACGAGGAAGAGGGCAAACCAGGCCGGAATTGGACAGATGCTCGACGAAGGTCGCTGCCCGCTCGACCACGGCGCTGGTATGCAGCAGTGTGCCGGGCCTAGATGATGGCGTGATGAATTTTACCGAATCGATCAAATCTGCCCCGGTGCGCCTGCCCTTGCGAGTCGTGCTTGCCTCCATGGTGGGGCTGTGGCTGTGTTATTTCCTGCTGACGACGCTGCGCGGCAGCATTGTCGGGCTGGAAATGCAGAATGAACTGATGTTCCGGCGGGCCTTGGTCAGTTTGGCCGGGGTCGCGATTACCTTTGCCATGTGGCTGGTTCTGCGGTTGTTCGATGAACGCGCCCTGTGGGCCAAGATCATCGCCGCGCTGGTGCTTGCCCTGCCCGCGGCGGTGTTGATTGCCCAGGCGAACCAGATGATATTCGCCGACATCGAAGCCCAGGTGATGGAGAAAATGGGCGAACGCCAGGGCATTCGTATCCGGCGGGACGAGGCCGGCAATGTGCTGGTCGATATGCCGGGCCTGCCGGGCCAATATGACGATCCCGAGGGTGTGATTGGTCCCGGTTCCGATGCCAGTGAACCCCAGGTGTCTGCTACGGTGACCTTGGCGAAGGCTTCGAACCGAATCGATCAGTGGCGCCAATTGTCGGACATTGCGCTGGGCCGCTATTTCCTGCTGCTGGCATGGGCCTCGCTCTACCTTGCCTTACTGGCAGGCGCGCAGGCCAAGGCATCGGAGCGGCGAGAGGGCGAATTCAGGCGGGCGGCCAAGGCTTCCGAACTTCGATCGCTGCGTTACCAGGTCAATCCGCATTTCCTGTTCAACACCCTCAATTCGCTGTCGGCGCTGGTGATGACGGGCAAGGCGGAGCGCGCAGAGCAGATGATCCAGACGATTTCGAATTTCTATCGCTACAGCCTGGCGGACGATCCGACTTCGGATGTGGAACTGGCTGAAGAATTCAAATTGCAGCGGCATTATCTCGAAATCGAGCAGGTTCGGTTTCCCGACCGCCTGAAGACGAAATTCGACCTTCCTCCAGACTTGGCGCAGGCCCGCATACCGGGTATGATATTGCAGCCGCTGATCGAAAATTCGGTCAAATATGCCATTGCCCCCTACCGGGATCCCGTAACAATAACTCTGGCCGCAAGGGTCGAATATGGCCGCCTGGTCGTATCGGTCAGCGATGATGGGCCGGGTGACAAGAAGGCGGCCGACGATCCAATCGTTGCAGGTGAAAACGGCAGGCATGGCTTCGGCATCGGCCTCGCCAATGTGCGCGACCGGTTGGAAGCGCGATTCGGCAAGGAAGCGAGCGTAACTTCCAGCCCGACCCGGCAAGGATATCTGACTGAACTGAGGCTTCCCCTGGTGACCCATGCCTGACCAAATCGACAATGGCCCGCTGCGCACGCTGATCGTCGATGACGAACCGCTGGCAGTGGAACGAATGCAGGTGATCTGCGCCAAGCTGAAGGATCTGGCAGTTGTCGGTACGGCCAGTGACGGTGCGGCTGCCTTGCGGTTGATCGAAGCACTCGGGCCGGACCTGGTCCTGCTCGACATGACCATGCCCGAAGTGGACGGGTTATCGGTTGCGCGCAAACTGGCGCAGATGGACTCGGAGAAGCACAAGCGCCCGGCGGTCATATTCGTCACCGCGCATGATAATTTTGCGGTCGAGGCTTTCGATCTCGATGCGATCGATTACGTGCTTAAACCCGTCGCCCCGGACCGACTTGACCGTGCGATCCTGCGGGCGCTGGCGCGGCGCAGTGAAACGGCTGCGGGAACCAGCGAATGGCTGACCGAATTATGGGTGCCGCACCGGTCCGAACTGGTTCGGATAGAAATTGCCCGGGTTTCGCGTATCGATGCGGAACGTGATTATGTCCGTTTGCATGTCGGCGGAACGAATTACCTTTTGCTGCAAACCATTGCCGGATTGGAAGAACGGTTGAATCCGGCGGACTTCATCCGCATCCACCGATCCACCATCCTTCGCCGGGAAAATATTCGCGGGCTTCGCCACGATGGGCTTGGGGTGTGGTCGGCAGAATTGGATGATGGGGAAGCCCTGCGGATCGGGCGGACCTATCTGGCCAAGGTAAAATCCATGGCCGGGCGGTAATTTTGGCAGTTTGCCCTGCGGCGACAGCCCGCAAATGAAATGACCCGGGCCGAGGGACTGGTTCGGCCCGGGTCAGGCGGTCACCTTTTGGGTCAACCGCCTTGGCGTTTTGCGTCAACCAGGACAGCAAATTGTGCGGATGCCTTGGCCTTGGCGTCGCGGTAGCATTTCATTGCCTCACCCGATTTGAGCCGGGTGCCGGTATTGCCCTGATCCAGTCCGCAGACTTTCCTGGCGGCATCGTCAATTCGCCGCTTGAGGATCTTCTGGCCGTCGGCCGATCCGAGATCGAGTTCGGAATATTGCACCACCATCGCCTCGGCGAATGCCGGGGCAGCCGTACCCGCGAGGGCAAGAGTTGAACCAAGGGCGGCGAAAGCAATAAATGTGCGTTTCATGTTGATATCCTCCAATTGCGGACCTTCCGGGGGGCAGGAAGGCATTTCGCATTATTGGTTTACGCCCGGCGGAGGATCGCTGCAGCATCGCTTCGACCGCGATCATTTATCGTTCGACCACGGATGTAATCATCGGACGGATGATCGGAAAGTGCGGATGAATGGGGTTTGGCAATCGACCAAGGGAAGTGCATAATTGCCGGCCAATGGCCTTGATCATTATTTTCTTGCTGGGAATCGCCAATTTCGCCCTTCACCGGGCTGTGTTGGAGAGCCGTCACCCGAAACTGGACGAAATCGGCTGGTTTACAGCCCGGTTTGGCAGGGGCACGATGCTGGGTGTCGAATTCATTGTTCTGCTGGCGGCCTTGTTGATGGTCGCGAATGGCTGGACATTCATGGCCTGGGCCTATCTGGCCTATTCGCTGCTGAATGGCGCGGCGGCCTGGTTGATCCTCTCGCGCCGGTTATGAGCGTCAATTTCCACTTGCCAATGCGCGTCCAAGCCTGTCAGCCAGCCCCATGAATATGCCAACAACCCTGTTCCATATGAGCGACATCCATTTCGGCGTCGAAGATCCCGCCGCTGTCGAATGGTTTGCCAATGCCGTGCGCCGCGAAATGCCCGCCGCAGTGATCTGCACCGGGGATCTTACCCAGCGAGCAACGCACGGGCAATTTGCGGAGGCGGCATCGTTTTTCCAATCCTTGCCGGTTCCGGTCACGCTGGAACCGGGCAATCACGACATGCCTTATTATAATCTGTGGGAACGGTTTACCCGGCCTTTCTCGCGCTATGGGACGTTGGCCGATGTGGTGGCAGAGACGGCTCGGGGTCCGCTGGAATTCGGCGATCTGGTACTGGTTCCGCTGAAAACGACCGTGCGCATCCAGCCGCGATTTCCCTGGTCGGACGGGTTTGTGACCCGGGATGCCCTGGCCGCCGCCGTATCGCGGCTCGGTGAATTGAAGGATGATCCCCGGTTCAAGCTGGTGACATGCCACCATCCGTTGGTGCCCGCGCAGGAAGGGGGCAAGAATCCCACGATTGGCGGCAACAAGGCATTCGCTCAGATCGCGGCGGCAGGGGCGGACGCGGTGCTTTCCGGCCATGTCCATTTGCCGTTTGATCTGATCCGCCAGTCGCAAGGCACCGCAGTGCGGATGATCGGCGCGGGAACCCTGTCCACCCGGCTACGCGGAGCGATACCGTCTTACAATGTGCTGACCTATGATTCGAAAACCGGACTGACGGTGGAGCGGCGCGACTTTTCGGGCAGTTAACCCGTCCGGCGCAATACCCGGCCGCGCCCACGAAAAAGGGCGACCCGTTGCCGGGCCGCCCCAATTCTGAAAGTTCGCAAGGAAACTTAGCGTTTTGAGAACTGGAAGCTCTTGCGAGCCTTGGCCTTGCCGTATTTCTTGCGTTCCACCACGCGGCTGTCGCGGGTGAGGAAGCCGGCCACTTTCATGGTCGCACGCAATTTGGGTTCGTACCGGGCGAGTGCCTGGGCGATGCCGTGCTTTACCGCACCGGCCTGGCCCGAAAGCCCGCCACCCTTGACCGTACAGATCACGTCATACTGTTCCATCCGGTCGGCGATGCCGAACGGCTGGTTGATCACCAGACGCAGCGTCGGACGGGCGAAATAGGTTTCCTGATCGCGGCCATTGACGGTGATCTTGCCTTTGCCGGGCTTGATCCACACGCGGGCCTTGGCATCCTTGCGGCGGCCCGTTGCATAGGCGCGGCCCTGTGCGTCGATTTCCTGTTCACGCAGCGGGGTTTCCGGTGCGCTGGGAACGACCGCGGCAGCAACTGCTGACCCGGCAGCTTCTGCGTCGGCTGCCGGAACCGCCGCTTCTGCAGCAGGAGCGGCAGCAGCAAGAGTTTTCAGATCGGCGAGGTCGGAGACGGTTGCGATTTCCTTGGTGTTTTCGTCAGCCATTACGATGCAGCCTTGTTCTTGCGATTCAGCGAAGCGACATCCATCACGGCGGGCTTTTGCCCGTCATGCGGATGCTCGGTGCCATTATACAGGTGAAGCGCCTTCATCTGCGCCCGGCCCAATGGCCCGCGCGGGATCATCCGCGTGATCGCCTTTTCCATCACACGTTCGGGGAAACGGCCTTCCAGCACCTTGGCCGGGGTGGTTTCCTTGATCCCGCCAGGATGGCCGGTGTGTTTGTAATAGGTCTTGCCGGTCATCTTGTTGCCGGTGAATTGCACCTTGTCGGCATTGATGATGATCACATGATCACCGCAATCGACATGCGGGGTGAAGCTCGGCTTATGCTTGCCGCGCAGCAGATTGGCCACGATTACAGCAAGACGGCCAACGACCAGGCCTTCTGCATCGATCAGATGCCAATTCTTTTCGACCTCGGCCGGTTTGATCGACCGGGTGCTCTTGGTGAGCGCCTTCATGGCAGTGGTTCCGTTCTTGTTAAAATGGTTGGTCCAATCGGAATCGGGCCAGAATCTTTTTGCGAATCCCCGATGGAGACCCTCGAAGAAGGCGCGATTTGTTCGTTTATGGCCGCCAAGTCAAGCAAATCCGCGCCTCTTGGTGGAGGTAAAATAATACCGCAAGCTGATTCGGGTGGCTGACCGGCTAATGGTTCAAGCCGATATTCCCCGCTGGTTTTCGGTCGGCCGCCGCATGGGGCGGCGGCCTAGAACATGTGCGCCCCAGGCGGCGGCGACCACCAGCAACGCCCCGAATAGCTGGTGCGCCGTGGCGGTCCACAGATCGACTCCGGTCCATACGGTCGCAATGCCGAGGATGATCTGGATGCCAAATGTTGTGTGGATGGCGATCGATGCCCGCCGTTCCAGCGGCCTGACCTTCCGGGCCAGGAACACCAGCGCAGCCACCGCAATCCACGCCCACCACCGATGCATGAAATGCAGCAGGAAGGGATCATGGGTCATGGCATGGAACAGGCCGCGCGATCCGTCATATTCAGGAATGAAACGGCCCTGCATCAGCGGCCAGCTATCGGATGCCAGGCCCGCGTTCAGCCCGGCTACCCAGGCGCCGAGGAGTAGCTGCACAAACAGGATTACCGCAGTGAACAAGGCGATGGCGGTTATTCGCGCGGGCCGGGCAGAACCCAATATGCCCAGGCGGCGCAAATCCAACGCCGTCCACACCAGTCCGGCCAAAGTGAAAAACGCGGTCAGCAAATGGATCGACAGCCAGAAATGGCTGACATCGGTCATCTCGCCCGACAAGCCTGATCGAACCATATACCAGCCGAAGGTGCCTTGCAGGCCGCCCAGGGCGAGCAAGGCCAGCAGCCGCGGCTTGTACCCCGCCGGGATCATTCCCTTGACCCAGAACCAGAGCAGCGGAAGGGCAAAAGCCACCCCGATCAACCGTCCCCACAGCCGGTGAAACCATTCCCAGAAGAATATGAACTTGTAATCCGCCAGCGTCATTCCGGCCGGGCCGGTTACCAGCTGATATTCCGGAATTTGTTTGTAGGCATCGAATTCCGCCTGCCACTGCGCTTCGCCCAGCGGGGGCAGGGTGCCCATGATCGGCTTCCATTCGGTAATCGACAGACCCGATTCTGTCAGCCGGGTGATCCCGCCGACGACCACCATGACAATGACCATAGCGGCCATGACCCACAGCCAGCGCGCCAATATCAGGGGGCGGTGGCGCAGCAGGGCAGGCGCTGCCAGATCTTCTTGAAAATGTGCTGCAACCATGAAAACTCTACTGGGTCGTGGCCGGCAAAAGCGCAAGAGTCTTGGCAATGCATCCTTTGCACATTCCGGTGAGATTTCTGCAATCGGTTGGTAGCGATAGCGCCGGGCGAAGAAGGGCCCGCTCCGCCTCAATCCCCTTGCGCAATGATACATCGTCACATACATGACCTTCACGATGCACAGCGACTTACTCTCGATTCGCGTTCGGCTTGACCGCGCCGGAATGCTCCTTTCGGGGTTATGCGCGCTGCATTGCATCGCCAGCATCATTCTGATTTCTGCGCTCGGCATTGGTGGCGGGTGGTTGTTGGCACCGGAAATCCACCGTTTCGGACTGGTCTTCGCAGTGCTGATCGCAGCGGTTGCGATTGGCTGGGGAGCGCTGCGCCATCGGCGCATGGCACCCTTCGTGGTGGCGATGATGGGGCTGACCTTCATGGGCGGCGCGCTGGCGGTGCCGCACGGGGTTCAGGAAGCCGTATTGACCATCATCGGCGTCTCTTTGGTGACTTTTGGCCACATACTCAACTTGCGCCACGCGCACGGAACGCTATCTGGCAGGGCATGAACGCCCTTCTGTCTGTGTCCGTCAACGGTGAAATCCGCCGTACCCCCGCCCCAACCATCGCTGCCCTGGTGCGCGAATTGGCCCTCGACCCGGCCAAGGTCGCGGTTGAGCGTAATGGCGAAATTGTCCCGCGATCAACATTGGCGCAGGCCGCACTTTCAGACGGCGACACGCTGGAAATCGTCCATTTTGTCGGCGGCGGGGATCACACCGGCTCTGCGCAGGAAGACAGTTGGGAAGTCGCCGGCCGCAAGTTCACCTCACGCCTGATCGTCGGGACCGGTAAATACAAGGATTTCGCGCAGAACGCCGCTGCGCTTGAGGCAAGCGGCGCGCAAATCGTCACCGTTGCCGTGCGCCGGGTCAATGTCTCGGATACCAAGGCACCGATGCTGACCGACTTCATTGATCCGAGAAAAACCACCTACCTGCCCAACACCGCAGGCTGTTTTACGGCGGAAGATGCAATCCGCACCCTGCGGCTGGCACGCGAAGCAGGCGGCTGGGATCTGGTGAAACTGGAAGTGCTGGGCGAAGCGCGGACGCTGTACCCGGATATGCGGGAGACCCTGAAAGCGACGGAAATCCTCGCCAAAGAAGGCTTCCTGCCGATGGTTTACTGCGTCGATGATCCGATTGCGGCGAAGCAGTTGGAGCAGGCCGGGGCGGTTGCGGTAATGCCGCTGGGCGCACCGATCGGATCGGGCCTGGGCATCCAGAACCGCGTGACCATCCGCCTGATCGTGGAGGGCGCGAGCGTTCCGGTGCTGGTGGATGCCGGTGTCGGCACCGCCTCCGACGCCGCCGTAGCGATGGAACTGGGCTGCGACGGGGTGCTGATGAATACCGCCATTGCCGAGGCGAAGGATCCGATCCGCATGGCCCGAGCGATGAAATTGGCGGTCGAGGCGGGGCGACATGCCTATCTGTCCGGCCGCATGGGCACCCGCAAATATGCCGATCCCAGCAGCCCGCTGGCGGGACTGATCTAAGAGGGATTTGTCCCGGGTCGCTGCAGCCAGAACGCACCCGCGGAGGCGTCGGCGCAGCCGACCGGCCGTGAGCGAAAAAACCGACATGATGGCGCAAAAAACCAATGGATAGGTGTCCCAAGATCATGAGGCTACCAGGATCATCCACTTAGGACGAGGGGGCCTACAGATGAGTGCTCTGAACTGCGATCCGCAGCTTGTACCAAGTTATATCGCTCGAGGAATGCGATAAGCTTTGCAATCGGCGACATGTTCTTGAGCCAATGCAAGGTCATTGGCGAATAGCCCCATCTCCTATATACGGCGCGAGACGGTCAGCGCTCCATACCGGACTGCCACGCAGCGTATGCCGCCTGATTTCTCCCGCCGCGTTCCCCTTTATCAGGCGGGTTGAGGCTCGCATCAATTTCGCGAGTGAAAGCTGGGGTGACGTTGGCGTCTTTGGCATGGATCTTCCAATCTGCGACTGACGCGCGGACGCGCCCCACGATTTCCTTGGTACGGTTGTCGCCTACACTCACTTGGCGCGCGACCTCGAGCATGTTGGAAAGGCCGGGGCTCCTGCCAGCGCTGCCGACAAGAAGCGCGTGCTCCTGAAGGTTGGAGTAGGTCAGATCGTCGATCACCAGCACCGCATCCTCGGCGCCGAGCGTCTCAACGACAGCGGCGGCGGTAAACCCAGCCTGCAAATGATCGACAGCACAATAATCCGGGCGCACCATTGTTCAGCCGGCGCTAAAGGGGGACTCCGCGCCAGGGTCTTGAGGCAGGCTCGCGGTGTCGAGGACTGGAGTCCGGCGAGATGAAACCAGTTGAGATAATTGGCGAGATATTTGGTGGCGACGCCTCGCTTGGGGCGGAGGAATGTCTTGAGCCGCTCGTGGCGGCTGTTGACCGTCTGGATATGCAGGTCGCCACGGACGCGCTCGCCGGCGCTAAGCCTGAGCGCCTTGTGACTGACGCCGAGAGCGGCGGCGCAGGGCGGATAGCTGGTGCAGCCGTCGGTCACCAGCAGCGCATCTTTGCTCAACACCAGTTCGAGGACGGCTCGCAGGCTGGCCGCCGAGATGGATGGCAAGACCGCGCTGATGGTCACGCTGGTGCGGTCAACGGCCACCACGATTGGCGTCAATTCGTGCGACAGGCCGCGCTTTGCGGCCTTTCCGCCTCTCTTGCGGGGCTTGCGACCAAGATTTCTCTCGCCTTTGCGACTGGACAGCACAAAAGTTTCATCGGCTTCGACAATGCCGGCCAGCTTCCCGGCGCCGCTCTTGAGCGCCTTCAGCCAGCGATGTCGCCAGCGGAACGCCGTGCTGACGGCGATCCGACAGCGCGCCGCGGCGGCTCGCACCGTGTCCCCATCCGCCATCGACCGGCCGAAATCCAGCCAACGCTCCCGGTAGCGCAGAGCAGACAAAGGCGTCCCCGTCAGCGCATTGAAGCTCTTACCGCAGGCCTTGCAGCGATACCGTCTCAAGCCACGCGCGCCGTGCCGCGGCTCACCGCGCCAAGCGTCGCACAATGCGGACAGGGCCGATCTTCCCCGACCGTCACCTCGATCGCCGCGCGCGACGCTCCACCAATCGCCCGGCCAGCCAATATCTCAGCGACGTCAAGCTTCTGGGACGGCGTCAATTCATCGATTTCCGACAACCAAACCTGAAATGCCTTGCGATCCATGACCATATCTCCCGTGTGGACACAAGCTTAACACCAATGCGTACAAAACACGAACAGAGCCATTGATTTACACCCACGCAACGTTTGGAGCTAATTTCACTTCGTGGGGGTCAATCTGGGGGTCAATCTCAAAATTTCTTTCTAAAAATGATTTTAGATCCATACTTTATTGGTAATAAGAGATCCCTCTTCTGGGCCGGGGACGGTTCTATCCGGCGCGCAAGCATCTCTTCATCAAATTCCCCTCTCGCATTGTAGAAATATTCATGTTAGGTGACATGATGATATTCTGTTTCGAGTCCGGCTTTGTTTCGGGCTCGTAAATATGCATGTCTGCGTTGACTGAATCGGGCGAAAGCCCGGTTTTGCGGTACATGAGATAAAGCTGAGCGACGGGCCGATGGCAATCGATGTAGATAACGAGTTCTCGTACTGCGTGACCGGTAAATTGTTCGAACAAAGGAATGCTGCCGCGCTGGCAGGATGATGCGTCGGATTCTTGCAAATGCTGGATGGCTGCTCGGCGGCAAGGGCGTCAATGCGGTGCTCAGCCTGGTTTATCTGGCAATCGCAACGCGTGAGCTGGGGTTGGCAGAATTTGGCCAGTTCACGCTGGTGGTTGCGCTCGCGCAGGCGCTAACGGGCATCGCCAGCTTCCAGACATGGCTGTTCGTGGTGCGGTGGGGAAACAGCGCAGCGCAAAGCAGCTTGGAGGCGGAGCGCGACGTGATCGGTTTTGCGACCGCGCTCGATCTGATGAGCATGGTTTTCGGCACGCTGATCGCCGGAGTGCTGACGCTTTCTGCATTGCACTGGGCCGGACTGCCTGCTGAAATGGCATGGCCTGCGTTCCTGTTCTGCGCCATCTCCATGCTTGCCATCCGGTCCACTCCAACCGGCATTCTGCGGCTGCATGACCGCTATGCCCGGGCAGCTAGCGCGGAAATGGCCATCCCGATCGTTCGCGCGCTTGGGGCGGGGCTCGCGGCATTGTTTATGCCAACAATCCTCGGCTTCTTGCTGGCGTGGGCGGCGGCGGAACTGGTAGCGGCGCTGGCGTGCTGGGCCGCTGCAGCGCGGTTTGGCCGGCCGCAACTGTCGGCCATCAGCTTGGCCCGTTTGCCGCGCCGCGAAGTCGGCGTCTGGCCATTCGTTCTATCGACCAATTTCACCTCCAGTAGCGGAGTCGCTGGACGGCAGGTACTGCTATTGCTGGTCGGTGCGTTCGGCGGCGCGGCCATGGCCGGGATTTACCGCCTCGCAGCGCAATTGGGCCTGGCTGTCCTGAAGCTCGGCCAAGCGGTGTCGCAGGCGATTTTCCCTGATATGGTCCGTGCCGGCCCCCAGGATCATGTCCTAGCGAGCCGGTTTGCCCAGATCGCGGGGGTCACTGCGCTGGTCAGCCTTGCCATTGCCGCCGCCGGGGGCGAAATTCTTATAGCAACGGTTGCGGGGCCTGAATTTTCGGCAGCCTATATCCCGATGGTTATCCTGGCGGCCGCTGCAGCGATCGAATTGGTCGGCACAATTTGGGATGCCTTGCTGGTGGCGCGGCACAGGGCCGGTCTGGTGCTCGTCCTGCGCGCGGTGCCGATGGCGGTTTCGTTGGCCCTGGTGCCTGTAGCCATCACTATGGCCGGAGCAGCAGGTGCCGCAGCGACATCCCTGTTTGCCAGCACCTTGGCCGTCGGCGGGTTCTTCATTTTTGTGCGGCAGATCACCCGCTCTGCGCATCCGGTTGCCAAATAGCCGGTTTAACCAGCCAAGGCGCGCGCGAACGGCCCGATGACGGGCCGCTTCGCTTGTGCAAGTCCTGAGACGAGGCTATTGGCGCTGCAACCAAACAAGTCGCAAGGCCAGACGTGAACCCCAATCCGCTTTCCATATACGGCACCTGGATTGCCGAAACGTCGGGTAGCTGGCCGGCCGAGGCACGCGAATGGGCACACCGTGAATTCGTTGACACCGTGGCCGTGATGGTGCCCGGCGCGGTGGAGCCGGTGGCGAAAAAGCTTTACACCGTTGTCGCGCCATGGGGCGATGGCCCATGCACCGTGCTTGGAAGGCCGGGCAAACTGGCCGCGCCCTGGGCGGCGTTGGTCAATGGCACGATCGCCCATGCGCTCGACTTCGATGATAATTTCGACCCGCCCAAGGCGCATCCCACCACCGTGCTGCTGCCCGCAATCATGGCGATTGCTGAGGAAGAGGCGCTTTCGGGCGCGGCCTGCCTTGATGCATATATCGCCGGTCTGCAGATCCTCGGGCGGATCGGACAGGGGCTCAATCCCGCGCACCGCAATCGCGGATGGCACGCCACTGCCACGCTCGGCGTGATGGGTGCTGCTGCGGCGGCGGCGCGGTTGCTGCAACTGGACGGGGAAACCAGCGCGCAGGCGCTGTCGATCGCCACCAGCATGTCGGCAGGTTTCATGTCGCAGTTCGGCACCGAGATGAAGCCGGTCC
>JBGSJO010000080.1:0-4525 GCA_041741895.1 Pontixanthobacter sp.
GGTTCCGGGTGCTCAACGGGCTGAGTTCAACCGATACGGTGCTGCCGGGGCAGAAGGTGAAGCTGGTCGTCAAATAAGACCGGCTTGGTCTGTGGTTTGAATTGCAGGATTAAATTGCGCATATAAAAAGGCGGCGGGGATTGTTCCCCGCCGCCTTAATATCTGAAAATTTATCAGGCGTTCTGGTTAATTGCCCTTTGCCATTTCGGAGGATACCTTCGTGAAGGTGGTGTTGAGTTGCGTGCCGAGGCCCTGCATTGCAGTGATGGCAGCAACTGCGATCAGAGCAGCGATCAGGCCGTATTCGATTGCAGTTGCGCCGTCTTCGTTACGGATCAGTTTGGCGAAGAATTTCATGTGTAGTCTCCTGTTGGTCTTCGTTACCCGGCCCGACCGATGGATTCGATGCGGACAAATCTGAAGGTAGAGCGAAAGAATTTACAACTTCCTAATGCTCCGCCCCACGTTATTGCGACGCCGCAATCATTCTTGCAGAAACATTGTCCCACATCTGAATTGCGTTTTCGCCAAAGCCTTGAACCGCGCCAATCATGGCGAGAAAGATCAAGGACAATATCAGACCGTACTCGACTGCGGTGGCCCCCGAAGCGTCGCTCCCAAGTCTGTTCAGGAATTTGCTCGGCTTCATATATTCACCCGTTGGTACGATCTGATGGACCATTGTTTCGCCCCAAAACCTTAAGAAGAAGTTTCGAAGGCCGCCCAATATGGAAAATAATCCGACATGGATCCCCGTAGTCGCCCTTGCCTTGCAGGATGGCGAAGGGCGCTGGCTGATGCATTTGCGCGCTGAAAACAAGCAGCACGGCGGCCTGTGGGAATTCCCCGGGGGCAAGGTGGAACCGGGCGAAACTCCCGTAAATGCGTTGATTCGCGAGATTCAGGAGGAGCTGGGTATCACGTTAGACGGCGGCGCGCTCAGCCCGGCGGGTTTTGCTGAAAATGATCCGCAGATGGACGAAATACAGATTGTCATAATGCTTTACACGGGCGCACCGTGGAACATGCAGCATCCAGTGCAGCCCCGCTGCCTTGAAGGGGGCGGCGTTGACTGGTTTACACCTGACGAGATAGAAATGCTGGCCAAGCCGCCGCTGGATGCGGTGTTGGCACGCCAGCTGTTTGGCCGGACCAGATAAGCGGAACGGCAAACAACTTGGCAATTTGGGCGGATAAGGGATTGCCAAGCGCCAGCGCCCCCCTTATGTGCCGCCCTCCATTGGCGCCCGTAGCTCAGCTGGATAGAGTACCTGACTACGAATCAGGGGGTCGGAGGTTCGAATCCTTCCGGGCGCACCAAATCCAAATAGCCATCCCGCAAGGGGTGGTTTTTTGGTTTATGGCCCATCGGACCGCTACGGCGGAACCCGGCGCGCCTTCGCCTGTTGATCCTGTAAGACCATCCAAGGAGACAGGCATTGGCCACCACATCTGATAAATCCACCCCCGACAAATCCGCCAACGATATTTTCGGCCGCCTCAAGCAGGATCACGACAAGCATCGTGGGCTGCTGGATAAATTGTCGGAGACCCACGGCGAGAGCGACGAGCGCAAGCAATTGTTCGAGGAATTCACCGTGGAAGTGAAGAGCCATGCTGCTGCCGAAGAACAGGCGCTCTATTCCACCATGATGCGCAAGCCGGCAACGACCGACGAAACCAGGCATTCGGTTGCCGAACATCACGAAATCGAAGAAGCGTTAAACGATCTGGCCGCCACCGATATGTCCTCTGGTGCTTGGATGGCCAAGTTCAAGCAGCTTGACCATGATTACCGCCACCATATCGGCGAAGAGGAAAGCGACCACTTCCCAGACTTCGCCAAACACCTTACCGAAGAAGATACCGAACATATGCGCAAGGTTTTCGAACTCCGTAAGGTCAAGGAGCGCGCCGATGCAGAGGTAACGCCGGAAGCAAGGGACAACGCCAAGGAATGAACGCAGCCGGGGGGATCAGAAATGCAGCCTGAAGTGGACCGGGTTGATGATGTCGACGATTCCTCGGTTGAGCCGGGAGTGTGGCGTTATGCCAGGGCTGACCGCGCGACGGTGCTGATCGATGCAGAGGATTATTTTCGGCACATGCAGCAGGTTATGCTGGCTGCACGCGAACGTATACTTCTAATCGGATGGGATTTCGACACTCGCATCCATCTGGAACAGGGGCGCCGCTGGTACCAAAAGGGGTTTCGCCGCACCTATCCTTCGCGCCTTGGTAGCTTCATCCTGTGGCTGAACCGCCACCGGGGCGGGCTCGAAATCCGTATCCTGAAATGGAGTTACGGGGCCTTAAAATTCTTCTCTCGCGGTTCGATGATGCTCGATCTGATCCGCTGGTGGCCGCATAAGCGGATCGATTTCAAATTCGATACGAACCACCCGGTGGGCGCCAGTCACCACCAGAAGATCGTGGTCATCGATGATCATGTCGCCGTGTGCGGCGGGATCGATATGACAACTGCGCGCTGGGACACGCGTGATCACCTAGAGAGCGATTCGCGCCGCAAGCGCCCGCGCGGTTCGGTCTATGGCCCGTGGCATGATGCGACCATGATGATCGAAGGTGAAGCTGCAGCCGCGCTGGGGGATCTGGGGCGCGACCGCTGGGCGCGGGCTGGCGGGCCTGAACTGAAGCCGGTTTCCGATGCCGCGCGCAAGGAAAGTGCATGGCCTGAAAAGCTGGAGGCGCAGTTCAGGGATTTCGAACTGGGCATTGCCCGGACTCGGGGCGAATATGGCGGCGAGCCTGAAATCGACGAGGTCGCGGAATTGTTCGAACGGCAAATCGCCTCGGCCAGGGATTATATCTACGCCGAGAGCCAATATTTCTCGTCACGCCGGATTGGCCAGGCGATTTGCGATCGCCTGAACAAGGAAAATCCGCCGGAAATCCTGATCGTCCATGCCGAACACGCAGATGGCTGGCTGGAACAGCAAGCCATGGACCACGCGCGTGCCGAGTTGATACGGACCTTAGGACATATTGATGAAGGAGGGCGTTTCGGGCTTTACATTCCCTACTCCGGCGAGGCACCGATCTATGTCCATGCCAAGATCATGATTATCGACGATCGCATCCTGCGAATCGGGTCGGCTAACATGAATAATCGTTCGATGGGGCTGGACAGTGAATGCGATGTTTTTGTGGATTGCGACCGGCCGGGTAATGACCATTGCCGCACAGAGGTTGCAAGACTGCGGCATTCCCTGCTTGCCGAACACTGCGGATTGGAAATTGATGAAGTGCCCGGCCTGCTTGCCCGACACGGCAGTATGGCAGGGATGATCCGTGAAATAGGTACAGGCCGCAGCCGCACATTGCGGCGGTACGATTTGCCGGAATTGAATGCGGTGCAGGAAACGATTGCCGAATCCGGCTTGCTGGACCCGGAAAGGCCCGACGATCTGTTCGAACCTTACGCTCAGGGCGGATTGTTTCGGCGTAAAAGCCTGCTCGGAAAGATCCGCAGCAAGGTTAAGAGAAGGAAGAAATAGAGTGAGCAGCCTCGTTGGCCCCGATGAAGATGTCGAGCGCGGGAAGGTGCCTGTTCCCCAGGAAGTGCAGGATGCTATTCGCACCCTGATCGAATGGACCGGCGATGATCCGGAACGCGAAGGTTTGCGCGACACACCGAAACGGGTGGCGCGGGCGTGGAAGGAATATTGCCAAGGATACGGCGAAGATCCGGCCATCCACCTCAGCCGGGTGTTCGAAGAAGTGGGCGGTTATGACGAGGTGGTTCTGCTCAGGGACATCCCGTTCCAGTCCCATTGCGAACATCACATGGCCCCGATCATCGGCAAGGCGGCAATTGCCTATTTGCCGCGCGACCGTGTGGTCGGCATTTCGAAACTGGCGCGGGTGCTGCACGGATATGCGCGCAGATTGCAGATCCAGGAACGCCTGACTGCCGAAGTGGCGCAGTGCATCTGGGACAATCTGCGACCCCACGGCGTGGCGGTGGTGATCGATGCCAGCCATGCCTGCATGACCGCACGCGGGGTGCGGACCCCGGGTGTCGGGATGGTCACTAGCAGGCTTATGGGCTGTTTCCTGGATGACCAGAGCAGTCGCAAGGAAGTGCTCAGCCTGATGGGTTACTGAGAATGCTGCAGATATGCAAAAGGGGCGGGCGACCGCTGTCGCGCCGACCCTTTTCATGTCGTTTGGTGCTTAGAGCTGTTCGAGCAGATGCTCTGCCGAACTGACCGAGAAATCGCCCGGTGCCTCTACATTGATCTGTTCGACCACACCGTCATTGACGATCATCGAATAACGCTGGCTGCGCGTACCCATGCCGAAACCGGCGAAATCGGCATCGAGGCCCAGCGCGGCAGCGAATTCGGCATTGCCGTCTGCCAGCATGGCGATTTCGCCCGCATCCTGGGACTTGCTCCACGCGCCCAGCACGAAAGCATCGTTGACCGAAGTGCAGGCCACTTCATCCACGCCCGCTGCCTTCAGCTCGTCCATCTTTTCGACATAGCCCGGAAGGTGCTTG
>JBGSJO010000081.1:0-5330 GCA_041741895.1 Pontixanthobacter sp.
CTGCTGAAACTGGATGCGGGCACCTGCGCGCGCGCGCTGTCCATCGCCACCAGCATGTCGGCAGGTTTCATGAGCCAGTTCGGCACCGAGATGAAGCCGGTCCACGCAGGGCTGGCGGCCAAGGGCGGGATCATGGCCGCGCGCATGGCGCAGGCGGGGATTACCGCCGGGCGCGATACGCTGGACGGGGTAACGGGCATGAACCGGCTGATGGTGGGGCCCGATTACGAAGAATTGCGCGATACGATCACCCATATCGAACACGGACAATGCCTGCGCTTCAAACTGGAGAATGTGGGCCATCCGCTGCTGATTACCGAGCACAAGTTCCGGGTGAAACGCTTCCCCACCTGCGGGGCGATCCACCGGGCAATGGACGGGGTGATGGACCTGATGGCGCAGCACAGCTTTGCCGCTGCCGATGTGGGGGCGGTCGATCTGCATATGCCGCGGGTCCATTTCAACAATGTTTTCTATACCGATCCGCAAACACCGCTTGAAGCGAAATTTTCGGCCGAATATGCCGTCGGCTGCGTGCTGGCGCGGGGCGATTGCACGCTGGCCGATTTCACGCCTGAACGGGTGATGGCAGACGATGTGCGCAGCCTGTTCCCGATCATCCACCGCCACCCCGTGGATAGGCTGGAAGGCCAATTCCCGACCGAGGTGCACATCACGCTGAAAGACGGGCGGCAGCTGAAATCGGTCCGCGAATGGCCAAGGGGCAGCAAGGCGGCGCCGTTCAGCTGGGCCGAATACTGGGCCAAGTTTGACGCCTGCTGTGCGGGCGTGATCGATCAGGAAGGCCGCGCGGGGCTGCGCGAAACGCTGGAAAATTTCCCTTATCTGGCCGACGCGGGCGCGTTGATGCGCAGCGCCTCAGCAGCATTCGCGCAGCGACCATGAAACATTCAGATCAAAGAAAGCGATAGCTATGCAGGCAGACGAGCAGGCCGTTTCCCAGGGCAGCAAACCGGCGGTTCTGGTGATGGCGGCCAGCCGCCGCGGGGTGGAAGATCCGGTGGCAAAATTGCAGGGCAAGGCGCATAAATGCCTAGTCGAGCTTGATGGTCAGGTCATGCTGGAGCGTGTGCTGGAGGCGCTGGTCGATAGCGATTGCTTTGATCGGATCCACGTATCGCTCGACAGTCCCGATGTGTTGGTGGCAACGCCTGCGATGCGCGGCTGGGTGGAAGAAGGCCGGACGGTGTTTGTTCAGGCAAGCGGCAATCTAGCCGACAGCGTGCTCGCCGCAGTTAGTCAGATCGACAACTCGCTGCCACTGGTCATCACCACCGGCGATAATGCGCTGCACACGCAGGCACTGGTGCACGATTTTGTCGAGGGCTTCTTGGCCTGCGGCGAAGACGTGGCGCTGGGCCTGTCAAGCGAGGAAGTGGTGCTGCGCGAATTTGCCAATTCGGGCCTCGCCTTTCACCAGCTCAAGGATGGCGGATCATCATCCTGCAACCTTTACGGATTGCGCAACGAACGCGCACTGGCCGCGGTCAAGGTGTTCGAAGGCGGCGGCCAGTTCGGCAAGCGGCACATGCGCATTCTCAAGGCCTTCGGGGTGTGGCCCTTCGTGCTCTACAAGCTGAAGCTCACCACCATGCGCGGGCTGGTGGATGCGATCGGGCGCAGGCTGGGCGTCAGCATCGCGCCGGTCATGCTCGATTATCCTTTCGGTCCGATCGATGTCGATCACAAGCACAGCTTCGACATCACCGAAGCCGCACTGATCCGGCGGCGCGAGGCAGCCGATCAGAGCCGCTGATCGGCTTCGCCCTGCGGAAGCACCGATTTGACATCGTAAAGCGCGGCGCCCGGCTTGCCGAAGGCGCGGATACCCTCGGCCCCCATTTTGGCGATATCCGAATGGGCCACGGCCAGAATGATCCCGTCATATCGGCCCGCTTCGAGCGCGGTCAGCGGACGGATGCCATATTCACGCGCGCATTCATTGCCATCGACCCATTTGTCATAGACATCCACTGCGATGTCGAATTCCTGCAGGTGCGTAACGATACTGGCGACTTTGGTGTTGCGGTGATCGGGGCAGTTTTCCTTGAACGCAAACCCCAGCACCAACACGCGCAATTCATCCTTCAACAGACCTTTGCGGCCCATCAGCCGGACGAACTGGTTGACCACATATTTGCCGACCCGGTCGTTGATCCGCCGCCCGGCCAGGATCACTTCGGGGTGGTGGCCGATTTCTTCCGCTTTATAGGTCAGATAATAGGGATCGACCCCGATGCAGTGTCCGCCCACCAGCCCCGGCCGCACGGCCATGAAATTCCATTTCGTTCCTGCCGCTTCGAGCACTTCGATGGTGTCAATTTCCAGCGAATTGCAGATCATTGCCAATTCGTTGGCCAGCGCGATGTTGAGATCGCGCTGGGTGTTTTCCATCACCTTGGCGGCTTCAGCCACGCGGATCGAACTGGTGCGATGCGTGCCGGCGGTTACCACTTCGCGGTAAAGCGCGTCGACGAAATCGGCGGCATCTGGGGTCGACCCCGAGGTAATCTTGAAGATGTCGGGCAGCTTGCGCAGCTTGTCGCCCGGATTGATCCGTTCGGGGCTGTAACCGCAGAAGAAGTCGCGATTATAGACTAGGCCTGACAGATCTTCCAGGATCGGCACGCAGAATTCGTCCGTGCAACCGGGGTAGACGGTGCTTTCATAGATCACCACATCGCCGGGCTTGAGCACTCTAGCGATTGCCCGCGTCGCGCCTTCCAGCGGGCCCAGATCGGGGTGGTTGTGGCTGTCGAGCGGGGTGGGAACCGTGACGATGAAGATATTGCAATCGGCTGCATCGCCCCAGTCGAGGGTGAATGACAGCTGCTTTGCCGCCTTCAGTTCTTCCGCCGTCGCTTCCTTGGTTTCGTCATACCCTGCTTTCAGATTGGCAACGCGCTGCGGCCGGACATCGATGCCGACAGTGGGAAATTTCCGCCCGAATGCGACCGCAACCGGCAGGCCGACATAGCCAAGGCCAACCACACAGATGCGGACATCGGCAATTCTTGGCGGATTTTGTTGCACGGCTTCTTGGCTCATTGCGGGTTTAACGCTCGGTCGTCTGCAGAGGCCAGTAACCGGACAGGATACGCTCGCCGCACTCGCCGCGCTCGACCTCGGCAATCACGCGCTTGCCGATACCTGAAAGATTGCCTTCATGCATCCGGTAGCTGAACAAGGGTTCGGCAATGTGGCGCCCACGCCAGCCATTCGCGATGATGCGTTTCCATTTGTGGTGCTTGGTCCCCTTGCGGATCGCTTCGTCATAGGGAGCGGCCGCCAGCACCGGCGCGGCTAGGCACATGGCGGGTTCGGGGATGAAGGAAAAGCGTTCGAGCAGTGCCGGATCGAAGGGGGCCGATTTGCCCCGGTCAAGTTCTTCCCCGGTTGCAGAAATCAGCATGCAATCGGTATAGATGATGGCGATGCGGGGGTCTTCGGTCTGCGCCGCTTCCAGCTCGGCAATTGTGCGCGCGGCATAGCCGGGTGAAAGCAGATCGTCCGAATCGTGGATCACGAAATATCGCCCGCGCACATGCGGCAATGCGCGATTCAGCGCGCCCAGCTTGCCGATATTCTGTTCCAGCGCGATCAGCTGCGTGCTGATAATATTGCCCGCCTTGTCTTTGCCCGCTTTGTCTCCGTCGATCCTGTCTAATGCTTCGCGAATCACCGCTACCGAATTGTCGGTGCTGGCATCATCCACGACGATTAGTTCGATCGGGCCATAGGTCTGCGCGGCAATGCTGGTGATCGCCTCGCTCACGAATGCGCCATAGTTGAAGTTGGGGATGACCACGCTGAGCATGCCTTCGGGTGTAACGTCGGTCAATGGGCGATCCAATTATTCGCATGTGTGTAGGGGAGGGCGGTGCTGTGCACGGCAGGCCTTAGCCCGATTGGCCGGATAATGCCAAGGATTGCGTCTTGGCAAAGAGATTGACCGGCGAATGGTCCAGCCGTTCCATCAACCCGCGGCAGATTTGTGCCACATGGGCGCGATCACGATCAGGGATGGAGGCGCGCTTTTCTGCGCTGTCGGATTTGAACTGGTACTGGTTACTATCGTCCTTGGAATGGAACTGGAACTGTTCGAGCATCAGCGCCAGTTCCTCCTTTGCCGGATGGAAGTCAAACCCGCGCGCCAGGATGTCTGCGAAATTTTCCGGCTTGATTTCGCGGTAATTAAGCAGGCTCACCCGCGCGCCCATCTGCGCGGCAAAGCCGAGATAGCGGGCAAAGCAATGGGCAAGATATTCAACCTCAGCCATGGCTTCAGTCGATCGCCAATCCAGCCCCGACAGGAACCCCGCCTGCGACCGCCCCTTGGCCCAGACCACGGCCGAGGTTTCGCGCAGCACCGACGCGATCACCTCCACTGGCTCGCGGTAGAGGAACAGCGCGGGCACCTGCGGAAATGCGGCCAGCGCGAAATCCATATACAACGTGTTCCACGAAATGAACTTGACGAAGGCGCGCTCTTCCTGTGCAAAACGCCGCCGGGTCATCGCCAGCACCAGGTTGCGGAACGCCTTCAGGTTTTCCGGGCTCGGCTGCGCTTCCTGGGTCCAGTCGCGGGTGATCGCGGCCCAGAAACCGCGCTGCAGCGGCGCGCCCTGATTAAGCACCAGATGCCGCGGGCTGCGTGCCAGCGCCTTGCCGGTGAGGGTCGATCCGCAGCGCGAGATATGGAATATGAAACCGCTTGGTTCAATCGGATCGGCCAGGATGCGATCGTCCTGTAGAATTGCGAAATCGGTGGCGAAGGATTCGCCCAGCCAGCCCTGTTCAGCCAGCGCGGCAATGGTGAAGATATGTTGCCATTCGCGATAGGGATAATCGCCAATATCAGCCCACAGCACCTTGCCGCCGCCGCTGCTGCCGATTTGCGGGTCGATTGCGATAGGGATCATGCCGGGCGTTTCCCGGATCCTGGCAATCGCTTCCTCCACGGCGAGATAGCGGTTCCCGATACCGGGAATCAGGCCCGAAACCACTTCGTGGTCTGGCAGGGCATAAAGCTCCGTCAAATTGACTCCGTAAACAAGCATCGCTGAAATCCGCATACGCACGGATGAGCGGCTCCTAAGGCTTCCAGCCCTCCACTGTCAACTGCATCGCTGCGCGGCACCTGCTCTGCCAGGTTAAGCCAGACTATTCGCCGGAGCAAAATCATAGATCGTTAACACGTCAGGATTTGCGAACGGTACGTTGGGTTGATCATGGCCTTGAAGCGTTTTCGTTTGATGGACATTTTTGAGCTGTCCTTTTTCAGCATGTTGAGTGCGAACCGGCGGATA
>JBGSJO010000082.1:0-6228 GCA_041741895.1 Pontixanthobacter sp.
AGCCCTCCATTTGGAGACAAAGATTTCCGAGGGGTGCTTTGTCTCCATATTGTCTCCAGATACGGTCGTTTCGAGGGTATATCGGGGAAAGCTCGTCGTAAAGACATCTTGCACATCATGTTGATTTAGAGTATTTAATCGCAGTCGGGGAAATTCAGGAAAAGTCCTTGTAGTATTTTGCCAAGGTTGGGGTCGAGGGTTCGAATCCCTTCGCCCGCTCCAGTTTTTCTCGAAACCAGATTTCCTCCTTCGGGGGCTGCTGCGGTTACAGCTTGGCTATTGCTGCGCATTTTCTGCTCGATTTTGTCGTTTGTGCCGGTTTTGATAGATGCTGTCTATCGAAATGGCCCGATCCTTCCAATTGGACCCAGTTTGCGCAGCCCCATAGAAGCGCGGCACGTTCAAGGAGGGTACTAGCCGTGAAATCACTGAAATCTGTACTTTTAGGTATGGGCGCTGCGGCGCTCGTCGCGACTCCGGTTCTGGCAGTAGAGTGGAGCTATGAAGGCGCCACCGGCCCTGAAAATTGGGGCTCGCTCGACGAGAAATACGAATTGTGTGCCAAGGGGCTGATGCAGTCGCCGATTGATCTGGCGGCGGCCAATGCCCGCGCAGAAGTGTCGGTGGCCACCAGC
Organism: Pontixanthobacter sp.; assembly: GCA_041741895.1. GTDB lineage: Bacteria > Pseudomonadota > Alphaproteobacteria > Sphingomonadales > Sphingomonadaceae > Allopontixanthobacter. The sequence goes on from JBGSJO010000082.1 coordinate 636, forward strand.
TATCGGCCTGGCCCGCTCACCATCCTCAACAATGGCCACACGGTGCAGGCGAATTTCGCTGCCGGTTCGAAGATGACCAGCGGCACGAAGCAGTTCAATCTGCTGCAGGTCCATTTCCATACGCCTTCGGAAGAAGTGATGCATGGGCAGCAATATCCGATGGTCGCGCATTTCGTGCATGCCGATGATGATGGCAATCTGGCCGTTCTCGGTGTCTTGTTCGAAATCGGTGCTGCCAATGCGGAACTGGCCAAGGTGATTGCAGCAGCCCCGAAGACCAAGACCGATGCCGCCACAGTAGCTGGCGTCACGATTGATCCAAACAAGATGCTGCCGGATGATCTGGATGTCTTCCGCTTTCAGGGCTCGCTCACTACGCCGCCATGCAGTGAAGGTGTGAATTGGCACGTTGCCAAGGACACCGTCACGATGAGCGCGGAACAGCTGCGCGCATTTGGCGGCATCATGGGTAACAATGCCCGTCCGGTGCAGCCGCTCAATGGCCGCTTGCTGGTTGCTCCCGCGGGCTGACGCAAACTTTGATGAAGTGATTGGTGGCCAGCGCGCGGCGAAAGCTGCGTGCTGGCTTCCGCATTGTCAGATGCTTGCTTCCACTCATCGCAATTCGGTAGTTTCTTGTTGCACTGCAAAGCTTGCCTGCTAATCGCGGCGATATGTTGTATCATACATTAAACCGACTCGTCCGAAGTTCGGTTTCGCTCCTTGCCCTGGCCGCCATGGCTTCCCCGATTGCCGCCCGTGCGCAAGATGCCGCGCCAGCGGCTGATCCCGCTGTTACCCGGCCAGCCCCGGCGGACGACGATTTTCATGATCGGCGTAACGATTTCGATGGCATCATCGTGGTCAACGCGGTGGGTGTAACCCAGCTGGATGTGCTTGCCGGGACCTCTGTCATGGAAGGCGTCGAGTTGCAGCGCAGTCTTGCCGGACAAGTCGGCGACGTTCTGGTCAAGCTGCCCGGTGTTTCCTCCACCAGCTTCTCTCCCGGCGCGTCACGACCGGTGCTCCGCGGATTTTCCGGCGAACGGGTCAAGGTTCTGGTGGATGGGCTTGGTGCGATAGACGTGTCCAATACCTCGGCCGACCATGCCGTGTCGATTGACCCGCTGACGGCGGAGCGGATCGACGTGCTGCGCGGCCCGGCGGTCATGCTGTACGGCAGTCAGGCAATCGGCGGCGCGGTCAATGTGATCGACAAGCGGATCCCGCTGCGCTTGCTGAAAGAACCGTTTCATGTCGATGCGCTGCTGGGCGCCGACACGGCAGCAAACACGATCAACGGCGGGGCATCGCTTGATTTGCCAGCGGGCGATCAATTCGTCTTCCACATTGACGGTTCCTACCGCGAGAGCGGAGATCAGGAGGCCCCTGGCTTTATCTACGCAGAGCCCCTGCGAAATGAATTGTTTGCTGCAGCTGATGCAACGGCTGACCCGGTGGAAGCTGCCACCTTGCGGGAAACTGCCGACCTGAGCGGCAAGCTACCCAACAGCGGCACGAAAACATTCAGCGCAAATGCGGGCTTCGCCTTTTTTGCCGACGGGAGCAATCTAGGCGCGGCGATTGGCGTCTATGATACGTTTTACGGCGTTCCGGTTCGCCCTGGCGGCGGGGAGACCGAGGAAGTCAGCATCGACCTGCGCCAATACCGCGCCGACATGCGCGGCGAACTTGAACTGGGCGAGGGTTTCTTCTCCGAATTGCGCACCCGCTTTGGCTATAGCGATTATACGCATACCGAGCTGGAGGGTGAAGAAATTGGTACCGTGTTCGATGTCCAGGGCTTTGAAGCACGGGCCGAATTGGCCCAGAACGAGCATGGCAGTTGGCGCGGTTCGATGGGAACGCAATATTACTTCCGCGATTTCGCCGCGACAGGTGACGAGGCCTATATTGCCCCGAACCTGACATCGCAGTTGGCAGTGTTTGCATTGCAGGAAGTCGGCATCGGACCAGTCCAGCTGGAAGTGGCCGGCCGCTATGAAACGACCAAGGTCGAAGCCCGCACGCTTGGCCTGGATCGCAATTATGACACCGTGTCAGGGGCCATCAGTCTGGCCCATGAAACCGAACAGGGTTTGAGGTTCGGGGTGACCGGTTCGCGTGCTGAACGTGCGCCGAGCGCAGAGGAGCTATTCTCGAACGGTGCCCATATCGCAACCCAGGCCTTCGAAGTCGGTGACCCCAATCTCAGCAGCGAAAGCGCATGGGGCGCGGAGGCATTCCTGCGCGGGCGGATCGGTCTGGCGAGTGTCAATCTGGCGGTGTTCCAGAGCTGGTTCAAAGACTACATCTATCTGTCCGAAACCGGCACCGTGGAAGATGGTCTGCCGGTGTTTGAATATCTGCAGGCCGATGCCAATTACTTCGGGGTGGAAGGGCAGATTTCATTGCCCTTGATCGACAGCGGCCCGTTCACGCTCCTGGCCGACTTGCGCGGGGATTATGTCCGGGCGAAATTGGACGATGGCAGCAATCTGCCCCGAATTCCGCCGCTCAGCCTGTTGGGGGCATTAGAAGCGCAGATCGACGGGATCGACTTGCGCACCGAAGTGCAATGGTCGGACAGCCAGACCCGCACTGCAAATTTTGAAACGCCAACGGATAGCTTCACCTTCGTGAATGCCTCGGTCTCTTGGAAACCCCTGCGCGGGTCGGATAATCTGACCCTGATTTTGCAGGCCGACAATATCTTCGATGTTGAAGGCCGCCGCCATGCCAGCTTTACCAAGGACTTTGTCCCGCTGGCAGGCCGCAATTTCCGGATCAGCGCGAAAGCGAGTTTCTAGAGCATCGCGCGAAAAAGTGGGAACCGGTTTTCCGCACAAAGCGATACGACAATTCCAGCCCCGCTTTCGCGCCGTGCCGTCAGTTTTCGGCAGCGAAAGTGATTTCCGCATGGTCTTCCAGCCGCTTGACCAGTGCCTCGCCCAGAAAGGAGCCCGGCGTGCCGATCCCGCCGGGCGCGTCACAGTGACCCAGCGCAATCGCGGTTTCGGCGATCATCCGGCTGGTTGAACCATAGCCGGGATCATAGCGGCCCTTGACGCCGTAATTGATCTTCTCGCCGTCCGCCGTTTCGCCCAGGAACAGCACATCATAAAAGCCGTTTTCGCGCTCCTCCTTCGTCGGACCTTCGCCGGGCTTGGGGGCCTTCGAACCGAACGGGTTCTTGAGCATTTCGGTGATGCCCTTGGCCGCTTTCTCGCCCATTTCGCCCGCGCTGGTGAGCATCATTTCGTCATATCTGAAGTCCTCGCCATAGGGATGGCCAAGCAGGAAATTGGTGCGGTGGACATTCTTGGTGTTGATCGTCGCCATGATGAACGGCGCGGCCCATTTGCCCAATTCCTTGTCATATTCCGGGATCATCCCCGATGGCTGCCTGGGGCCGGTGAAACCAGGCGTCAGGCCGAAGGAGCTTTGCAGAACGGAAATCAGTTTCGGGTTGCGGGCCACCGCCTTCATCGTTTCCTTCATGCTGGCAACTGTGCCGCCGGACGGCCCGCCCTGCATGGCGCGCACCCGGCCCTTGACCCGCGTGGCCGGCTTGCCGAAGCGCTTCATCGATTCCTTCTGGAGCATGAAAACGCCCAGATCGAAGGGGATCGAATCGAAGCCGGAGGAAAAGCAGATCCGTGCGCCGCTTTTTTCAGCGGCATCGCTGTATTTCTCGATCATCTCGAACATCCAGGTCGGTTCGCCCGACAGGTCGCAATAATCGGTGCCCGCCTGCGCGCACGCCGCCACCAGCGGTTCACCATAAAGGGTGTAGGGGCCTACCGTTGTAAGGACCACCCGGGTCTGTTCGCACATGGCCTTCAGGCTGGCGGGGTCCTCCGCATCGGCCACCACCAGGGGTGTGCTCTTTGGCGCGCCGATCAGATCGCGCACTTCCTGCAATTTGGCTTCGCTGCGCCCCGCCATCGCCCATTTTGGGCCATCCGTGCGGCTGCCATAATGCCGGGTGAAATGTTCCGCGACCAACCGGCCGGTGTAACCCGTGGCGCCATAGACGATGATGTCGAATTTACGGTCGGCTTTGTTCATGACTCGGTTGTCTCCCATTTCACCGCACAGGAATGGGCCCGGAAATGCGCCGAGTCAAAGACGTAGGGTCAGGGCCGGTTCCCGGACGGAATTTCGGCCTTAAAGCTTCGGCAGGGTAACGCCGCGCTGGCCCATATATTTCCCGGCGCGATCGGCATAGGTCACTTCGGGCCGCTCGTTGCCCTGCAAAAACAGGAACTGGCAGACGCCTTCGTTGGCATATATCTTCGCGGGCAGCGGGGTAGTGTTGGAAAATTCCAGCGTGACATGGCCTTCCCAGCCCGGTTCAAGCGGGGTGACATTCACAATGATCCCGCAGCGGGCATAGGTCGATTTGCCCAGGCAGATTACCAGCACATCTTCGGGCACGCGGAAATATTCCACTGTCCGGGCCAGGGCGAAACTGTTGGGCGGAATGATGCAGCAATCGGTCTCCCGGTCGACGAAGCTGTTCGGATCGAACTGCTTGGGATCGACCACGCTGCTGTTCACATTGGTGAAAATCTTGAATTCGGGCGCCACCCGCGCATCATATCCATAGGAACTCAGCCCGTAGGAAATACACCCGTCGCGCCGCTGCGCCTCCACAAACGGTTCGATCATTCCGTTTTCCGTGGCCTGCGCCCGGATCCATTTATCGCTGAGAATCGCCATGACACGGTGATTGACCAAGGCCGCGCGGCGGGCAAGTGCGGCGCCGGTTTTTTCCCCGCAACTGACGCAGTTTCTCAGCTGACCGGCCTCGCGCCCGGCGACGAAAATTCATCCGGCCAGCAGACTCGCGTTACCCCCTGCCGCCGTGGTGTCGATGCAGACGACCCTTTCGGTGGCGAAACGGGCCACGTAATGCGGGCCGCCGGCCTTGGGGCCGGTGCCGGACAATCCCTCCCCGCCGAACGGCTGGCTTTCCACCACCGCGCCGATCTGGTTGCGATTGACGTAGAAATTCCCGACCTTTGCGCGCGCTTCGACAAACCGCCGGGTTGCGTCGATCCGGCTGTGCAGGCCCAGCGTCAATCCGTATCCGGTGGCGTTGATATCATCCACCACTTGCCCCAGCTGATCGAAACGATACCGGACGATATGCAGGATCGGGCCGAAGTTTTCCCGCCTTAGATCCAGGATCGAATTAAGCTCCATGATGGTCGGCGCAACGAAACAACCCTTGGTTGTCAGCGAATTTACGCCGCGCGGCAATTTGCGTTGCCACACCGCGTAACCGGCTTTCTTGCGGCGGGCGACGTGCCGGTCCAGCGCGGCCTTCGCGTCCGGATCAATCACCGGCCCGACATCGGTCGCCAGAATCGCCGGATCGCCGATTTCCAGCGCTTCGAACGCACCGATGATCATCGCCAGCATGTGATCGGCCACGTCATCCTGCAGATAGAGCATGCGCAGCGCCGAGCAGCGCTGGCCCGCGCTCTGGAACGCGCTGCCGACCACATCGCGGGCGACCTGTTCTGGCAGGGCGGAGCTGTCGACGATCATCGCGTTCTGGCCGCCGGTTTCCGCGATGAAGGTG
>JBGSJO010000083.1:0-21267 GCA_041741895.1 Pontixanthobacter sp.
CCTGTCCGCGCCGTTGCTGCGTTCACGGCTCGATCAGGCGCGCGGCCGACTGGTCGCAGCGCGCCTGATGCCCGGTTTGGTGCAACAGCGAATCACGCGCGAACAGGAACGGTTTGCCGCGCTGGAACGGCTGTATCTGTCGCTCGACCCCAAGGCCCCGCTGAAGCGCGGGTTCGTGCTGGTGACCGGTGAAGGCGGCACACTGCTCCGCAGCCGTGCAGCCGCCGCAAAGCAGCCGGTCCTGTCGATCGAATTTGCCGATGGCACGCTCGATGCGGTACCCGCCGGGCGGGCGGAAAGCGCCAAATTCCCCCCGAAAGCGAAGAAACCCGCCCCATCCGCGCGGCAAAGCCGACAAGATGATTTGTTCGGCTAGGCCGGATTTGCTAAGGGCCGGATCATGTTAATGTCCTCAGGCGATAGCGCCGCTCAATTGATCTACGGTCCCAACGGTTTTCGTGTGATGCGGGCCGGCCAGTATGTGCTGTGCGCCGTTACCGGCCAACCGGTGCAGCTCGAAGAATTGCGCTATTGGAGCGTGGAACTGCAGGAACCATACGCCAGCGCGGAGATCGCCACCCGGCGCGCACTGGAAGCAGGCTGATGCTAAGTTTGCGTTTGGCCGCCTTGGTTCCGGCCGTGATATTGTCTGCCTGCGCTGTCGTGCCTGAGGCGGACACGGTGGAAGTGGTCCAGCCTCTACCTGCGCCACGGCCGGCTGCTGCAACACGGCCACCCTCGTCAATCCCTGCCGGACCAAGCACCTTCGTCTTCGGCGGCGAACTGACCCAGGGCGGCTGGATTCGCGGGCAAGCACCCGGCGGGACCGTTTCGGCCAGGCTGGGCAGCCGTGAACTGACCCTGGCCGACGACGGCAGCTTCTTCGCCGCTTTCGACCGCGACGCCGACCAAAGCGCCAGCCTTTCGGCCCGGCTTGCAAGCGGCAGGGTGATCGAGAGCCCGCTGACCATCAGCCCCCGCGAATGGAATATCGAGCGGGTCAATCTCGCCCGCCCTACCGGCAAGGCAAGCGAAGCCTTCATGAAACGCCGCCGCCCGGAATTGGCGCAGATCAACGCGGCTCGTGCAGCCAATGCGGCGAGCGGCGGCTGGGGCCAGACCTTCATCTGGCCGGTCAAGGGACGGATATCGGGCCGATTCGGATCGCAGCGGATCTATGCCGGGGTGCCGGGCAGCTATCATTCGGGCATCGACATCACGACCGGGACCAGCGGTACGCCCTATGTGGCACCTGCCGATGGGGTGGTGGTCCTGGCCACGCAGACGCCCTTTTCGCTGGAAGGCTATCTGCTGATTATCGATCACGGGATGGGCCTCAACAGTGCGTTCCTGCACAATTCGAAATTGGCGGTACGGCAGGGCGATGTGGTCAGGCAGGGGCAGTATATCGGCAATATCGGTTCCACCGGCAGCGCCACCGGGCCGCATCTGCACTGGAGCCTGAAATGGCGCGACACGCGGCTTGATCCATTGCTGTTTGCCGGGCCGATGTGAGGCGCCGTGTGACGGCCGTCAACTGGCGGTTGATTCTGATCGTGCTGGTCATGCTGGCGCTGGCGCCTGCAACCTGGATGCGCACCGAACTGCCGCCCCCTAATCAGGGTACGCCGGTCAGTTTTACGCGGCTGGCGATGCCGCTGCAAATGTCTGGTGAGGTGCATGTGCTGGGCGGCTGGACGCTGGCCAGCAACAGTGACCATTTCGGCGGCTATTCGGCCCTGTTGGCGGTGGACGCGCAGCATCTGATCGCGGCGAGCGACCGTGGGCGGATCCTGCGGCTGGCATTGCGCGGCGATAGGCCGCCGATTGCGCGGATGAGCTATCTTTCCGGCAATGTGAGACCTGACAAGCATCTGATCGATGTCGAATCCATGACGCGGGACCCGGCCACGGGCCGTATCTGGATCGGCTATGAAGGGGTGAACGCGATCGAGCGGCTCGATTCTCGCCTCGAACAGCCTATCCGCGTCCAGCCTGAACAGATGCAGGACTGGTCTGTAAATAAGGGAGCAGAGGCGATCGGCTGGCTGGCTGACGGTAGGTTCATCGCGCTGGCAGAACAATCCCCCAGGTTGGGCGGGGAGCTGTCTGCCGGATTGTTATTTCCTTCCGATCCGGCCTGCGGCGTGGCGGCGGAAGAATTCCGGTTCGCCCCGCCGGCAGGCTACCGCCCTGTCGATATGGTCCAGATTCCCGATGGCCGGTTCCTGATCCTGGTGCGCAGGTTCCATTGGGGGATCATGCCGAGCTTTACCGCGAAACTGGTGGTGGCCGACCCTGCCGGGATTGTACCGGGCCAGACATGGAGAGGGCGGGTGATCGCGGCATTTTCCCCGCCGATCCCGTCCGACAATTTCGAAGGGCTGGCGATGTGGCCGCGCGAAGACGGGTTGCTGGACCTGTGGATGATCTCGGACGATAATCGATCCGGTTTCCAGAAGACCTATCTGCTGGAAATGCTCTGGGACCCAAGGCCCGCCGCGGCATCTGCACCTTAGCGCGGGCTGTGGCCTCACCATAAAAAGCTGAAAACCGGCTTCGACTTTTCAGCACGATGCTCTAGGCAAAGGAAAAGGCGCGCAGCCTAGCCGCGCGCCTTGTTTGTGTCCTGTCCGATTGAACCGGCCCGAAGATTTCTTCGGGGACCGGCGCGAAATCAGGCCGCAGCCTTCTCGGACTTCTTCAGTTCGCGCTTGACCTTGATTGCACCCTTGCTGAGCTTTTCGTCCTTGGTCTTGAGCAGCCAATTGTCGAGCCCGCCGACATGTTCAACCGAACGCAGGCCATTTGTCGATACGCGGAACTTGAAGCTGCGGTCCAGCTTCTCGCTCATCAGCGTGACATTCTGCAGATTGGGCAGGAACACGCGCTTGGTCTTGTTGTTGGCGTGGCTAACGTTGTTGCCAACCTGGCGACCCTTGCCGGTCAATTCGCAGATGCGCGACATGATAAATCTCGTTCGATTGCGGGCCCGTCGGCATGAAGCCTCTGGGCGAGTTACTGGGTCCGTGTGCTTACGGAAAGCGGGGCGCTTAGCGTTGCGTAGCCGAATCGTCAATGCTTTCCGGGCGTGTCAGGCGAGGTTTCTTGCCGGTAATCTTGCAGCCGGGAAGCGCGCGGGCTATCCGCAGGCCATGACGCGCTGGCCGATCCCCCAACCGATGCAGGACGCATTAACCCAGGCGCGGCTCGCCGCTGCATCGGGGGAAGTGCCGGTCGGCGCCGTCGTGACGCTGGGCGGCAAGGTGATCGCGGCCGCCCATAATGCCCCGCGCGAAGACCACGATCCAACTGCCCATGCGGAAATTGTCGCGATTCGCGCTGCTGCCAGGGCGCTGGGGCGCGAACGGCTGGAAGATTGCGAATTATGGGTCACGATGGAACCCTGCTCGATGTGCGCCGGCGCGATCAGCCACGCGCGGATCGCCAGGCTGTATTACGCTGCGTCGGACCCGAAGGGCGGCGCGGTGGAGCAGGGGTCCCGCGTGTTCGATCAGCCGCAATGCCTGCACCGGCCAGAAATCTATTCGGGTATCGGTGCGGAGCCGGCGGCGGAATTGCTGCGCAGCTTCTTCGCCGCCCGCCGGTAACCGCGCGCTACAGATCGCGCCAGATCTTCGCTGGTTTGCCGTCCCCGGCGCCAAACCGCCCCTGGTCGCACGGGGCGGGACGGAAGCGTTTCCCGTAACAGATATGCACTTCCTCCAGCCAGCCCTTCCGGTCCAGATCAAGCCCGATATGGTGCGCGTCGATATCCTGATTGGCGACGGCGATGGCGCTGCGAATGTCTCCAGCGGTCAGGCCCTGTTGGCGCGAGAGGGCATCCATGTCGGGAAAGCGCAGGCTGTTCCACAGGATGCGGGTGACCTTGAAATAGGTTTCCGGCTTTCGGGTCATGCAGCTGCCATGTTTCGCCCATTGCCGTGCCACCAGATCGGCAGATGGCATCATGCACATGTTTCGCCGCGCCTCTGCCGGGGTCAGGCGGTTAGCCGCCGGGCACCATTGTGGCCAATTGCCACGCGATTCCGGCCACAGGCCGTGCACGATAAAGCCGAACCGTCCATTGGCACCGGAACATTGCGTCCGGCTGCGGGCCTGACCCTCCCGCCCCTTGCAAAACTCCGGCGACCAGCTGAGTGCCAGAGTATAGCCCGTGACCGGCAGGTGGCGGATCGGCCCGTCGGGATTTACCGATGGGGCAGAGACGCGCGCGGGCATCCGGCATTGATAGGCCTGCGCCAGCGCAGGTGCGGTGCTCAGGCCTGCGGCAGAAACGGCCAGCAGCAGCCCGGCTGCCCGCCCAGCATCAGTCAAATGTGGCAGGATCGGCCTCGTCCGGCCCTTTACCGGCGAACCAAGGCTTGTTACCGGCGAACCAAGGCTTGGCATCGGCCCGGAACAACAGGATCGTCGCCGCAATCTGCAGCACGGTCACCAGAAGCGGCGCGATCAGTTGGGCGCTGCTTATCGCGGCAAATGTGCTGGACAGCGACCATACGCCGATCATCGCGAATATGACGAGAATCCATTTCGCGATCACGCTCCTGCGGCGTGCGGCGAAAAACCACAGCAGCAGCGAAATGGCCAGGCTGACGGCAAAGATGGCAATCACTGCGCCTGCGCCCCAGCCCAGTGGGCCCATTGCCGGATCACGCTGGATCTGCGCGACCATCGTGTCAAACGACCAGAAAAAATTGATCACCATGATCACCAGAGACGCCAGATAGAAGCGTTCAAACAGGGTTATCGATTTTGGTCGCATGTCAGCCCCCCAACCATTGAAGGTGCCGGTTTGGCCCAAAATTGTCACGCTGACAATCTTGTGCTGCGAGGGGTGATCACAGCGGCGTGAAATCCAGCCCGATGTCCGCCGCAGGCGCGCTTTGCGTCAGGCGGCCGACGGAAACGTAATCGACGCCGGTGGCCGCCTTCGCTGCAATGGTGTCCAGATTGATTCCGCCCGATGCTTCGGTCGGGACACGCCCGCCGACCAGCGCCGTCGCAGCGCGCAGCATCTCCGGTTCCATATTGTCGAGCAGCAGACGGGTTGCGCCCGCTGCCAGCGCCAGTTCGATCTGGTCGATCCGGTCCACCTCGCAGATGATGTGCGTGACCCCGGCCGCAACCGCGCGGCGCACCGCTTCGCCGACTGATCCGGCGACGAGAACGTGGTTGTCCTTGATCATGGCGGCATCCCACAGGCCCATCCGGTGGTTCGCGCCGCCACCCATGCGCACCGCGTATTTTTCCAGATGACGCAGGCCGGGGATGGTCTTGCGCGTATCAAGCAGGGTGCATTCGGGGTTATCCATTGCGGTAACATATTCGCGCACCATCGTGGCGATGCCCGACAGATGCTGCACCGTGTTGAGCGCGCTGCGTTCCGCTGTCAGCATGGCTCTCGCGTTACCCGATAACCGCATCAGATCGCTGCCCGCGGGCACCTGCGCGCCTTCGGGGACCAGAATTTCGATCTCCATGTCAGGCTGCAGACCGCGGAAAAATGCCTCCGCCAGCGGCAATCCGGCGACGGTGATCGCATCGCGGCTGTCCATCACGCCGGAAAACCGCGCATCGGCGGGGATCACACTTTCGGAAGTAACATCATGCCCGCCGCCGGGCATCCCCTCGCCGAGGTCTTCGGCCAGAGTTTCGCGGACAAAACGGCCAAGGTCGAAGCCGGGGAGGGTGAATGTGGTCATGAAGCGTTCTTGGACGGTTTGCGGTTCGGGCTCAAAATCAATGCACGAATCGCGCCACCACATCGCGGTAGCTGCGCGAAACCTTCACCTCGGCACCTGAATCCAGCACCAGGAAGCATTCGCCATTGGTATGCGGTTTCACCTGCCGCACTTGATCGAGATTGACGATGGTCGAGCGGTGGACGCGCTGGAACTTGCGCGGATCAAGCCGCCGTTCCAGATCCTTCATCGTTTCGCGCAGGATCAGCGAATTGTCGCCAGTATAGATGCACATGTAATCGCCCGCAGCCTCGATATGTTCGATCGAACCGACTTCGACCCGGAAGATCTGGCCGCGATCCTTCACATTGATCAGTTTTTCGAACCGTTCGGTTGATTCCGCCTCCGCCTCGGCGAATTCCTCAGCGGCATCGGGGGCGACCTCGGCCAGCACGTTCATCAGATTGATCGCTTCTTCGGCAGAGCGCTTTTCGCTCAGGCGCACGCGCACCCGCTCGACCGTATCGGCCAATTTGTCGACATCCACCGGCTTCATCAGATAATTGACCGCATTGGCTTCGAACGCGCGGATTGCGTGTTCCTGATAAGCGGTGACGAATACGAACAGCGGCGGTTCGATATCCATCACGCCCTTGACCACGCCGAAGCCGTCAAAGCCGGGCATTTCAATGTCGAGAAACACCAGATCGGGTTTTTCCGTCTTGATCTTCCGGATTGCTTCGCGCCCGTTGGCGCAGGTTTCGATGATTTCGATGTCGTCAAATGCTTCGAGCCGCAATTGCAGGCCCTGGATAGCCAGTTTCTCGTCATCGACGATGATTGTGCGGATTGTCATAGTTTCGATCCAATGGTGCGCTCAAGATTAGGGGCAGATGTTTGAGCGGCTTGTGAGGGGGCGCCGGATGGATTGGTAGCAGCCGGAATGGTCTGCAGTGTGGCGGATTTTGCCTGAACCTGAGGTGACGCTGCTGCCGGTGCAGGTTCCCCGGCCTGCTGGCTATCCAGATTTTCGAAGGGTAATTCGATCACGACGGTGAACCCGCCTTCCGGCGGTGTCCGGATTTCGAACAGATGTTCATCACCATAAGCCTGGGCCAACCGATCTCGAATATTGGCAAGGCCGACTCCGGTGGATTGCGTCCGCCCTTGACCTGTCATTGCTCCGGGCAGGGTGTGGCGTTGGCCGGTTGCATTCAAGCCCGGACCGCTGTCCGAAACGGTGACCCGCAGCTTTTGTCCGATGATCCGCGCGGCGATGCTGATTTTCGCACCTTCTTCCTGTTTCGAAACCGCATATTTGATCGCATTTTCAACCAACGGCTGCAGCAGCATCGCGGGCAGCAATGCACCCTGGGCGGTCGGTTCGATCTGGAAATCGGTCCGCAACCGTTCCTCGAACCGCATCCGTTCAATGCCGAGATAGAGCTTCAGCGTCTGCACTTCCTGATCCAGCGTGACCTTGCCGGTCGGCTGGGTCATCAACGTGTGGCGCAGGAAGGATGACAGCCGCGTCAGCATCGCATTGGCCGGCTCGGTCTGTTTCAACAGCACCAGCGTGCTGATCGAATTGAGCGTGTTGAACAGGAAATGCGGGTTCAGCTGATAGCGCAGCATGGCCAATTGCGCTGCTGTCGCCTGGGCTTCCAGCCGTTCCAGCCGGTCCGCCTGTTCTTCCACCTGCAGAAAATAATTGATCGCGTAATACAATGCCGACCATGCGCCCAGCAGTGTCACATCGAGATAGAAATAACCGAAAAACCGTTGCAGCAGGCCAATTTCGCGGTCAGGATAATACAGGCTGATCACCCAGCTATCGAGGAAGGCATAGGACCCCACGCCGACCGCCAGCACCAGACCTGTCACGCCCCAGGTGACCAAGGGCTTGCGGTTGATCAGCATCTTGTAGATGACCGCCAGGATCAGGCTGATGGAAAAACCGGTGATCGACCCGATCAGGATCAGGATCAGGAAATCCCACGGCTGCGAATTGACCAGCGCAGACGCCCCGCGAAACAGGGTGACGCCAACCCAGCCAGCAATCTGGAGATACCAGAAAGCGCGGTTCTTGTTCCGGAAAAACGGCGTCGGGCGGAAGGGCAGCATAGCCATGGTCGGAACGGCTTAGCCGATTTTTCGGGTTTTCGTCAGATTGTTTTGCGCAGGCGCCGAGTTGCGGTAGCATGGCGGCAGAGGAGAGTAGTCATGGGCGTAGAGCAGAAAGTTTCGGCGGGGTCGAAAAGCACCGGCCAAGGCGGCGTGCCAGCGCGCGCGAAATTCCGCGAGATGAAGGAAGGCACCGCCGAAGACTGGGCGCTGATTGCCGGCCACTTCCGTACCTTTGCCGGCGGTGTCGCGGGCCGAGTGCTTGATCATTTGCGCTTGCTAGACGGGGATTTCGGCGGATTTCCGATCGACCGGCTTCAGCATTCCCTGCAAACTGCGACTCGCGCGCATCGCGATGGGCGGGACGAGCAATATGTGGTGATGGCGCTGCTGCATGACATTGGCGATACATTGGGCAGTTTCAATCATCCCGATGTTGCTGCGGCGATCCTCAAGCCGTTCGTGCGTGAGGAATTGCACTGGACCTGCAAGCATCACGGCCATTTCCAAGGCTATTACTATTTCCATTACCTCGGCATGGACCGCGAATCGCGTGAACAATTCCGTGGCAACCAGCATTTCGAAACCTGCGCCGAATTTTGCGAGAAATACGATCAGGCGGCGTTCGACCCCGATTACCAGAGCGAGAGCCTGGAATTCTTCGAACCGATGGTTCGCCGCGTGATGGCGCGGCCGCTGGCAACGCTTTATTCGATGGGTGAGGAAGAGGCGGCGGCTGGATAAGCGGCCGGCGGGATGTCCCGAACGAAGTCTGATGCCCAATCTGCGCCGCCGCTCGCGAACTTGCTGCGCTGGATCAGGGGCAATTCTGCGGCGATGAAGTCTGCCCGCTCGTCCCACCCATCATGGGTGCGGCTCCTGAACAATCCGCCGTCATTGCCCGGGCCCCATTCACGCATGAATCGCTCGCCTGCCGCTGGATCGTAGCCGCCATTGGCCAGCAGCCACGGCATTAGCCGGTCCGCCTCGCGCTCGGTCATGCGGATGCGGCTCTGGCTTCGGCCATTTGCATCCAGCCATGCCGGATGGCCCAGCAGATTATGCGCCAGCTCATGCGCAATGGCCGCGGCCAGCAATTCTTCCCGATAGGTAAACCCGGCGAAATCCGATCCGATTGCCACCCGCGCGCCATTGGCGGAGGCACGCCGCGATCCCGCGATAACTTCGAAATTGGTGGCGCAGGCGGTTCTTCCAACCAGAGCGGAGACAATCGGAGCTCCCTGTGCCCTGCGCCAGACAATTTCCACCTCGCCGCGTGCAACCAGCGCCGTGTCGAGTTTTCGGTGGAGTTCGGCCAGCCTTTGCCAACGCTCCTTGCCCGCCGTCGGCAAGTTGCGCATCGATTGCCCTTCAATTGCCAGAACTTCGGCAAAGACCGGCAATCCGGCTTGCTCCACAGGCGAACCCGCCGCGCGTGCCTGTACCGCGATATCGCCAGACAGGTTCATGGCGCGGCGCACTGCATCAGGGCGGCCAAAGGCGGCGACATCCTGCAGCAGAAGACCGATCGCCGGGCGCGTGTCCGTGCAAAATGGCGCATTGCCGGTGATCAGTTTCCAGCCGATCGTCTGAACCAGCTCGTCGCGCTGCTGAAGCATGTTCAGGCCCGAAGATATGTCCTCAGCCGCGAATGCAGGCGGCGTTATCACAGCGGCCAGTAAAACTGCCCCAGCCCACGCCCCAGCCCACGCCCCAACCCCTGATAATGCGCGCCGTAATTTCTGTGCGCCGCGCCATACCGCCACGCGCATCACCGGGCCTTGGCTGCGTCGACCGCTTCCTGCAATGCGTCGAAACCGATCGCCCCTTCGAATGCCTGCCCACCAATCACCCAACTGGGCGTTCCGCTAAATCCGATCTGTCTTGCCAGCTCGGTATTTCGCGCCAGTTCGGCCTGCGCCTGAGAAGAAGTCACGAATTCGCGGGCCTTGGTCATGTCCAGCCCGACCTCGGCAGCGGAGGCAGCGATGGCCGCGTCCGTCGGCGCGCCCTTGGCAAACATGGCCTTGTGGAATGCGGGGTATTTTCCCTGCTCGGCGGCCGCCAGGGCCACCAGCGCCGCCTTGTCGCTGCCTTCGAAAATCGGCCATTCGCGGATCACCACGCGCAAATCCGGATTGTCCTCCACCAATTTCGCAACGTGCTCTTCGCTCATCCGGCAATAGCCGCAGGCATAATCGGTAAATTCGACCAGCGTGACCGACCCGTTCGGATTGCCGAATTCCGCGCCGGGGAATGGAGTTTTGACCTGTTCCTCGATGCCCGTCAGCTTGTCGGCGTTTTGCTGCTGCTGGTAGCGATCTGCCATTTGCGGCAGCAGGTCGGGATTATCGAGCAGATATTCGCGCGTCTGGCTGTCTCCCAACCCACTAACCGACCATACGGCGGCGCCGGTGAAGCCAAAGATAAGGGAAATCAAGGCGGTAAACGCTATCGAGCGAAAGGATATCTGCATATACAAGTCGCTACCGGCGCTTGGCCTGTCTTTCAAGCTCGGCGCGTGCCTGCATGGCGATATCCTGTGCCCGGATCCAGTCCGGCGAACCGGCAGGCAGCCCCGCCTCGGCACCTTGCGCACTGCGCATCGCCTCGGCGTAATTGCGGCGCATTACCTGTTGTTCAGCGCTGGCAAGCAATGCGCGGGGGATGTCACCTTCGGCCGCATAGACCACGCCCAATTGATACCAGGCGAAGGGATTATACCGGTCCCGGGCCACCGCCAGGCGCAGCACCCGCTCCGCCTCCGGATAATTGCCCGGGTCTTCGGTGGCGATCAGCGCATGGCCGAAAATGGAGGCGATCAGCGGCTGGTTACCCGTCAGCTCGGTCGCCTTGCGCAGCGGATCCAGCGCCTCGGCAGGCTTGCCCGATTCCAGCAACACCTGGCCGCGCAGCTCCAGGAAATACGGATCGTCCGGATCGGTTTCCAGCAGGGCGGCGGTTTCCGACAGCGCCTGATCGATCAGGGCATTCTTGTGATAGGCATAGGCGCGGGCATAGCGCGCGGGCACATCGGTGCGGGTGGCGGGAAATTCCCGCAGGGTACTTGCCGGTTCGCTCAGAAAACCGAACAGCTTGGCCTTGACCCGTTCGAACCGCCGCTGGATCGCGGCATCGTCGGGTACTTCCCATGCTGGATCGACAACATAGGATTCGCGCAAGCGGGCGATCCGGTCACCCGACAAAGGGTGGGTGCGGGAAAAGGCGGCTTCATCGCTCTGGCTGTAGCCATAGCGGAATTCCTGATTCTGCAGTTTCTTGAAGAATGCCAGCGATCCGCGCCCGGAAATCCCGGCATTGGACAGATATTGCGCCCCGGCCGCATCGGCAGAGGATTCCTGTACCCTGGAAAAGGCCAGGAACCCGCCCATTGCTGCCTGTTGCCCGGCGGCCATGACGCCCATGGCCGCCTCGCCTGCGCCCGCCAATGCAGCGGCTACGCCCAGCACCATGGAAAGGATGGAAATGTTGGTTGCCTTGCCAATTCCTTCGCCGCTGCGGATGATATGCCCGCCGGTGATATGGCCGATTTCATGCGCGATCACGCCTTGCACTTCATTGGCCGTATCGGCGGCATCGATCAGCCCGCTGTGGATATATACTACTTGGCCGCCCGCCACGAAGGCGTTGATCGACGGATCGTTGATCAGCACGATTTCTAGATTGCCCGGCGCAAGCCCGGCGGCCAGAGCCAACGGCTCCGCCATTTCCTGCAACAATGCTTCCGTCTCCGCGTCGCGCAGGATGGATTGTGCGGCGGCTGGCTGGGCCACTAGCGATATGGCGGCCAGCAGAGCGATGAGGCGGGGGAGAATGCGCATGGACGCGATATTAGCGGGTGCGGGCCTTAACTGGAAGTGAAGGATTGACCTCAGCCGTCGCCGCCAGCGATGGCTCGCCCGCCGTTTCAGCAAAATTTACGATGGCATCCAGGACACTGCGGCCGCTCCGCCACGGGCTTGCCAGCGCTAGCAGGGTCGCATTGTGGTCCATTCCGGTGAAAAAGACCGGCCTGCCGATGCCGCCTGCCGCGGTGATTGCGGCGGACAATGCGCGCGTGTTGCGCGGTTTGACCAGCGTGTCCTCTTCCCCATGAACAAGCAACATGGGCGGGGCATCACCGCGCACGTGATTGATTGGCTGGGTAGCCCGCAAATCTGTCGCTCCGCCGAATGCGGCCTTGGTCGAATCGCTATCGAGAGGAAGAAAATCATACGGACCGGATAATCCGATCACGCCCTTTATGATTGCGGGGCTCAGTCCCTCGCGGCCGAGCCACTGTCGTTCGAGCGCCACCTGCACCACATTATATGCACCTGCGGAATGCCCTGCTATGAAGATATTGTCCGGATCCCCGCTATAGCGGGAGATGTTCTGGCCCACCCATGCAATGGCGCTGGCGGTATCTTCCAGCATGGCCGGATATTCGCCGCCCGGCATCAGCCGGTAACCGGCCAACACCACGGTAAAGCCTTCGGGCACCAGCGCGCGCGCGACAAAGCCGTAATCGTCGGGATTGCCGCTGCGCCAGCTGCCGCCGTGGAAGAATATGATCACCGGTTTGGGACTGCCATCGCCAGCGGCGCGGTAAACCAGGATTTTTTGCTGCACCGAATTGCCGATTGTCTCCCGGTGGACCAATTCCACACCGCGCGTGCCCCCGACCATGCGGTCAATTGTATCAAGCACCGCAGGGCCGTTGCGGGCGAGGGCAAATTGGAAAGAGGCCCCTGCGAGTAGCGCCACCGCCGCAAAGCCGAGCAAGATCCAGCCCATCCGGCGCAATCCCTTCCTTTTCATCACAATTCCTGCAAGCTGCGGCCGGTACAGGCCCAGCATTGCTCGCTAGCGGTGGATCAGGGTGAGGGATAGCGCAAAGTAATCAACCGGGCAGGCCCGTTTCCAGGCAGAAAGGCCCGGTATCAGCCGACCAACTTGCGCGCTGCGCGTTCGACCAGCGGCACATCGCCGGTAATCTCGCCCAGCATCACCACTTCGCGGTTCGGCATCCGGCGGATCATCACCAGGGCGAATTCCTCGCCATCGCCGCTGAGCGTCTCGAAGGATTGCGGTTCCAGGCTGCGCAGCTTGCGGGCCAGCTTTTCCTGCGGGCTTTCCGCGTCTTCGCCGACCTTGCAATTTTCTTCGCGGCGTAGCTGGCGTTCCGCCTTGACCACGCCCTTGAGACCGCCTTCGGCCCGCGCCAGGACACCGGCCAGCATTCCGCGGCCCACTTCCATCCGGTGCGCGTGGCTCAGCACGGCGGCATATTCGGTCAGGCGGGTCTTGTCGTAATCCCCGCCGAACACCAGCTTGACCACCGGCGTCATCGGAGCGCGTTCCTGAACGGTCAGCCCGCTGGACGACACCAATTCGTTGAATTCTTCCTGTTCGTCCAACGCTGCTAAACTGAAGTCATAGGCGCGGCCGACCGCGGCATACAGGGCAGATCGGCTGCGATCTTCACAGCTGCGCGCGGCCAGAGCCAATTCGCGGGCCGAGGCGAGGCAATCGTAAAGCCCTTCATCCTCGCCAGCGGGGGTCGGAAAATATTCATCTTCATCTTCCAGCGCGTAGGCATTGCCTGCCGACAGGTCGATCGGAACCTTGCGCGGAACGGAAAGCCCGCCTGGCTTTTTTGCGCCGAACAGCGGCGATGGCAGATCATCGTCCGAATCTTCATCCGATTCGCTGTCTGCTTCTTCGTATTCGTCGTCATCTTCTTCTTCTTCGAAACTTTCGCCCAGACCCAATTCATAAACCGGGCCCGGTTCGAATCCGCGCGCCGCATCAAATCCGGGTTCTGCGTCTGCTTCGGCGGGCGTCGGGGCGGGGTCTGCCGCAGGTCCGTCAGCCCAGTCGGTCATCGGATCGGGATTGCGCAATTCCGCGGCTTCATCATTTGCGTAATCATCATACTCTTCGTCGCTCGATGCTTCCAGCGCCTGGTCGATTTCGAGCATCAGTTCGTCGGTCGTGATCTGGTCGGCCATTTCCTTCCAGTTGATCACTCCGTAAATGAAGTCGATTGTTTCGCCATCGCTGGAAAACGGCAGCAGGATACCGCGGTACAGAATCGTCGCGCCGCGCTGGTTCACGAATTCGGCTTCGAAGCCGATGGGGGCCTGGTTGGCCAGGATCTGCATGTAATGGTCGGTGATCCGGCTGAGCAGAGAACGGCTGGGGATGTCCGACAATGCGTCGATTTCCTCATGCGTCCCGCATTCGATGGCCAGTTGGTCACCGAGATACTGGATCCCCGGATTTTCCACGCCGAGGGTAAAGTCCAGCAGCACGCTGTATGGTCCGAAATCGGGCAGGTTTGCCGGATCAAGGTCTTCGATCGACGGGAAATTGTAATCGCCCAGCATGCTCGCCCAGTGATTATAGGCACGCACCTGCATCCGCCGCTCGTCGGTGCCGATGGCTGCCGGGGGCGGTTCGCTGATGCTTTCTTCTTCCGCGCCGTCTTCCTCGATATCCCAATCGCGCAGACCATCGTCGAGGGCATCCTCGAATTTGGCTTGATCAAGATCATCGGTTCCAAAATTACCGCGAAGCGTATCCATGGCTGTGAAAGCCCCCTTAACCCGTGTCACTGAAATGACGTGTCAGGAACCTTCTGGCGTTACATGGTAAACATAGCGTTAAGTTGCGCCACAAAGTCTGCAGCGGCAGATGGCGGGAGCAGGACTGGCGTCTGGATTGACGTCAATCGGGATTGGCTCAGCGAGCGCCCACAGGCCTGACTGCCAAAACACCAGGGCGCTAGAGCATATAGCGCATCTTGATGGTGTGGGAAATCGGGATGCCGGCCACATCAAATGCCGCGTCTTCGAATTTCGGCGGCCCCATGCGCACCTTGGCGTCACGGGAAAAGCCGAAACCTTCGGTGGGCATCATCATCAATGCGCGATCTGCCTTGCCGTTGTTATTCTCGTCATGCAGCAGCGCGATGGCATAGCGGCCCGGAGCAATATTCTTGAAGCTGAGCGTTACTTTTTCTGCCGCAGGGGTAACGACATTGATACTGGTTGCATCATCCGCATCGCATTTCGGGAAACCCTTGGACCGGGCGGTAATGCAGGCTCGCACGACCCCTTCGGCGGAGCGCATATTGGTTACCGTAACGGTGATATTACTGGTTGGCGTGGCTGGCTGGGCCGCCAAAACCGTCCCGCCGATCAGCGCCGCGCTGCCGAGCAGACATGCCGCCAGCGCATGGCGCGGCGATACCGGTGCCCGGGCAGCGCCGTGCCGACTGGAAAATCTTACCGTTCGGGCACGGAAAATGCGTTCGACAGGCCGCGATCGGTTCCGCAAATACGGTCCCAGAAACGAAAATATAGTCCGTAATTGCATGTATATTGCTCGTGATGCCGCTGATGGTGACTGGCGCTTATCAGCCAGCTTCCCAATGTAGAATGAACGAAATTCCGGGGAAGCATTTCCCAGCCCATGTGATTGGTGACCCCCATGATGGTCATGATTGCCAGCACTGCGCCCAATATCGCGATGTGAATCGGGACCAGAAATACCAGCAGGGGGATCACGAAGGCACCCGTCAGCGCTTCCAGTGGGTGAAAACTCATGGCGGTCCAGGCGGTGGGCGGGCGACTTGCATGGTGAACTGCGTGTGCTGCCCGAAAGATTCGCGGGCGATGCATCCAGCGGTGGGTCCAGTAAAACCAGGTGTCATGCGCGAACAGATAGAGCAGCAGGCTCAGCGGCAGGTACCATAGCGGGAATTGCTGCCACTGGGTGTAGATCAAGGTCCACCCGCGTTCCTGCCAGCCCCAGGCGACGATTCCAGCGGGGATGCCATAGATGGCGGCCGACAAAAGCGACCATCGGATTTCGGTGCGGATTTGCGGTCCCAGCCCGGCATAATGCCCCGGCCTCAACCGCTGCGTCGCCCAGGCGAAAATTCCGCTGGTGAGAACATAGCGCAAGGCCACGATCACCGTCATGGCAAGGGCTGACAAGAGGATCGCTGCGGCCATATTCCTCCTATGGCGCAATGGCGACGGGCGATACAGCGATATTCTGCATCAGGGCTCCCGTCGGCGCGGTGCGATCAGCGCATTTGCCCCCAGGGCGCGCAATCGGGATCGATGCGGGCCAGTTGGCGCCGTAATGCAGTGCGGGCCAGCCGCTCGACCTCGACCTTGCGCCGGGCCGCCGCCAGCGCGTGGGACGGGGCGGGCCGAAGAATTTCGGCATCATAGGCATCGGCCACAATCACGCCGCAGCTATCAGGAAGGAAATCCGCCCCCTCCAGCGGGCTGCGGTCCAACCCCGGCGGGAGCCCCCAATAGAACCGGTCGCAATGGTCGAGATAATCGGTCCATTTCCCGTCACCCAGCAAATCGGCCCGGCTGACCTTGATTTCTATAATCACCACGCGCCCCTTGGGATCTATGCCCATCAGATCCGCGCGCCGCCCATTCCGCAGCGGCATTTCACTCAGGCACCAGATATCGTTGCGGGCGAACAGCCGGCAAATGCCGCGCGCCACCGCTGCCGAATCTCGTGCGAGCGAATCGAGAGTAGGCGAATCGAGCGCGGGGCCGGGAGCGCGGCCCTCGCTATCGGGCGTAGAATCGTTGGCGAAAACAGGAATAGTCATGCGCCATTTTGGAACATAGTAGGAACTTCGTCAAGCCGGTTAACAGGCCGTTTGCCGAAGATTACTGGTCGAAAATTGCATCCACCAACGCATCACGGGAATGTTCGAATTGTGTCCACAGCGCGAATGCCGGGGCGGCCGGATTGCGACCAGCTGCATTGGCCGCCAGCAGCGCTGTCAGGCCCGATTGCATGAAGGCCGCGATATCATCAAGCCCATTGCGCAGCAGTTCGGCCTTCCACCCTTGGGCATCGGCGATGATGGAGGCAAAATTCGGTGCTTCGCGGGATTCCTGCTCCGGCACAATCTGCGCCAAGCCGGCTACCGCCGCTGCCGCCCCGTGCACGGCTGCCCAGCGCCGGGCAAACTGATCGGCCGGATCGGGAGTGCTCGCTGCACCCCGATCAGGCAGGGCGCCATTTTCGGCGTGGGAGCGGAGCTGATGGAATTCGGAAGAATATGCGTTCATGATCCCGCGACCCTAGGCGGAACCGCTTGCCAAATCGCTAATGCCGGCACGACGTTTACCTTCCTGCCCAATATTCCGCTTCCAAGCAGCCGGGCCCTTTGCTAAGCGCGCCGGTGTCCACACTGCTGGCGGCACATGGTGCAGGCCTTCGGTGACGCATTGGCACCCGTAGCTCAGCTGGATAGAGCGCTGCCCTCCGAAGGCAGAGGTCACTGGTTCGAATCCAGTCGGGTGCACCATTATTTCAATGACTTATAAAGATTTTTGATTGCTTCGGTTGCATAAGTCCGGTGTAACTCCGGTGTTGCTCAGGAGAACGCACCGGGAGCTACTGCCTCGATCCGATCGATCAGCGCCTCGGTCGCGGCCAGTGCATGGCTGATGTAAAGGGCGTGATAGGCCGTAGCGTATTTATCCGATTCATCCGGTTGCACGTGACCAAGATAGATGCGGCCTTGCTGCCAGTGTCCGTCATTATCCAGTTCAGCCCGCAGAATGCTGGATACGCTCCGCCTAACCAGCTTAGTTCCGCTTTGGGCATCTTGCGGGAAGTTGAGGGTTTGCGCCATTTGGCGCCAAGACGTGCGAATCGAAGCTACTTTCACGAACGGACCGATGTTTGCTTCCAGATGCGATACCAGCTGTCGTGGCGCTCTCAACAACGGCCGATATTTCTTGGTCTGCACCCGACCCCTCGGGTTGAGATCAATGTAACCTATTTCCTTCTGCCATTGGCCGCGGTCTGGGTCGGTTGAGAAATCCATCACAGCGTCAGGCCTGGCCCATGTACAGAGGCTCAGCCGGAGGAAATGAAGCAACTGCAAACGATCGCTCTTCAACTTCTCGATCTGTTTAGCTGATGCGTCTTCGGGGCAGTCGAGGACGAGGGCATATCGGAAAGCCGCGCCGAGCTGTTGCTCCGACATTCTGAACCAAGGAGATTTGCTGACCACCTTTGCTGATTTGACTTTAAATTCGGCACGGGCGGCCAGTTTGCGTTTTTTAAACGCGTGGTTCACAGCGGCACGCAGCTGGAGGGCGCTGGCCTCCACTGTACCAGGAGTTCTCTTTCGGGAATTTCCTTTGACACTCATGATCGGCACCTTCAGAGCCCAGAGCCGAAACGCGTCCACCCAACCATCGTCCACCTCATCCACTCTTGTGGTCTCCAGCCCTTTCGCGACTACATAGTTCAGGACGTGTTCGAGCCGATAGCTCGCCGCCTTGTAGTCGGCCTTAGCCTCGCTATACTCTGCGATGGCAGTGGCCAACAAAGGAGGTTCGTTTCCAGACAGCGCCTGCCCGCATGCAGGGCAGACCAAGCATTGTTTCTGGTTGGCTTCATATAATGAATCTAGCTGCGCTTTGCCTTCTGTAATGTCTCCCGAGCGTGTTGAACGGCTTTTGATGCGTCCGGCGGTGTGGTCATACCAGAAGACATAGATCTTGTTTGACCGGAGCGTTCCGTCGCTTTTGCTATCGTAGGCGAGGTAGTAGTCTCCTCGCCGGTAGAGTTCCTTCTTTTGCATTCCATTTTCCTTTGTTCTTCAATTTCCTCGTACACCAGGGCGAACAGTCCAAGCTCGACTAGAAGGCCGAGTTCATCGGATTTGACGCGCAAACTGCGCCGGCTTTCAAACGCGCGCGAAAGGCGCGTGTGGAGGCCAAGTAAAGTTGCTCGGCGTTCGTGGGTGAGGTGAGAACTTTCAGTCACGGCGATAGGCCACGGCTGAAATGCGACAAATTTTTGATGCGTCGGCCAAGTACGGCCAAACGCCATGCACAAACCTCGCCTGGAGTTTTGCCCTAAAAGCCTGCTCACCAATGTTTTTTTCGATCTGCATTGATAGCTTAAGGGACGCAGATCCAATTTCGCCAAATCCATTTGGCCAACAAAATCGGTTTGTCCGATTGTGGGACAGTTCTCATACCATCTCAGATTGATGTGAGACCTTGTGAGAGGGATGCCCCGTGAGGGCAGGATTAATTCAACACTACTAAGCACTTAGAAAGTCTAACCACCCCATTGTTGGCACGGTCACCTGCGGGCTGCACTCTCCTGCTGTCTAACCTTTAGATGCTCCACCACTCCAGTTCGGCACCACTCAGATCGGGACCACAGCCTGCTCGCATGTGGTGCCAGGGTCACAGAATGAGGTCACTGGCACCGCTGCGCTCGCCGCGTTCTCGTTTATTGGAAGCCATTTGATGGACACTATTTAAGCGTGAAAAGCGGAATCTGGAATGACCGCTTCGTTGGACGAGCCGGAAGGCCTCCTTTCGGACGCCAATCCGTCTAAGCTGCCCTTCGTTCATGGACCGTGAATCTGACCTCTGAATGACCGCTTCGTCGGACAGACCGGAAAGTCCGCTCTTAGGGCCGCTATGGCGCTTAGCTGCCGTTCGTTAACATGATGAAAAACGGCGGCTTTACGCGCGTTGCGGTTTTCGGGCTGAATTGGCGGAAAATAAGAGCGGACCTTCTGCAACCGGCGATAGGGAGATACCAGCCCCAAGGGGCTGGCTATCCCTTAGATTTCTGTTTGTTCCGATAAACTGAGTGCGTCTTCGATGTCGACTCCCAGATATCTCACCGTATTTTCAATCTTAGAGTGCCCCAGAAGTATCTGGATCGCTCTGAGGTTGCCGGTAGCCTTATAGATCATGGCAACCTTCGTTCTCCGCATTGAATGTGTTCCATATTCCTGCCGCTGCAGACCGATGGATGTCACCCATTCGTCTACCAAGCGGGCATATTGGCGCGTGCTGAGGTGTTTAGTTCGGTCCACCCTACTGGGAAAGACATAGGCGTTAGGTGATCCGCCCCGTCTTGCGAGCCACGCCATTAGGCTATTGCGGGCATCAAC
Source organism: Pontixanthobacter sp. (assembly GCA_041741895.1). Classification (GTDB taxonomy): domain Bacteria; phylum Pseudomonadota; class Alphaproteobacteria; order Sphingomonadales; family Sphingomonadaceae; genus Allopontixanthobacter. Next base: position 19,816 of record JBGSJO010000083.1, read on the forward strand.
CGCGAGCTCGAATTGAACTGGGCGGCCTGTCTTGCGCTGGGTAATCGACGCCCGGTTTCGGATCTCGGTGCCGGCCATTAGATCGCTAATTTTCAGCTCGACCAAATCACAGCCTCGCAGCTTGCTGTCGATTGCCAGATCGAACAAGGCCCTGTCGCGGACACGCTGCTCACGATCTAGATAGAACCTGATTGCCCATATCTGTTTCTGCGTCAGCGGCCGTTTCGGGCCGATCGTTGCCCCATCATTCCAGGCGCGCCGATGTTGAACTGGCGGATCAAATTGTGACATTCCCATTGATATTCTCCTCTGACCAGAATGGCCGAGGCAAAGATCGCGATAGAACCTTAAGGAACGCTAGACTTCTGAGGTCCGCAGAAGTGCAGCTTTTGTGCGCTTCGTGAATCGCCAGGATGTCTGCTTCTGGGTTGCTTCCTGCCGGTCCGCTTTTATCAACAACCCGCGATAAGCAGACAGGCTGCTTTTGGGGCCAGTCGTTGGTGCCGGTAATGACCGAAAGTGGGTGGGAAGCGGAATGGCTGCTTTTAGGTGAAATTGATGAAATTGGACGCTGTAGCGGACCAATATGTGGCGTGACACACTGGCGCGGTGCTTGTCTTGATCGACATCAATTAAGCACGGTCGAAAGTGTGCTATACCCAGTTTTTGAGGCTGAACAGCACGTAAGGGATTGGTCATGCTATCACGTCGAACGCTCATAGCTTCGGGTCTGTCGGTCGCCGCAGTTGGTGCCTTAGGCTACGGCACGTGGCCACGCTTGGGTTCTTATGAAGAAGAAATAGAGCACCAACGACGCCTGTTATCGTCCGACCCGAGCATGGCGGAGTTCGTGCGAATGGCAACGTTGGCCGCCAACGGTCACAACACGCAGCCGTGGATGTTCGGACTGGATGAGGACAAAGTCCGTATTCTTCCCGATATGTCACGCCGGACCGAAGTGGTCGATCCCGACGATCATCATATTTACACCAGTTTGGGCTGCGCCGCCGAAAACCTTGTCATTGCGGCACAGGCGCATGGGCGAGCAGCGGACCTCACTATCGAAAGCGGTTCTGAGACCGCTATTGAGATAGCGCTACGGAGTGGACCAGAGCTTGATTCCAACCTCTATCAAGCAATACCGCTGCGCCAATCAACGCGTTCCGTATACGATGGTCAGTCGATATCTGCGGCCGATATTGGCAATATGACCAGAGCTGCGCAGCAAAATGGCGTGTCAGTTCTGATCTTTACTGAGGCGTCTGATCGCGAGGCCATTCTCGAGTTTGTCATTGAGGGTAATAGCGCACAAATGGACGATCCGGCTTTTGTCGAAGAATTGCGCGAATGGCTCAGGTTCAGTCCTAATCAGGCGCTTTCTACGAAAGACGGATTATTCGCTGCCTGTTCCGGCAATCCGGTCATGCCCAGTTGGATAGGTAGACCGATGTT
>JBGSJO010000084.1:0-4135 GCA_041741895.1 Pontixanthobacter sp.
GGCGGGCCGCGAAATCGGCGAGCGTCAGCATCAGGTCGGCGCGCACCGGCACCGCCATTTCCGCCGCTGCCGTGGGCGTGGGCGCGCGCGCATCGGCAGCAAAATCGGCCAGGGTGGTATCGGTTTCATGGCCAACGGCAGAAATGACCGGGATCGAACATTCGGCGATCGCGCGGACGACGACTTCTTCATTGAAGCCCCACAAATCCTCCACCGAACCGCCCCCGCGCGCGACAATCACCAGATCGGGGCGCGGCACCGGGCCGCCGGGCTGTATCTCGGAAAAACCGCGTATGGCCGCGGCGACCTGCTGCGCCGAACCCTGCCCCTGCACCAACACCGGCCACACCAGCACATGGCTCGGGAACCGGTCGGACAGGCGGTGCAGGATGTCGCGAATCACCGCGCCGGTGGGCGATGTCACCACTCCGATCACCCGGGGCATATAGGGCAGGCGTTTCTTGCGTTCCGGCGCGAACAGCCCCTCGGCCTCCAGCCGGACGCGGGTCTTTTCAAGCAGCGCCAGCAGCGCTCCTTCGCCCGCGATTTCCATGCTGTCGATCACGATCTGGTATTTCGACCGGCCCGGATAAGTCGTCAGCTTGCCGCTGGCGACCACTTCGATCCCGTCTTCGGGCCGGAACGACAGGCGCTGTGCATTCCCGCGCCACATCACCCCGTCAATCACCGCACTTTCATCCTTCAGCGCGCAATACAAATGCCCCGAAGCCGCAAGTTTGACGCCGGACAGCTCGCCGCGCAACCGGACAAATCCGAACCGATCCTCCACTGCCCGCTTCAGCTGGGCCGAAATTTCGGTGATGGTCAGCGGCTCGGAATTGTCGCCCGCCCGCGTTCGCGCTACCAGCCCGCCACCACCATCGTTGAGATTGTCATCACTGTCGAAAGGGCCGGGCATGAATATCCTGTTGTTGGGATCGGGCGGACGCGAACATGCGCTGAGCTGGAAGCTGGCGCAATCCCGCTTGTTGTCTGGTCCGCAGGATAATTTATACGCTGCACCGGGCAACCCCGGAATTGCGCAGCATGCAATTTGTGTAGAGCTGGACGCGCGCGACCATGCCGCCGTGATCGCCTTTTGCGAAGAGCAGCGGATAGGATTGGTGGTGATCGGCCCAGAGGCACCGCTGGTGGACGGGTTGGCGGACAGTCTGCGGGGCGAGGGCTTCTCGGTGTTTGGCCCCAGCAAGGCAGCAGCGCAGCTGGAAGGCAGCAAGGGCTTCACCAAGGATCTGTGCGCCCGCGCGGGCATCCCCACCGCCGGCTATATCCGCACCAGATCTTTCGGCGAAGCGGTAGAGGCGCTGGCCCGGTTCCAGCCGCCTTACGTGCTCAAGGCAGACGGGCTGGCGGCAGGCAAAGGCGTGGTCATTCCCGAAACCCGCGAAGAAGCGGTCGCCGCGCTGGAGGATATGTTCGGCGGACGTTTCGGCACCGCCGGGGCGGAAGTTGTGATCGAGGAATTCATGCGCGGGGAAGAAGCGAGTTTCTTTGCGCTGACCGACGGCGCGACTATCCTGTCCTTCGGCTGCGCGCAGGATCACAAACGGGTGGGGGAGGGCGATACCGGCCCCAACACCGGCGGCATGGGCGCCTATAGCCCCGCGCCCGTGCTGGACGCGATGGCGCGCGGCGAAGTGCTGGAGAAGATCATTGCGCCCACCGTCAGGGCGCTCGCCAATGAAGGCACGCCTTATTCCGGCGTGCTGTTCGCCGGGTTGATGCTGACCGATCAGGGGCCCAAACTGATCGAATATAACTGCCGCTTCGGCGATCCCGAATGCCAGGTATTGATGACCCGGCTGAAAAGCGATTTGGGCGAGTTGATGCTGGCCTGCGCGGACAACCGGCTGGGGACCTGCGAGCCGGCGAAGTTCGCCAGCGAAACGGCGTTGACCGTGGTGATAGCGGCAAAGGGCTATCCCGATGCGCCGGAAAAAGGCGGCGCGATCGATCTGGGATCGGCGGAAGCGTGCGGCGCGAAGGTATTTCACGCAGGCACGAAGCTGGTAGAGGGCGGCGCTTTGGTGGCCGATGGGGGCCGCGTGCTGAATGTCTCCGCCACCGGCAGGAATGTGACCGAAGCGCAGGCAGCCGCCTACCGCGCGGTCGATGCGATCAGCTTCCCCACCGGATTCTGCCGCCGCGACATCGGCTGGCGCGAAGTCGCGCGGGAAGCGGAGCCGGCGCCCTAGCCCAGGCGCGCAGCCACCAAGGCCTTCAGATCGGCTTCCGGCCTTGCCCCGAAGTGTGAAATAACTTCTGCAGCCGCAACCGCGCCCATCGTCAGGCAATCCTGCAGGCTTTCGCCCCGAACGTGTCCAGCCAGGAAACCGGCGGCGAACAGATCGCCTGCACCAGTGGTATCGACCACCTTGGCAATCGGTTCCGCCGCCACTTCGCCGCGCTGACCGCCCATCAGGGCCACTGCGCCCTTGGCGCTGCGGGTTGCGACCAGTACCGGCAGGTCCGGCGCGATCATGGCCAGCCCGGCTTCGAAATCGCTTTCCCCGGTCAGGGTCGCCAATTCGCTTTCATTGACGAACAGTATGTCGATCAGGCCATCCTTGATCATCTTGCGGAAATCATCGCCGTGCCGTTCGATCACGAAGCTTTCGGATGCGGTAAACGCAACCTTGCGGCCTGCATCCCGTGCGACCCCGATAGCCCGGAGCATCGCACTGCGTGGTTCTTCCGGATCCCACAGATAGCCTTCGAGATAGAGCACGGCGGAGTCGGCTATCGCGCCTTCATCCAGCGCGACGGGCGGCAGGAACTGGCTGGCGCCCAGGAAGGTGTTCATCGTCCGCTCGCCATCGGGCGTCACGAAGATCAGGCACCGCGCGGTCGGCGGATCGCCTGCCCGCACAGGCGTAGTGAAGTCGATGCCCGCAGCCCGGATATCATGGCTGAAAACTTCGCCCAGCTGATCATCCGCAACCTGACCGATAAACGCACATTTGGCGCCCAGGGCGGCGAGGCCGGCCAGTGTATTGGCCGCCGAACCTCCGGAGATTTCCTTGGCCGGGCCCATCGCGGCATAGAGAGTATGCGCGCCGTCCGTGTCGATCAGGGTCATGCCGCCGCGGTTGAGGCCGAGCTTTTCGATCAGCGCATCTTCGCACGGGGCCATCACATCGACGATGGCGTTGCCGATCGCGATCACGTCATATTTGGGAGCTGTCATGGAAATCCTTGGTAATTATTTCATGGTTCCGGCGCGCCTAGCGGGTGATGCAGCTTGCGCCAAGGCCTGCCTGCCGCCGAAGAGAAGATTGTGCGATTGACTTGGATCGCCTTGGCGCGGCACAGGCGTGGGTGATGACCAGTCTCCCCGCCGCCCTGGCCCGCGCTATCGGGCAATTGTCCGACCCGGCGATATTGCGCGTGCTGGCCAAATCCATCGCGGCAACGCTGGCGATTATCGTCATTCTGGGGCTGGGAGGATGGTATCTGCTCGCCGGATATATCGAACAATGGCAGCTATCCTATGGCGCGGAGCTGGGGGCTTTTATCGCGATTCTGGCCACTGTCATCGCGGGCTGGCTGCTGTTCCGGGTCGTTGCGCTGGCCGTCGTGCAATTCTTCGCAGACGAGATTGTCGCGGCGGTAGAAGCAAAGCACTATCCCCAGGCCCATGGGTCTGCGCGCAAACTGACGCTGCAGCGCGAACTGCGTAGTGCGGTTCGCTCCACGGCGCGGGTCCTGCTGGTCAATCTGATCGCCCTGCCCTTTGCCATCGCCCTGCTGATTACCGGCGTTGGCACGGCAATCCTGTTCTGGGCGGTCAACGGCTGGCTGCTCGGGCGCGAATTGCAGGACATGGTCTGGCTGCGTCATGTTTCCGAGGAAGGCGAAAAGCCGCCAATCGACGTCGGCACCCGCTTTGCGCTGGGCGGGATTGTTGCTATTTTGCTGACCGTGCCCTTCGTGAATTTGCTCGCGCCGGTGATCGGCGCGGCTGCCGCAACCCATCTAGTCCACCGCCCGAGGAATTCCCGCTGATGACCCGCCTGATTGTTTTGGCCATCCTGCCCCTGCTTGGTGCCTGTGTCGCCACTACGCAAACCGCCCCGGCCGGCGGCACGACCACCGGTTCGGCGGGGGCCCAGCC
>JBGSJO010000085.1:0-12524 GCA_041741895.1 Pontixanthobacter sp.
TGGCGGAGACGGTGGGATTCGAACCCACGAAAGAGTTACCCCTTTACACACTTTCCAGGCGTGCGCCTTCGACCACTCGGCCACGTCTCCGCATGCGTACTCCACCGGAGTGTCCGCAAGACGCGCGCCCTAGCTTTTGCGAGCTGGCTTGGCAAGCAGATGGCGCACCATTGTTTGATCTGATCCCCGTTCCTAAGTCTAGGGGATGGTATTGCAAAGCATAGGTGGCACAAGCGCCGCGCAAATGGAGGCAATGGCGCGGGCGACGCTCGACGGGTTGCCGCGCCATTTTTCCGAACATCTGGGCAACATCCTGCTGCAAATTGAGGATTACGCTGGCGACGAGACGTTGGCCGCAGTCGGGCTGAGCCACCCTTCGGAGCTTTCGGGGATTTACGAGGGCATTCCGCTGCACCTCAAAAGCATCGAACAGTCCGGCGCCATGCCCGACCGCATCCGCCTGTTCCGCGGGCCGATCCTGTTGGAATGGCGCGAACGCGGGGATATCACGCTGGAACGACTGGTCGCCCATGTAATCATCCACGAGGTCGGCCATCATTTCGGCCTGTCGGATGACGATATGCACGCCCTGGAAGATGCCGCGGAATAAGGTTTGACGCGGGGACCGGCGGTGGCAGAATAGCGGGCATGAACCGGACCATCATTGGCGCCCTAACCGCGCTGTCGCTCATCGCCCCCGCATTCGCTCAGGAGGAACCGAAGGGAGCTCCTTCGCCCGGTGAGATCATCGCGGAGGCTGCGCCAGGCGACTGGGTGCCGATACCGGCGGAAAACCTGCTCATCATGACCCTCGCCCCCGATGGGCAAGGGAGTGCGCGGCAAGTGGTGATCCAACTGATGCCGCCGCCGTTTTCGCAGGGCTGGATCGACAACATCCGCCTGTTCGCCCGCAGCGGCTGGTATGACAATATCAGCGTCAATCGGGTGCAGGACAATTACGTCGTCCAATGGGGCGATCCCAATTACGACAATCCCGAGGCGACGGGGGAGGTGAAGCCGTTGCCTGAGGGGCTGAAGGTGATGGGGGAAAGCGAGTATTCACTCAAAATGTCGAGGTCTCCAGACGCTTGGCCCAGCGCCAATGGCGACTGGCTTAAAATCGCTGCAAATATTCGGCAATTGGGTTTGGTGACTGACGCGTTTGTCGGTTCGCACGAGGCGCTTAGAGATGATGCATATTCAGCTGCCAGCGCCCTTCCACTTGGTTGGCCGGTCGCGACTGATGGCGGGAAATACTGGCCCGTCCACTGCTATGGCATGGTAGGCGTGGGGCGCAACCTCTCGCCCGACACCGGTTCCGGCGCGGAGCTTTACACGGTGATCGGCCATGCGCCGCGCCATCTCGATCGCAACATTGCGCTGGTCGGGCGCGTGATCGAGGGGATGGAACATCTCTCCAGCTTACCGCGCGGCAAGGGCGAGTTGGGTTTCTACGCGGCGGACGAGACGGTCAATCGCACCCCGATCCTGTCGGTCCGCGTCGCCAGTGACATGCCTTCCCCCCAGCAGCCGGGCTTCGAGTATCTGTCTACCGAAAGCGAGACTTTCGCCCGCTACGCCGATGCGCGCGCCAACCGCCGTGATCCATTCTTTATCGTGCCAGCAGGCGGAGCGGATATCTGCAACATTCCGGTGCCGGTGCGGCAGATGAAGTGAACAGGTTTCACGCAGAGGCGCAAAGGAAGCAGAGACGCGTGAGAGACAGCGCGAGCCGAAGGCTCCTGCCTGAAGTCAATTGCGCCGCCTGGACCGAGATCGTTGAATTGATGACCTGCGGTCGATGCATTTCTTTCTCTGCGTCTCTCTTTCTTTGCGCCTCTGCGTGAAACCTGAATGAGCGACACGTTAACCCTCACCGCTCCCCTCACCCGCTGGCAGGGCGACCGCGGCGCCTATCATCTGATCGTGATCACGGGCGAGGCGGCCGCACAGATCGCGCTGCAGGCGCGGCTTCACCGGCTGGAGTTCGGCAAGCAGCGCGGTTTCGGCTCGGTTAAGGTCATGGCGCGGATCGGCGGCACGCGCTGGAACAGCTCGGTGTTCCCGCAACAGAGGCAGTCGGAGTGGGTTCTGCTCGTGAGCAAAAAGGTGATGCGGGCCGAAGACCTGTCCGAAGGCGACCTGGTCGCGGTCGAACTGGAGCTGCTCTAGATCCGCTGCATCACTTCGATCCGGTTGCCAAAGGGATCGGCGGTGAAGAACCGGTGATAGCCTTCGACTGGCTGATCATCGCGGGTTTCGTACCCCGCCGCCTCCAGCCGGGCGCGAAGGCTGGCCAGATCGTTTACGAGGAGCGCCGGATGCGCTTTACTTGCGGGCCGGAAATCGGGATCCACCCCAAGGTGAAGATGGACCGGGCCACTTTCGAACCAGCATCCACTTGGCGAAAGATTGGCGGGCTTTGACACTTCGCGCATACCTAGCAGGCCAACGAAAAAACTGCGCGCGCGGTCCTCGCCGCCGTGCGGCATGGCCAGTTGCACATGGTCGATCGCCAGAATGCTCATAGGGTCAAATCCGTTCTACCTGCGCAATGGCGTCGCTGGCGCGCAGAGCGCTGATGATCCGGGTCAGATGCGCCAGATCCTGCACGTTCAGATCAATCTCATAGGTATGGAACGGAGTATCACGCTGCGTCTGTTCCAGCGTCACCACATTAGCCACGTTCTTGGCAAAAATACCCGCCATTTCCGCCAGCGTTCCGGGCCGGTCATACAAGGTCGCGCGCAGCCGGCCGACCGCGCCCTGCGAATGTTTGCCCCATGACAGGTCGAGCCAGTCGGCATCGATCCCGCTGGCCAGCGTCAGGCAGGAAATAGAATGCACCTCCACGCCCTCGCCCATTTTGCGCAGGCCGACAATCCGGTCGCCGGGGACCGGGTGACAGCATTCAGCAAGCTGGAAGCCGACGCCTGGCGTCAATCCGCGCACTGAAATCGCCTGTTCCTGCTTGGGCCATGTTTCTTCTTCGGGTAGCGCTGAGGTACTGCCGGGGATCAGTGCTTCCATCACCTGTCGATCGGCCAGCTTGGCCGCGCCGACTGCGTACATCAGCGCTCCCTCATCCTCCAGATCGAGCCGTTTGACTGCCTCCCGAATGGCTTTCTTGCCGATCTTGGTCGGCAGGCGAGCGGCAATTTCATCGAATAATTTACGGCCGATCAGCGCCACTTCGGATCGTTCCTTCAGCCGGACCGAGCGCCGGATGGCTGCCCGCGCCTTGCCGGTTACGACAAAGCCCAGCCACGACATTTGCGGTTCTGCCGTCTTGCCTTTGATCAATTCAACGACATCGCCATTTTCCAGCGGGGTACGAAGCGGCATATGCCGCCCGTTGATCTTCGCCCCCACCGTTTGCGCACCCAGATCGGTATGCACGGCGAAGGCAAAATCGACTGGTGTCGATCCCTTGGGCAATTGATGCAGAGCGCCCTTTGGGGTGAAGGCGAATATCCGGTCCTGGTAAATTGCCATGCGGGTATGCTCGAGCAATTCTTCCGGATCATGGCTGGCATCAACAATTTCGATCAGATCACGCAGCCAGCCAACTGCCCCATCGGGCCGGTCACCCTGCTTGTAGGCCCAATGCGCAGCCAGCCCGAATTCATTGGTCCGGTGCATTTCACGGGTACGGATCTGTACTTCCACCCGCATCGAATTTTCATAGATCAAGGATGTATGCAGGCTCCGGTAACCATTGTTCTTGGGGGTGGAGATATAATCCTTGAACTTGCCGGGAATGCATTGCCATGTGGTGTGAAGTATCCCCATCGCCCGGTAACATTCCGCTTCGTTTTCCACGATCACCCGGAAGGCCATGATGTCGGTTACCTGTTCGAAGCTGACATGGCGTTCGGCCATCTTCTTCCAGATCGAATAGGGATGCTTTTCCCGGCCCCAGACTTTCACGGCCAAGCCTGCCTCTGCCAGCGCCTGCTTCATCTTCAGCGCAATCGCATCAACCTGCCCGCCATCCTGCTTGCGGATCTGTTCCAGCCGGCCGGTGATTGTCTGATAGGCTTCCGGTTCAACCTGTTCAAAGGCGAGCAGCTGCATTTCGCGCATATATTCATACATGCCCACCCGCTCTGCCAGCGGCGCGTAGATATCCATCGTTTCGCGGGCAATCCGGGCGCGCTTGTCCGGCGATTTGATGAAGTGCAGCGTGCGCATATTGTGCAGCCGGTCGGCCAGTTTGACCAGCAGCACGCGGATGTCTTCCGACATGGCGAGCAGGAATTTGCGCAGATTTTCCGCTGCCCGCTCATCTTCGGGCATGACCTCGATCTTGCTCAGTTTGGTGACCCCGTCCACCAGTCGCGCCACTTCCGGCCCGAAATTTTCCTCGATATCCTCGATGGTGGCCAGCGTGTCTTCCACCGTATCGTGGAGCAGCGCGGTTATGATAGTTTCCTGATCCAGCTTCAGGTCGGTCATCAGGCCGGCCACTTCTACCGGATGGCTGAAATAGGGATCGCCCGATGCACGTTTCTGGGTGCCATGTTTCTGCACGGTATAGACATAGGCGCGGTTCAGCAGCGCCTCGTCGGCATTGGGATCATAGGCCTTGACCCGTTCCACAAGTTCATACTGGCGCAGCATAGCTGACTAGATGTGCGGTTTGCCCGCGCTAAGGGCAAGCGGAAAGCATATCCCCCCTTCGATTCGGGCCATTACATCATCAATTTATCGACCGTACCCTGCGTCACCGCGTGATAGGTCGGACGGGTTTTGGCATAGATGCGCTTCGCGATTGGCTGGCCCCATGCTCCTTGCTCCATCAATGCCTCGAACAGCGGCGCCACAAATTTACGGCGGCCAACGGTGGACAGGAACTTATCCGCAGCGGGAACGACGGAATCATAACGGTTTTCCAGCGCCAGTTCGAGCCACAGGAACAGCACTTCATTATTGCCCGTCTTCGAAAGGCCGAGATCCCTGTCGAGCGCGGCCAGCTGCTGATCGTTCAATTCACGCGGCAATTTCGTCAGCAGGCGCTGGCGTTCCGCCGCGGTCCATTTGGCCCAGGCGGCCGGATCGACCATGCCACTGGCCGCATATGCCGCCGCCGCAGCGTCAACTTCAGCAAATGCAGCCGGATCAGGGTGCACGGCATTGCTCGGCAGGCCAGGCTGGTAAACCCATTCGTCCAGCATCAGCTTCGCTTCCAGCGCGGCATCTCCCTTGACCAGATTTTCACGTATATCGGCCAGGAACATGGCCGATGTGGCAGGCTGGAATGCGTGGCGATCAAACCAGCTTTCCAGCCATGCATCGAATTTCTCGCGGCCGACAATCGTTTCTACCGTGTGCAGGAACACTGCGCCTTTATCATAGATAATTCCGCTGGCGCCGCCATCCGGGAGGGCCAGATCAGGCGGGAGATGGAGCTGCGTGATCGGGCTGGTAATACCCTCTTCCGCCAGCGCTTTTTCCATCTCCGCAAAACTCAGCGCCGCTTCCTGGCCCGCGCGCCTGGCACCATATAATTCCTCGATAATCCGGTTTTCGAAATAGCTGGTGGTGCCTTCGTTCAGCCAGCTATCCGCCCAATTGGCATTGGTGACCAGATTGCCCGACCAGCTATGCGCCAGTTCATGCGCGACCAATCCGGTCAGGCTCTTGTCGCCCGCGATGAAGGTCGGTGTCAGAAATGTCATCACTGGGTTTTCCATGCCGCCATAGGGAAAGCTGGGCGGCAGCACGATCATGTCATAGCGGCCCCAGTGATAGGGGCCGTAGAGCTTTTCTGCCGCGTCGATCATTTTTTCCGTATCGGTCAGTTCGTTGGCGGCGCGTTCCAGCATGACCGGTTCGGTCCATACGCCCGACCTTGGCCCCAGTTCCTTGAACACGATGTCGCCTGCGGCAATTGCAATCAGATAGGGCGCGACCGGCTTGTCCATTTTGAAGGAAAAGGCGCGTTTTCCATCCCCCGCAGCTACCGGCTCGTCCATAACCAGACCGGACATCACCACAGTCAACGGCTGCGGCGCCACGATCCGCGCTTCCCAGGTCTGGCGGATGCCGGGGCTGTCCTGCGTGGGTATCCAGGTCCGGTTCAGCGTCGGCTGGCCCTGGCTGAGCAGATAGGGATGATCGCCGCCCGCTGTCTGCGCCGGGGTCAGCCATTGCAATGCCTCCGCATTCCTGGCCGAATAGACCACGGTGATCTGCCGCTTATCGCCTATACTGACTGTCACGGGGCTGCCCTTGCCTTCCACCGGGTCGCCCACCGTGAACGCCAGCGGCGCGCCGCCTTCATCGGTGATTTCGGAAATTTCCAGCCCGTTGCTGTCGAGGATGACCGTATCCGCATCGTCCGCCGCCTGGATATCCAGCGTGGCAGAACCCGCAACCGACTGCGTATCGAAATCAAGCGCCAGGTTCAGAGCGATATGCGTCACCCGCGCCACTTCCGGCTGGGCAAAGGTAGACGGATCCTTCGCATCCTCGGTGGTCAGGATGGGGGATACCATCGCCGCCGTTTCGGGCGCATCGCCAAGGGGCGAACACGCACCCGCAAGTAGCAACAGGAAGGAGGCAAGCAAACGCATCGGATTCTCCAAGGGAGGCAAATGGCATGGGGCGCCGAAACAGGGCGCGGCTTTCGCGCCGCTGATATCAGGTTGTATGGGCAAATGCAGGATCGCCGGGCGCTCGGCAAGCAGACTTTTCGCAACTGCACCGCCGGGCGCGCATTCCGGCAATGCCTGCCCGAAGCCCGGACCCATCGCGCCTCTGCCAGCAATTACCCCTGGTCGAAAACCCCATCGCCGCTGCTCAGCACCGGCGCAGGCGGCCCCTCGCCGCTCACTCAGCCATCGTCGGGGGCGGGCTTTGGGTTTCTGTCGGAGTATTTGTGATCGGTGTTTCCGGCAACTGAACCGGAACACCGCCTTCTGGGGCGGTGGTAAATTCATCGCTCGGCAGTGTTGCTCCCGGTTCCTCGGCGACAGGGACTTCACCGACGGGATCGTAGAACCAATAGATCAGAATTGCGAACAGCACCGCGATGATGACGATCCAGAACCAATTGCCCCGTTCCGGAGGGTTGTCTTGCACATTGGGCATCGCAATTCCCGTTCAGCTATCCCGTCGCCAACTCAGCGATGCGCGACCTTGCGCCAAGCCGAATCAACATGGGATCCGTAAATTCCCTTAGTCAACTTCCGGGCCGATTCGGGCGTGTGGTCAGCTCCACACCGCTTCTGGCGGCAGGCTCATCAGGATCGCGTCGATATTACCTCCGGTTTTCAGGCCAAACAAAGTCCCCCGGTCATACACCAGATTGAATTCCGCATATCGGCCTCGCCATTGAAGCTGCTGCAATCTGTCGGCATCAGTGAATTCCGCATTCATCCGGCGGCGAACCAGCTTGGGATAGATATCGAGAAAAGTCTGGCCGACATCCCTGGTGAAGGCGAAATTGCGGTCCCATGCCCCGGCCTCGCCCACTTCCATATGGTCATAGAAAATGCCGCCTACCCCGCGGTGACATTGCCGGTGCGGGATGTAGAAATACTCATCCGCCCATTTCTTGAACCGGTCGTAATAGACCGGGTTATGCCGGGCGCAGGTAGCGCGGAAGGCCGCATGGAATTCTGCGGTATCCTCCTCATAGGGGATCGGGGGATTGAGATCGGCCCCGCCGCCGAACCATGCCTTGCCGGTGGTCAGGAACCGGGTGTTCATATGCACCGCAGGCACGTGCGGGTTGGCCATATGCGCAACCAGGCTGATGCCGGTGGCGGAAAAGGCGGGGTTGTCCGCATCCGCTCCGTTGATCGAGGCCGCAAACTCGGGCGCAAAATTGCCCCGCACGGTGGAAACATTGACGCCGACCTTCTCGAACACTTTGCCCTTCATCAACCCCTGCACACCGCCGCCGGGATCGTGGTCCGGATCGGGATTGCCCTCCTCCTCGCGGATCCACGGAGTATATTCGAAGCACGCATGGCTGCCTGCTTCCCGCTCGATCGCCTCGAATTCCTGGCAGATGCGGGTTCGCAGATCCTCGAACCAGTCTTTGGCACGGCCAGTGTAGTCGGCAGTGTGATCGGCGGAGCTTGGAGTCGTTTCAGTCATGGCAAACGGGCTTGCCATCCTGCAGGCGCTGCGGCAAGTGTGACTGATGGTTCCCCTTTCGTTCGCAGGCCAGGAATTTTTGCTGACAGAAGGCCGCGCGCTGTTCTGGCCGCAAGAAAATGCGCTGCTGGTGGCCGACCTGCATCTGGAGAAAGCGAGCTTTTATGCCCAGCACGGCCAGATGCTGCCGCCCTATGACAGCCGCGAGACGCTGGGGCGGCTGGCGGTTGCGATTCGCGAAACGGGTGCGCGGCGGTTGTTTACGCTAGGGGATAATTTTCACGATGCAGGCGGAGCGGAGCGGCTGGAACCCCACGCAGCGGGGATGCTGGCGGCGCTGACCCGGGCGACCGACTGGGTGTGGATCACCGGCAATCACGATGCGCCTCTCGCCGAAGGCTCTGTTGCCAAGGGAGGGGCCGAAAATCTGGCTGGCGGCACTCTGGCTGGCGGCACTCTGGCAAAGGAACTGGAGGTTGCCGGGATGATCCTGCGCCATCAGGCGCAGCCGGGCGAGACGCGGCCTGAATTTTCCGGCCATTACCACCCGCGTCTGCAGATTACCGTGCGTCAACGCCGCATCCGCCGCCCTTGCGCAGTGGTCAGCCGCGATGCGGCGGGCTCTGGCCGGATGATTCTGCCTGCATTCGGAGCCTTGACCGGTGGGATGAATGCCGCCGATCCGGCGATCCTCAGCGCAATGCAGCCCGCCAGCACAATCCACGCGATGTTGCCCGCAGGCGGCAAGCTGATGAAATTCGCGCTGTGGTGTGAAGAGAACCCAACACAGCCCTAGCAACTTCCCACGTTCCGCACTAAGTAACGCGCGTATCGACAACCAACCTGCAACGATTCCAAGGAGACTAACCCATAGCTCGTCCACCCCGGCGCACAAATAGCCCGCCCATCAAGAGCGGCCCGCGCTACGACAACATGATTCAATCGGACAAGGTCCGCGTGATTGACGAAACCGGCGAAAACGTCGGTGTCATGTACACCAAGGAAGCGATCGAAGCGGCAGCCCTGCTGGGCCTCAATCTGGTCGAAGTATCGCCCAATGCCGATCCCCCCGTGTGCAAATATCTCGACGTCGGCAAGCATCGCTTCGAAGCGCAGAAAAAAGCCAACGCCGCGCGCAAGACGCAAAAGACTCAGGACATCAAAGAGGTCAAAATGCGTCCCAATATCGACACGCATGATTATGACGTGAAGATGCGCAACGTGAACAAATTCATCGAACATGGGGACAAGGTTAAGATCACCCTGCGTTTCCGCGGCCGCGAAATGGCGCATCAGGAATTGGGCATGAACCTGCTCAAGCGGGTGCAGGATGACACGGCAGAAGTCGCCAAGATCGAAGCCTATCCACGCCTCGAAGGGCGCCAGATGCTAATGGTACTGTCACCGAAGTAAGGACTCTACCCAGCACGGACAGTTCACTGTAATTGAAGAAGGGCACATCGTAAGCTGGGCCCTTCTTCGACAATTTTATTATAAGCGTTCTTACCCCATTACTTGGGTTCCCCGGTGGTATTTGCGGTCGAGCATACCGACCACGGGCGCACCGCCCCGCAGATTGGCACAGCGCAGCGCATCAGATTTCGAAACACGCTCGATCGCATAGTACTCTGTCAACCAGCATCGCTGCGCCAGCAGTATAATCCGATACCCGCTATCGCGAAATCCAGCCCAGGTTTTCGTGCGCAGCATCTTGTCGATGGCATGATGCAGTTGATCGATTGGCAAAGCGAGGTTGCGCAATCTCGTGGCATTGGCCTTGACAAATATGCCGGATTTCAAAGTCCGGACGAGAAAAAGGCAATTGTCGTCAATCAGATCAAAGGGTCAGAGTATCTTCATGAAAAAGCAGTTAATCATGGCGATCTGCCTGCCCGCAGCTTTGTCTGTGACCTACCATGCTGCAGCCCAATCGGAAGATCCTGCATCTCAGCGAACTTCGGCCGGATTGGTGCGGCAAGAATCCAAACCTGCGCTGACCGATGCGCAGTTCGAAAAATTTACGCCCAAGGCTAATCCCGTCGATACGAAAGTCGATTACTCGATCTGGGACGAAGCACTCAAATTTTTCGTCTTCCGGATGGGGCAGTCCATTCGTGAAGGTGCGCCCAGTCCCGAACCTTTCACAGGCACGCGGCGGGTTTATGGACATGACTCCCGATTCCGCTTGGAAGGCAACCGCATTACTTTTTCCTTTCTGGATGACGCTATCATTTCATCACTGACCGAATATCGGCAGGATTTGGAGCGCACCCCGGAAATTGTCGACATCACCACTTTGGCAAAAAACGAGCAACTCGCTTTCTGGATCAATCTACACAATGTGGCGATCATCGAGCAGATCGCACTAGCCTATCCAGTATCGCAGCCGGCCAGCCTTAAGATTGCCGGCAGTGACTTGCCCTTGGACGAGGCGAAGTTCCTCACTGTCGCCGGAATCAAGATGAGTCCAAAGGACATCCGCACCAAGATTGTCTTTCAGCATTGGTCTGATCCCAGAGTGATTTATGGGTTTTTCCGGGGCGACATCGGTGGCCCGTCGATCCAGAACGAAGCCTATAACCATCGTAATGTTGGGGAGCTCCTCGATAAATCTGGTAGGGATTTCGTCAACTCGCTGCGCGGAACACAAAAATCGGGCGATGCTTTACTGGTTTCGGAAATCTACGAAGAAGCGAAGCCATATTTTTTTCCCCAATGGCCAATGGATATAAAAGGCCATTTGCGATCCCTTGCCGAACCGGAAGTCCTTGCGATCATTGACAAGACGAACGGTGTCGAAGCCAGCATTTATGAGCGGGATATCGCCGATCTGGCCAAGGGAGAGCATGACCCGAACTACGGCTTTCTGGTCGTCAATGATCGCACCCAAGGCGTCCAGATTCCTACCGCAGTGGCCAGGTTGCTGGTCGAACGCAGTAACAAGATCGAAAAGCTGATCCGTAACGGTGGCCGGGCCGGGTTGGTAACCGTTATTCCATTCGAAGACCCGGCAAATCCTTCGGAACCTAAGGAAGTCGATTGATTCCACTGCGGAACCAATTGATCTGCAAGTCAACTAAGAACAAACCGCACCACGCTGCCACCTTCAGCCGGCCTGCGTTCCATTTGCCTCTTTCTTTCGGGTTGCCCGATGCTGCTGAGCCGCTAGGGTCCGGCGTCGCAGGGGATACGACCAGATCATGAACGCGCAGCGCATTGGCTTTATCGTCGGCATTCTGGCCTTTGCGCTGACAATTATCGTGCCTGCCCCTGCCGGAATGCCGCCAGAGGCATGGCTGGTTGCCGGCCTGGTGGTGTGGATGGCCGCCTGGTGGATGACCGAGGCCATTCCGCTGACCGCCACTGCCCTGCTGCCGTTTCTGGTGCTGCCCTTTGCGGGGGTGCTGAACGCGAAGGATACGGCCAGCGCATATTACGAACCGATCCTGTTCCTGATTCTGGGCGGTGCTTTCCTGGCGCTGGCGATTGAACGGACCGGGCTGCACCGGCGCCTGTCGCAGGCGATCCTGAAGGTGGTGGGCAGCGGCGGCGGGCAATCACGCCTGCTGCTGGCCTTTATGGTTTCAGCGGCGATCCTGTCCATGCTGATTTCCAATACATCCACGGCGCTGATCATGATGCCGATGGCGCTGGCTGTGCTCGCCGGCGGAGGGTTGGCACCGGAAGAACAGGATGGGCTGGCGGGCGCGCTGCCGATGGGCATTGCCTTTGCAGCATCGATCGGCGGGCTCGGTACGATTGTCGGATCACCGACCAACGGAATTGCCGTGGCGCTGCTAGACAGCATGATTGGATTGAAGATCAGCTTTGCGCAATGGACCACATTCGGTCTGCCGATAGTCATCGTTGGTGTTCCGATCGCAGCGCTGATCATTGCCCGGGTGCAGAAAGTTGCCGCGCATCCGTTTGACGTGGCGGCCGCGCGCGCCGCGATTGACACCCATACGCAATGGACCATGCCCGAAAAGCGGTTGATCCCGCTTATCATCATCACGTTCCTGCTGTGGATGCTGGCACCGCTGCTCAAAAATTACCTGCCCGCAGGGTCGCTGACCGACGGCACCATAGCCATCGCCGCGGGCCTTGCGCTTTTCATGCTGCCCGACGGGACGGGGCGGCCGCTACTGGTCTGGAAGGAGGCAGACCGCGCCCCGTGGGGCGTGATCATGATGTTTGGCGGCGGGCTGGCACTGGCTGCCGGGATGGGTGCTTCCGGATTGGCGGACTGGCTCGGCTCGGCGCTGTTGCCTTTGAGCGCGGTGCCGTTGATCATGGTCGCGCTGGCATTGGTCGGCATGGTCATCCTAATCACCGAATTCGCCAGCAATGTCGCCACTGCCAGCGCCATAATTCCGGTCGTCGCCAGCCTGACCGTGGCGATGGGCGTCGATCCG
>JBGSJO010000086.1:0-4459 GCA_041741895.1 Pontixanthobacter sp.
CATGGAACTCGTCCGCCATCCCGTTCACCGCGCGTTGACCCGGCCGCAGATGTTTGCCGGCGTCACGCTGAACTTCTTCATCATCAATATGCTGGTGACGGGGGAGGCCTTTCTGATCCTCAAGAGTTTCTGGATCCTGCCGGTGCCGATCGTACTGCACGTGATTGGTTATTTCGCCTGTCTGCGCGAACCACGCGTGTTCGATTTGTGGCTGACCAAGGTCAGCCGGTGTCCCCGGGTCAAGAACTGGAAACGCTGGGGCTGCAACAGCTATGCTGCTTGATCGAGGCACACATTCAGGCCTGAGGAGGGCCGGCCGGTTATGAGTAAGTGGATCGGAGCCGCCGCATGGAGCGCAAAGGAAGCCCGCGCGGGCGACCGGCTGCCCTATGCCCGCCTAATCGACCAGCACACGATGCTGCTGCGCGATGGGTCAGTGATGACCGCGATCCAGGTGCCGGGTCTGCTATTCGAAACCGAAGATAGCGCTGCACTGAATGCCCATGCCGCTTCGCGAGAGGTCATGCTGCGCAGCACGCTGGATGCGCGCTTTGCCCTCTATCACCACGTCATCCGCCGCCGGGTCGAGATCGATCTGGAGGCCGAATTCGAAGATGCGTTGTCCGCCCATATCGATGCACGCTGGAAACAGCGGCTAGGAAGCGGTTCGCTGTTCATCAACGACCAGTTTATCACCCTGATCCGCCGCCCTGCGCGCGGAAAGGCAGGCATCGCAGAAAAACTGGCCAAGATGTGGAACCGAAAAGGGCAGGGCGAGATCGAGGCCGACCCCAAGGATGTTCGCAGTCTGAAGGCAGCCGCAACTGGCATGATCGCTTCGCTCGGCGCGTACAATGCTCAGATGCTGGGAGATTATTCCGGCGCTACCGACCGGACCAACAACGAAATTTTAGAGCTGCTGAGCGCTCTGTATAATGGTGAAATGCGGCCCGTGCGGCGCCCGTCTGACGACACCGACATTGGCCAGATGCTGCCCTATCGCCGCGCCAGTTTCGGGCTGGATGCGATGGAATTGCGCGGGAGCGGAGCGCCTGATTTCTCTGCTATGCTCAGCCTGAAAGACTATCCCGATGCGACCTCTCCGGGCCTGATGGATGGGCTGCTGCGGCTGCCTTATGAAATGATCGTCAGCGAAAGCTACGCTCCGTCCGAACGGCAAACCGCGCGCGAGCGGATGGATCTGGCGATCCGTCGGCTGCGTTCCGTGGACGAGGAAGCCGCTGCCGAGCGCGCCGACATGCTGGCCGCACGCGATGCGCTGGGCAATGGGGCGGTTGGTTTCGGCGATCATCACTTGTCGGTCCAGGTCAGGGCTTCCGATCTGGCGCAGCTGGACGATGCAACCGCTGCTTGCGGCGCCGCCCTTGCAGACACCGGCGCAATTGTGGTGCGCGAAGATACTAATCTGGAACCGTCATTCTGGGCGCAATTCCCCGGAAACGAGCAATATATCGTCCGCCGCGCAATGATTTCCAGCGCTAATATGGCCAGCTTCGGATCGTTCCACGGCTTTGCCCTGGGGCAAGCGAGCGGCAACCATTGGGGCGATGCTGTCACCCTGCTGCAAACCACCAGCGCGACGCCGTTTTTCTTCAATTTCCATCACGGCGACCTAGGCAATTTTTCGGTCATCGGACCGTCCGGTTCGGGCAAGACCGTGGTGATGAATTTCCTCGCCGCACAGGCCCAGAAATTCAAGCCGCGCACCATCCTGTTCGACAAGGATCGCGGCGCGGAATTGTTCGTTCGCGGGATTGGTGGGCGGTATGACCGGATCAGCGCAGGCCAGCCGACAGGTTTCAACCCGCTCGCGATGCCAGATACTGCTACCAACCGTGCCTTCCTGCGCGATTGGCTAGGCGTCTTGCTGAAAGCGGAGGGGCCGGAAGAACTGGCCACCATTGCGCAGGCAGTCGACGCCTCTTACGGCAACGATCCATCGCTTCGCCGCCTGCGCTATTTCAAGGAATTGCTGTCCGGCGCCCGCCGCCCGCAGCCGGGTGATTTGTCTGACCGGCTGTCGGCCTGGATCTTGGACGGAGAGAATTACTGGCTGTTCGATAATGCCAAGGACCGGCTCGACCTGACCAATCGGGTACTCGGCTTTGACATGACCGCGCTCCTCGAAAATCCTAAATTGCGTACACCGACCATGATGTATCTGTTCCACCGGATCGAGGAACGGCTCGATGGTCACCCGACCATGATCCTGATCGATGAAGGTTGGAAAGCGCTGGATGACGAGGTGTTCGCTGCCCGCATCCGAGATTGGCTCAAGACGCTTCGTAAACGGAACGCACTGGTCGGTTTCGCCACGCAAAGCGCGCGTGACGCGCTGGAAAGCCGTATTTCGACCGCGCTGGTCGAACAGACCGCGACGATGATCTTCATGCCCAATTCCCGCGCTCGGTCTGAGGATTATTGCGACGGTTTCGGCCTTACTGATCACGAGCTTGCGCTGATTCGCAGCCTACCGGCGCACAGCCGCTGCTTCCTGGTGCGCCAGCCCGATGCATCCGTGGTGGTGCGGCTGGATATGTCAAACGCGCCCGAAGTGCTGACCATCCTGTCCGGCCGCGAAAGTTCCGTCCGGCGGCTTGACCTGCTGCGCGCCGCGATGGGCGATAATCCGGCGGATTGGTATCCGGCGCTGACCGGTCATGCTTGGCCCAATAGAGGTGGATTTGAAGGCGCGACCGAGGTTGATCTTGGACTGCGAACTAACGGAAGTACCTCGTCCGACTCCGGCGAATTACCAATGCAGCAGGCTGCCGAGTGAACGCGAATTGCCAGGATGCGGCCAACGCAGTTGGCAATGGCGTAGCTGCGGCGCTGCAGGGCGTGGATTGCGTCGCTGCTGATATGACCGGTGAGGCATTCGGACGGCTGTTCGCTCCTGGCGGCGCGCTCGGCCCTGCGCTGTCGATCCTTTTGGCGTTGTTCATCGCTCTGTTTGCCATTGGTCTGTTCCTTGGCCGGACCAATCTCAGTATCCGCTCGATCGTACCCCGGATGATTACCTTGGGCCTCGTGCTGACCTTTGCGACGAGCTGGATCGCCTATCAAGCGGTGGTGTGGAATCTGGCGATCGGTGCACCCGATTATCTTGCCTCGACGCTGACCGGCGATGCGGGTTCAGCGACGATCACCTTTGCAAACAAGATCGATGTCGTGTTCACCGCTATCGAGGAAGCGACCAAGATGCAGGCTGGCGGGCAGGGCGGCCAAAATCCTGACATTTCGGCATTCTCGCCCGAAGGGATGTTGTGGCTGGGAGCCATGCTGCTCTTGCTCGGCACCGTCGGGGTGCTGGTGACTGCGCGGATCGGGCTGGCGGTGCTTGTCGCCTTGGGGCCGATATTTGTCGTCATGGCACTGTTCAATGGCACGCGCGGATTATTCACCGGTTGGCTCAAAGGTGTGGTGATGCTTGCGCTGACGCCGCTGTTCGCCGTGCTCGGCGGCAGTGTGATGCTGGAATTGGCGGTTCCCGTCCTGTCCTCGCTCGCGCTGTTACCCGGCGAGGTGCCGGCCCGGCCTGCAATGGCCTTCTTCATGATTGGCGCGGTGCATGTCGCGCTGATGATCATGGTGCTGAAGGTTTCGAGCACCATGGTTTCGGGTTGGAGGGTGTTTGGGCTGGTGCCTGACAATGCCGCCGACGGCACTACCCAGACCGTTTACACCATTCCGCAAACTGGCACTGCCATATCGCAGCCGCAACGATCGACCGCCAGCACCGGCGCTTCGCCATCACGGCAAATCCCGATTTCGGCGGTAACGACCAGCGCCCCTGCCAATGATCCAGGCACCGGTCTTGCCCCTGCCGCAGCGCGTGAAACGCGGATCATCAACAATGTGGGCGGTTCCGGACAGGTTCAGCCCTTCACTGCCAACCCTTCGCGCACACGCGGAATTGGCAACCGGTTCAAATCGCCCGGCGCAAAACCCATTGGCGACAAGACCGCAAGCAATCCCATGACGGAGAAGTTCAAATGACCCGCGCGCTGATCCCTGCGCCCCTGTTGCCCGCTCTGCTCGCCGTCAGTCTGCTGACCGCGCCTGCCGCATTTGCGCAGGACGCGCGGCTGGTGGAACGGCTGTACGATCCGGCCAAAGTCGTGAGGATTGATGGCCGGACCAAGGTACAGGCTACCATCGCCTTTGCCGAGGACGAGCGGATCGAGAACGTCGCCATCGGCGATTCCGAGGCATGGCAGGTAACCCCGAACAAGCGGGCGAACCTGCTGTTCATCAAACCATTATCGCCCGCCGCCCGCACCAATATGACGGTGGTGACCGATCGGCGGACCTATCTGTTCGATCTGATCGCCAGCCCCAAAGCGCAGCCCATTTACGTGCTGCGCTTCACCTATCCGCCAGAACCCGAGCAAGAGCAGCCGGTGCTGGCAGGCTCGGCCAATGCAGCGGAAATGGC
>JBGSJO010000087.1:0-59199 GCA_041741895.1 Pontixanthobacter sp.
GCCCAGATTTTCTCGCTCGACCTGATGCGGAATATCTTCTCGCGCCAGCTTGAACAAGGCAAGGGACCACAGGTTTCGGGCGCCGCCCAGACCGCCAGTGCCGATGCAAGCTGATCGAAATAAACGATAGTCTGGATCAGAATAAAACCAGAGCAGACTTGACTGGGTCTAATCCCGTCCTATCTTGAGGTTGTTCGGCGGCGCTACCCTCATGGCCCGCCAGGACCGGTGCACTAGGTGCACACCTCCCTGAACCTTGGCCACCCCGTGCGATAAGCACGGGGTGGTTTTTTTGGTGGTAAATGATTCGGGGCTATTCGGCAGCTATCGGCATAGCGCCCGCGCGGCCCAACCCGGCAGCAGCCCCGCCCAATTCCCGCACCAATCCGGCAATCAATCGCACCACCGCCGCCATTCGTGCGCTCGGTTCTTCCATGCGCCGGTCAAGATAGGTCGATCGGCACAATTCAACCTGGATTGCATGGATACCCCGCGCCGGCGCAGCGTGCCGATCCAGCACGTAGCCGCCTGCATAGGGGCGGTTATGAGCGGTGGCGCGTTCCTGCCGGGCAAGATATGCGAACGCGCTGGCAATCAGCAAGCCATCGCTCGATGCGCCGAACCGGTCACCAATCACGATTTCAGCAGGCCGATCCCCTTCGTGCTTCGCCTTCAGCGGCGGCATCGAATGCAGGTCGATCAGCAATGCAGCACCCCAACGGTCACGCACGGCCTCCAAAGCCTTCGCCAGCGCCTGATGATAGGGCCGGTGTATCCCGTCAATACGCGCCGCCAATTGTTCGCGGCTGATCTGTTCTTTCCAGATTTCACCGAGTCGCGGCAAACGGCGAGGAACCAGGCCCAACCCTGTGCGGGATCGGCGATTGGTCAAGGTGCGACGTTCTTCCGCTGGTCGGCCGCCGCGAATCATCTCCCAATCCACATCGTCGTTGGCCCGGTTCAAATCGATCATGGCACGCGGCGCATGGGCGACCAGTAATCCTGCGCCCGTTTGATGGGCAATTTCTGTGGCGATCCGGTCAACGTAACGGTCTTCCAGCCGGATCACCGAATATGCCGGGTCGCGCATGGTCTCCAGCAATGCGTTTGGATAGGCCCGGCCTCCGTGGGGGGCGGCAATCACCACCGGAATGGGGCAATCGGGATGCATCCGCAGTGAAAATGCGGGCAGGATCGTATCCGGGATAATTCCGCCGCGTTGAACCGGCGATCCCTCTTCGATTTCCAAGTCGCGCCGCATTTCGTCCATAAAAATATGATTAGCGCCAAGCCGCGCTGTGTCAAAGCTGGGCATGCCAAACAGCGCGAAAGATTTCTTAATCGTCCTGCGCTATGGGGAGGCATGAACACACATAATTCCCTGCGAATCCTCCTGGCGGAAGATGAGGAGGCGATGCGCGGATACCTCGCGCGCGCTCTTGAAAATGCCGGCTATGAAGTGGTCGCGGTCGATCGCGGCACCGCCGCCCTGCCGTTCCTTGAAAACGAGCATTTCGATCTGCTGCTGTCGGACATCGTTATGCCCGAAATGGACGGGATCGAACTGGCGCAGCGCTGTAACGAAGTCAGCCCGCGCACAAAGGTGATGTTTATCACCGGCTTCGCCGCGGTAACGTTGAAGGCCAGCCGGGAACAACCGCAGGCCAAGGTGCTGTCCAAACCATTCCACTTGCGCGATCTGGTTCTGGAAGTGGAACGAATCTTCGATGATCAGGCCCAAGCCAGCCTGTAGAGCGACCGGCCTGTAAACGAAAACACCCACTTGCGCCTGTTCAAGCCAGACGCTAGAGGGCGCGCCTGCTGTTATGGCAGCTTGTGAATAGCGTGGGCGTATAGCTCAGTGGTAGAGCACTGTGTTGACATCGCAGGGGCCGGGAGTTCAACTCTCTCTACGCCCACCATTCACATCCATCCTTAGCCTGAATCGCCTGCGGCCGCATTGGCTCCCTGATGCTATCGCACTATTTGCGCGGCGGGCGGCCGCCCTTTGGCTGCGGCGGCCTAGTTGGGGCGCAAGGTCAAAACAAAGCCCCCCGCCTTGCGCCGCCGCCCTCCTCTGCTAAAGCCCGTCCAAATCCAAGAACGGCAACTTTCAAAACAACAGGCACAGGAACACCATGGCGAAGATCAAGGTAGCTAACCCGGTCGTCGAGCTCGACGGCGATGAAATGACCAGGATTATCTGGCAGTGGATCCGTGAACGGTTGATCCTGCCCTATCTGGATATCGACCTGAAATATTACGATCTCTCGATCGAAAAACGCGACGAGACGGACGACCAGATCACCATCGATTCCGCCAACGCGATCAAGAAATACGGCGTCGGCGTAAAATGCGCCACCATCACCCCGGATGAAGCACGGGTGGCGGAATTCGGCCTCAAGAAAATGTGGCGTTCGCCCAATGGCACGATCCGCAACATTCTGGGCGGCACAATTTTTCGCGAGCCGATCGTGATCGACAACGTTCCGCGGCTGGTGCCCGGCTGGACAGACCCGATCGTGGTCGGCCGCCATGCATTCGGTGACCAGTACCGCGCCACCGACACGCTGATCCCCGGCGCGGGCAAGCTCCGCCTGGTGTTCGAGGGCGCTGACGGTAAGAATATCGATCTCGACGTGTTCGAATTCGAAAGCCCTGGCGTTGCCATGGCTATGTACAATCTCGACGATTCGATTCGCGATTTTGCGCGCGCTTCGATGAATTACGGATTGGACCGGAAATGGCCGGTTTACCTGTCGACCAAGAACACGATCCTGAAAGCCTATGATGGCCGGTTCAAGGACCTGTTCGAGGAGGTTTTCGAAGCCGAATTCAAGGACAAGTTTGCCGAAGCCGGCATCTCCTACGAACACCGTCTGATCGACGACATGGTCGCATCGGCGCTCAAATGGAGCGGCAAGTTCGTCTGGGCCTGCAAGAATTACGATGGCGACGTTCAGTCGGACACGGTTGCACAGGGCTTCGGCTCGCTCGGTCTGATGACTTCGGTCCTGATGTCGCCCGACGGCAAGACCGTCGAAGCGGAAGCGGCGCATGGCACCGTGACCCGCCATTACCGCCAGCATGAACAGGGCAAGGCAACCTCGACCAACCCGATCGCATCCATTTTCGCCTGGACGCGCGGACTGATGTATCGCGGCAAGTTCGACAATACGCCCGACGTGGTCCGTTTTGCCGAAACCATCGAGCGGATTTGTATCGAAACGGTTGAAAAGGGCCACATGACCAAGGATCTGGCCTTGCTGATCGGCCCCAACCAGAGCTGGCTGACCACGGAACAATTCTTCGAAGCGATCGTAAACAACCTCGAAGCAGAAATGCAGAACTGGGCTTGATTGACTCGAATGAAAATGGATGGCCGCGCCGATTCCAATTCGGATCGGCGCGGCCTTCTTTTTTGAAAGCGTAACCAATGGTCAATTCGTCCAAACCCACGTCTGCGGCCACCAAGAACACCGAGGACAAGGAACGGCGCGGCAAGGCCCGCCTTGAAGTGCGCCAGGCCCGGCCCGCCGATGTACGGGCAATCGCAGATCTGGTCAGGCGCGCATATCTGGATCTTCCCGCTTATACCCACGGCGAAATTCGCGGCCAGATCAACAATTTTCCCGAAGGCTGCTTTGTCGCCAAGATGGACGGCGTACTGGTCGGCTATTGCGCTTCCATGCGGCTTGGCGCGAATACTGCGCTGAAACCGCATAGCTGGGACGAGATAACCGGCAACGGGTTTGGTTCACGCCACCTGCCAACGGGCGAATGGCTGTATGGCTATGAAATGTGCGTCGATCCCAAGTCCCGCGGAACGCGCATCGGCCGCCGGCTGTATGAAGAACGGCGGGCACTGGCGGAGCGGCTCGAGCTGACCGGCATCGTATTTGGCGGCCGGATGCCGAACCTCAAACGTTACTGGCGCAAGGTTGACGGTCCGCAGGATTACCTGGCGCAGGTGATCGAGAACAAGATCCACGATCCGGTGCTGCGTTTCCAACTGGCCAACGGGTTTGAACCTATTGGAATCCTTCCAGACTACCTGCCCGAAGACAAGAAGTCGAAAGCCTTCGCGGTCCACATGATGTGGCGCAACCCCTATGTCGATCATGACAAGCCGCAGAAGCACCGCCTGCCGCGCGGGGTCGAAAGTGTTCGCATCGCCACCTGTCAATTGCAGGCACGCTCGGTCAAGGACTTCGCCGAATTCATCCGCCACATCGAATATTTCGTCGATGTTGCAGCAGATTACGAGGCGGACTTCATCGTCTTTCCCGAATTGTTCACGCTGATGCTGCTATCTTTCGAAGAAAAGGAACTGACCCCGCTCGAGGCGATTGATACGCTGTCCAAATACACTCCGAAAATTCGCCAGACACTGTCGGACATGGCGCTGAAATACAATATCAACATCATTGGCGGCTCCCACCCGACCCGGCTCGAAGACGGTGATATTCACAACGTCGCTTATGTCTGCCTGCGCGACGGATCGATCTATTCGCAGGAGAAAATCCACCCGACCCCGAACGAAGCCTATTGGTGGAACATCAAGGGGGGCGATTCGATCGACGCGATCCCCACCGATTGCGGCCCGATTGGCGTGCTCATCTGTTACGATAGCGAATTTCCCGAACTCGCCCGTCGCCTGGTTGACGAAGGTGCGCGGATCATCTTCGTTCCTTTCTGCACCGACAGCCGGCAGGGCTATATGCGTGTGCGCTATTGCGCGCAGGCGCGTGCGATCGAGAACCAGTGCTTCGTGGTAATGAGCGGTAATGTCGGCAATTTGCCCAACGTGGCCAATATGGACATCCAATATGCCCAAAGCTGCATCCTGACCCCGTGCGATTTCCCCTTCGCGCGCGACGGTATCGCTGCTGAGGCGAGCGAGAATGTAGAAACGCTGACAATCAGCGATGTCAATCTGGCAGACCTCAGCTGGGCACGCGCCGAGGGGACAGTGCAGAACCTGGCGGACCGGCGGTTCGACCTGTACCGCATCGCGTGGGACAAGCGGGCAGCAACCAATCCAGAGCAATACCGGATCGGCGCCGATCAGGAGGCATCGGTGTCCGCACCCAAAGGGCCGCATAGCCCAGGCGGCGGCTGAACTTCCGCCCCGCGCGGCCCAAGCTGCGTGACAAGCGCACCCAGCCTGCCATAGAAGACCCGTATGGCTGGCGATATCTCCTCTCCGATGTTGTCCGATGCGCTGGTTATTCTTGGCGCTGCGGGCATCGTGATTCCTGTTTTTACCCGTTTCCGGATAACTCCGGTTATCGGGTTTATCCTGATTGGCATTCTGGTTGGCCCGTTCGGCCTAGGTAAGCTGGTATATAATTACCCGCTTCTGGAACACATAACCATCACCGATCCCGAGGCGCTGGAGCCCTTTGCGGAGTTCGGGATCATCTTGCTATTGTTCACCATCGGGTTGGAATTATCGTTCAAGCGTCTGTGGACCATGCGCAAACTGGTGTTCGGTCTTGGCGCGCTCGAACTGGCGATCATCGGTGGAATGCTGGCGGTATTCCTGTCGATGCTGGGTCAATACTGGACCGGCGCATTGGGTCTCGGCCTCGCGCTGGCGCTGTCTTCAACCGCGATCGTGCTGCCGATTGCAGGCACCACCAGTCCGGTCGGCCGCGCCGCATTATCGATGCTGTTGTTCGAAGACATCGCGATTGTGCCGATCATCTTCATGCTGGGCGCGATGGCGCCCTATGCTCAAAGCGATGGTTGGGAAGGCTTGCTCGATACGCTTTGGCTGGGCGGCCTTGTCGTCGCGGGGTTGCTTGTTCTAGGCCGGGTCGCCCTGCCCCGCCTGTTTGCCCAGGCTGCCCGCACGAAAAGTCCGGAACTGTTCCTTGCCGCCAGCCTGCTGGTGGTGATCGGGTCAAGTCTGGCCACAGCGGCGGTCGGGCTGTCGCCAATCGTCGGTGCCTTGCTGGCCGGATTGCTGATCGCAGAAACCGAATATCATGGCGAAGTCGAATCGATCATGGAGCCATTCAAGGGCCTGGCATTGGGGATTTTCCTGATCACGGTAGGCATGAGCATCGATGTCACGACCATCTGGGATAATCTCGGCCCCATCGCTCTCGCGGTTGTATTGGTGCTGACGTTCAAGGCCGTGGTCACCGGATTGCTGCTGCGTATGATGGGTGCACGGCGCAGCACCGCCACCGAAACAGGTATCCTGATGGCCAGCCCGTCGGAAACCACATTGATCGTCATCGCCGCCGCCAGTTCAGCATTGCTGATCCAGCCAGGAACTGCACAATTCTGGCAAATCGTAACTGCGATCGGCCTGACGATTACGCCGGTTCTGGCCCGGGTTGGCCGGATGGTGGCCCGGCGAGTGGAGCCTGCGCCAGAACTACCGCCGGAAGACCGCGCGACACCCCGGGTCATTATCGTCGGCGCGGGCCGAGTTGGGCGCCTGGTCGCGCAAATGCTGACCGTGCACGGGAAACCCTATGTGGCGATCGATTCGGACGCCGATCTCATAAAATCGGCCAAACGATTGGGCTATCGCGCGGCCTTCGGTGATGCAGCCAGAGGCGATGCCTTGAAAAATCTTGGCATTGAAAACGCATTGGCCGTGATCCTGACCATGGACGAACCGGTATTGGCCCAGCGGCTGACAACCAAATTGCGTAAGGCATATCCTGACCTGCCCATCATTGCCCGCGCCCGCGATACAGTTCACGCGGCCGAACTTTATCGCAGCGGGGCCAGCCATGCAGTGCCCGAAACGCTCGAAAGCTCGCTACAATTGTCCGAAGCCGTTCTGGTCGATCTGGGTGTCGCGATGGGACCGGTGATCGCGTCAATTCACGAAAAGCGGGACGAATTCCGGATCAAGATCCAGGAAGACGCAAAGCTCCATTCCAAACCGAAATTGCGAACCAGCAATGTCGGCGCGGCCAGCTAGGCCCGCTTTCAGCCAGCTATCGCAGCACGCACTGTATCGATCGCCGCATGGGCTTTTGACGCGTCAGGTCCGCCGCCCTGTGCCATATCCGGCCTGCCGCCCCCACCCTTGCCGCCCAGGACTTCCACCCCGAGCCGAACCAGAGCAACCGCATCGAACCGGTCCGTCAGATCATCGGTGACCGCAACGGCAAAGGCTGCCCTGCCGTCGTTGATCGCGACCGCAGCGGCAATGCCGGAGCCCATCCTCGCCTTTGTCTGGTCTAGAAGCGGGCGCAATTCCTTGGCGTCAAGACCTTCGAGCACCTGGCCCGAGAAGGCTACACCGCTGATTTCTTCATCTTCTGGACCTGCGGCAGCGCCGCCCCCAAGGGCGAGCTGTTTTCTGGTTTCGGCCAGTTCACGCTCCAGAAGTTTGCGCTCGTCCAACAGCGCGGTCACACGCGCTGCAACGTCATCCGGCGCAGTCTTCATCGCGCTCGCAATCGACTTCAGCATATCTTCCCGGCCCACCAGCCATTGGCGCGCGGCTTCTCCGGTCAGAGCCTCGATCCGGCGCACACCGGAAGATACCGCGCCTTCCGAGATAATCCGTAGTAGACCGATGTCACCCGTTGCCTTCACGTGGGTGCCGCCGCATAATTCGACCGAGTAATTACGCCCGCCCTTGTCCGCACGGCCCATGGACAGCACGCGCACTTCGTCGCCGTATTTCTCGCCGAACAAGGCCATTGCCCCTGCTTCTACCGCATCATCCGGGCTCATCAGCCGAGTCGATACGGTTTCATTGCTGCGAATCTCTTCATTCACTTCGCACTCGATTGCCGCAATGTCCTCTTCGGTGAGCGGCTTGGGATGCGAAAAGTCGAACCGCAACCGGTCTTCCGCAACCAGAGATCCCTTTTGCGTCACATGCCCGCCAAGGCGGTTGCGCAAGGCAGCATGAAGCAAATGGGTGGCGGAATGATTCGCCCGGATACGGTCGCGCCGACCGACATCGACCTCCAGATGCACGGTATCGCCCACCGCGATCTTGCCCGCCTGTACCGCGGCCTGATGGGCATGCAGCCTTCCAAGTGGCTTGGACGTGTCGAACACATCCATTTTCAGGCCCGCAGGCGTGGAAATGGCGCCGACATCGCCGGCCTGTCCGCCGCTTTCGCCATAGAATGGGGTCTGGTTGGTGAGCACGACGACCTTGTCACCCGCATTGGCGGCTTCGACTTCAGCACCGTCTTTCAATAGTGCCACGACCCGGCCTTCGCCGCTGGTTGAGGTATAACCGGTAAATTCGCTGGCCCCCTCGCGTTCAGCAATATCGAACCAGACCTCGCCGGAGGCTGCATCGCCGGAACCCTTCCAGGCGGCGCGCGCAGCTGCTTTCTGGCGGTCCATCGCGGCATCGAAACCGGCGCGATCAACCCCGATATTGCGCGCCCGCAAGGCATCTTCCGTCAAGTCGTATGGAAAACCGAATGTGTCATAGAGCTTGAAGGCCGTTTCGCCGCCGAGCTGGTCGCCTGCGGACATTGCCCCGGTTTCCTCGTCGAGCAGGCGGAGGCCCTTGTCGAGTGTTTGCCGGAACCGGGTTTCCTCCCGTTCGAGCACTTCTTCGATCAGGTCCTGGCCGCGTTGCAGTTCAGGATAGGCCTGGCCCATTTCTGCCACCAAAGCTGGCACCAGGCGGTGCATCAGCGGATCATTCGACCCCAGCAGATGCGCGTGGCGCATTGCGCGGCGCATGATCCGGCGCAGCACATAGCCGCGCCCCTCGTTCGAAGGCAGGACGCCATCTGCCAGCAAGAAGCTGGTTGACCGCAAATGATCGGCAATCACGCGGTGACTAGCCCGGCTCTCACCCTCGGCAGCGACCCCGGTCAGGCTTTCGGACGCCGCAATCAGTGCCTTGAAAGTATCGGTATCGTAATTGTCGTGAACGCCCTGCAATACGGCCGCGACGCGCTCGAGCCCCATCCCGGTATCAATCGACGGTTTGGGCAATTCGGTCCGCTCACCGCTGGCATCCTGCTGGAACTGCATGAACACCAGGTTCCAGATTTCGATGAACCGGTCCCCGTCCTCATCAGGCGAACCGGGAGGGCCTCCGGGAATGTGATCGCCGTGGTCGTAGAATATTTCACTGCAGGGACCGCAGGGGCCCGTGTCGCCCATCGACCAGAAATTGTCCGACGTTGCGATGCGGATAATGCGATCTTCCGGCAGCCCTGCAATCTTGCGCCAGAGTTCGAACGCCTCATCGTCGGTGTGATAGACGGTCGCGGTCAATTTTTCCGCCGGCAGGCCCCATTGCCTGGTCAGCAGGGTCCAGGCATGGGTGATCGCCTCTTCCTTGAAATAATCGCCGAAAGAGAAATTGCCGAGCATTTCAAAAAATGTGTGGTGCCGCGCAGTGTAACCGACATTGTCGAGATCATTGTGCTTGCCGCCAGCGCGGACGCATTTTTGCGAACTGGTGGCGCGCGGTGCCGGTGCGGCTTCAAGACCGGTAAACACGTTCTTGAACGGAACCATCCCCGCATTGACGAACATCAATGTAGGATCGTTATATGGTACCAGCGGCGCACTGGGCACGGCGGCGTGATCCTGCGCGATAAAGTAATCCAGGAACGAGCGGCGAATGTCATTTGTCGATTGCATCGGGGGCAATTAAGCAATCGCGGCGTTGGCGACAAGCGCATTAAGCCATTTGCTGTCAGTGGGCGGTCCGATCAGCCACCCGGAACGCCCGTCCAAACACCCAAGAAAGTTCAATCACTGGTCGGCGCGCGCGCAGAAACAATCCATGCGCCTGCCAACATGGCCACCAGTTCTCCATCGCGGTGACTTGACACGAATGTGTCGAGGCGGCGGTGGAACCCGGCCCGATCCGATGGGTTCATTTCTGCTGCGGCACGTGCCGCAGGGCCAATCGTCAGGAAAAATGATTTTGCGTCCGCGACAGGATCCTCACCCGCACCGGCAATATATGCAAAATCAGCCGCTTCGAATTCAATTTCCGTCCAGCCAGCAGCACCAAGCATTGCCGCAACGGCATCCCGGTCTGCAAAGGCAAACGGCCCCGGAACCATCGATTGAGGCGGCGGTGATGCGCCAACGGGCAACAAATTGGTCAGGCCCAGCGCCCATGGATTTTCTTCAACTGACCGGAAGCAGGAAAAAATCAATCGCGCCGATGATGCCGCAGTGCGTCTTAGATTGACGAAAGCAGCAACAGGATCGGGGAAAAACATCACACCGTGCCGGGACAGCAGCAAGTCCGGTGTGAATTCGTCCGATGTCCAGGCGGCGGCGTCGGCAACTTCAAAGGAGGCGTTGGCAAGGTTGCTTCCGCGAGATTTGGCGGCCGCGATCAAGGCTTCGCTTATATCCACTCCGAGCATTTTTGCGAGGGGATGACTGCGGGCCAGGGCTAGCGACAATTCACCAGCACCGCATCCTATATCCAGCGCATGGGAAATGGGTTCGGCCCGGGCGCGGGCAAGCAAGCGCTCCGTTAGTCCGGTAAAGCTGCGATCCGTTCGGCGCCACTCATCTGCCCATTTGATCCCGACAGCCCCTTGCCAATCACTCAGCTGCATTTACCTTCCTCTGCGACCCGGACGCCAAGCAAGCGATCTTGTGTCCATCATTATTAATAAAAATATACTTTTCGTAGATATATCTGAAATATCTCGGCAGCGGCAGATTGAATTCGTTCTTGGTTTTGAAGCTTCGCCGCTGCGTTGGCTGCCGCAACATGTGTCGTCTGGTCTTGGGATGTAATGTCCAGACGGATAATACAGAGGTTACGGCTACACAAAGAAAAACCGGCACGGACCCAAGGGGATACCCGAACCGGTTTTCCGTTTTCCCGGGCGCGATTCCTGCACCCGCTTGAGAAAATAATGATCAGGCGTCCGCGTCTGGCCCAGACACGGGACCGGTCATCATCTCCTCGGCAACCTTGTCGGTGCGGCTGCGGATGGCAGCTTCCAACTTGTCGCAAACTTCGGGATTGTCTTTGAGATATTGCTTGGAATTCTCACGGCCCTGGCCAATCCGGATGCTGTCGTAGCTGAACCATGAACCAGATTTCTCGACGATTCCGGCCTTTACCCCTAGGTCGAGAATCTCGCCCAGCTTGGATATGCCTTCGCCATACATGATGTCGAATTCGACCTGCTTGAATGGTGGTGCGACCTTGTTCTTGACCACCTTGACACGGGTCGCGTTGCCGACAATTTCATCGCCATTCTTGATCTGGCCGGTACGGCGAATATCGAGCCGGACGGAAGCATAGAATTTAAGCGCATTACCGCCGGTGGTGGTTTCGGGGTTGCCGTACATCACGCCGATTTTCATGCGTAGCTGGTTGATGAAGATCACCATCGTCTTCGAGCGAGAGATCGAACCGGTCAGTTTGCGCAGGCTCTGCGACATCAGACGGGCTTGGAGGCCGACATGGCTGTCACCCATTTCGCCTTCGATTTCGGCGCGCGGAACCAGAGCGGCCACCGAATCGATCACCAGCACATCGATCGCGTTTGATCGGACCAGCGTGTCGACGATTTCCAGCGCCTGTTCGCCGGTATCCGGCTGCGACACGATCAATTCGTCGATATTTACCCCCAGCGCCTTGGCATAGACCGGATCAAGCGCGTGTTCGGCGTCGACAAATGCTGCAGTACCGCCGCCCTTCTGCGCTTCTGCAATGGTGTGCAGTGCGAGAGTGGTCTTGCCCGAGCTTTCCGGACCGTAAATTTCGATCACCCGGCCTCGCGGCAGGCCGCCCACGCCCAAGGCGATATCCAGACCGAGCGAGCCCGTGGAGATCGTTTCGATCTGCATCGCTTCCTTGGAGCCCAGCCGCATTGCCGAACCCTTGCCATAGGCGCGGTCAATCTGTGCAAGAGCGGCATCCAATGCCTTCTGACGATCGGGGTTCATTGCATTACCTTCTACCAGCTTCAGATTTGTCGCCATGACATGTGCTCCATCAGTTGCCTAGGGGGCCGTGCGTTTTCGTCCCGCTTGTTCCACTGCTGGATTATGTACCGCATCTGTTCTAAGAGAACAAGAGGGGAACGTATTTTTTCCTGCGGTTCAGGAAAAATTGCCGAATTGTGGGATTTTCAATGACTAAACCCCTTCAGTTGGACGCAATTTCCACTCAATAACGCGCGATGCATTGGCCGGAATGATCGATTCCATGATATGTTGTCCATCCTTGGTCTTCATCCCCCGCGTCTTCCGCAGTTCCCAATCTGCCGTTCCGCCCAGGTCCAGACGAATCCTGATCGGAACAGGGTTCGCATTGGTCACCGTAGATTGTATTTGCGCCCATTTGCGCGGATTCTTATTGGACGGCGATCCGGTCAACCGTTTGCACGAGAAAAACACCTGGTTGCTTGCACCGAGATAGACCTCGACATCCTGGCCGACCGCGTAATCGCGCAAATTCTCCTCGCCTATCAGCAGATCTCCCGCCGATGACGGTTCGAAAATGGTGATCCCGCCCATCGGCAGGGCAACGCCGAGCCCATGTTCCCGGTCATTTTTGGTGGTCAATTCGATTTCGGCAGCCGCCGGACCACTTGCGTCATCCAACGCACTGCAACTGCCAGTGTAGAGCAATTCCGCCTTCACTGCATCACGTTGCAGGAAAGCGACCTGTTTCAACCCCTTGGCGGCGACCGTCATGCGTTCAGGCACGCGGTAGAGTTTCAGATCGCCCAATTGTTCTTCCACTGCAGTGATGGCTATGGACGCTTCCTGCGCCTTCATCCTGGATCCGGTTACCATGATCGCACCGTCCATCATTACCATGGCAGGCACCGAGGGAGACGGCATGGGCGGTGGCGGCGGAACCCCAACAGGCGAACCCGCTGCAGTGCTGCCAATGGGATAACACATGAGCCGCAAGGGCTGGCCAGTGGGCGGCTGCGCCAAACTCTGAAAATCGCTGATGATATTCAGCGTTCCTGCAACCGCCATCAACTCGACATCGGCAAATGACTGGTTATTGTCGTTGAGAACCGTCAGCCAGGATAGAAGTTTGATCCGCTGGGTATCCACGCCGCCGGAGCGATCATCCAGCGTCGCGACATAATGTGCTTGCCAGTCGAAGCCCCATGCGAGGTAAGTCAGCGTGACCCGGTAAGTGCCGCCGGTATCGTCTCGCGTAGCGATGGAGAACACCGGTTTGGCAGACAGGCCGGCAGGGATGGTGCCAAAGGTAAGGCCTTCGGGCAGGCCGGAACAGCGCACCGCCTCGTACCCCTCGGAAGTCTTCAGCACTAGCCCGCCATCGGCGCGGCTGATGATGATTGCGGATTGCGCCGCCGCAACCCCCGTCGCGGGATTGGTGCGGGTAATGGTGACACGGTTGCCCAGCGTTCCGTCCACCAAGGCGGCGGGAGAAAGGAGGTCGGCATTGCGGTTCTTCTCAATCGTGCCGCCCGGCAGACCGGTGACGATGGCACTGACGGCAACCATCCCTTCGGCCACACCCTCGAAACGGATCGTCGATTCTCCCGGCGGCAGGGTGACGTCGCGCGTTTCGCTGATCATCGCGAAGCCTTGCGGCCAATCGCGGTCCATCGCATCGCCTTCACCGCGATCGGGGTCGCGATAGATGGTGACCGACATATCCACCGGATCGGAGGCGTTGACCCCTTCCCGCGCGGATAGGCCTGGTGCAGCGGCAGAACCGATCAGGGCGCCGATCAGCGCAACAGCGGCAGCCCGCATGGTCACGCTCAGTAGCGCGCTTCGTAGGTCACGCGGAATTCGCGCCTGCCATTAGCCGGAACGGGAACCACCCACTTCCGGCTCCCGAGATTGAGCTGCTTGCCGGGCACATCTTCGCTCACGATCCGGAAATCATGGCTCCACCATCCGCGGTCGAGCCCGCTCTGTACCAGGTCAATGTTTACCGGTTCCGATTTTGCATTAGTCATCGTGTAGCGCATGGTGGTGCGGTAAAATTCGACCGGCTGTTCGGATTCGACCTGCGTCACCACTTCGCCGTCCTGAATGACCCGGTATCGGGAAGACCTTTCCCATTCGGAAGATGTAATCTTCTGACGCGTCTCGACCTCTGCCTGGAGATAGACGTCGAACGCATTGCCGGTCGTCAGCATCAACTCGCTACCTGCCGGGGTATGGCCGATGCTGCTTTCGCCGATGAACTGCGGCGTGCCCTGGCTGTCGCGCTGATAGAAGCGGACTGCTCCGGAAGGCAGCGCATCGCCGAGGCCCGCAGCGCGCGAAGTGGCGAAGCTGAGTGAACTGGACACTGGCTGCGGGCCGCCATCGTTCTGCAGCCAGTTGATGGTGCGCGCATAAACGCGGCGCGCCGGTACGCCCTGCACATCCAGGAAACTGACCTGCTTGGTCTGGGCATTGGCGATCGTGGTGCGCGCATTGATCGGATAAAGGTAGAAATCACCCACCTGTTCGCGGGCGGCACTTTCGGTACCCGGGCGGACCATTCCCGGCGGGGCGGATCGGCGCCCGCTTCCCTGCCCCGGACTGCCCGCGATTAGCAGCGTATTGGCATCGTGGAAGGTAGTACCGGTATTGTTGGTCAGCGTGACCCAGCCCTGCATGTCGATCGCGCCCTTGGGTTCATCGAACAGGGCAACATAATCCGCCGACCAGCCAAGGCCGGGGGTGAGATAACGGATCGATGCGGGACGTGATCCGGCATTCTGCGCATCGACCGTGACCGACAAGGTCGGGCGCGCACGCAGGTTCGGCGGTACCCGATCAAATACTGCCCGTACCGGCAGGCCATCATCGCGCAACACCTCGATCCGTTCGCCGATCTTCACGACCACGCCGCCAGCGGTGGAAAGCACAGTGGCGCGTTCACGGGTTTCATTCC
This sequence comes from Pontixanthobacter sp., assembly GCA_041741895.1. Lineage (GTDB taxonomy): Bacteria > Pseudomonadota > Alphaproteobacteria > Sphingomonadales > Sphingomonadaceae > Allopontixanthobacter. The sequence continues at coordinate 14,837 of JBGSJO010000087.1, forward strand.
CGGTCGCGGGATTGGTGCGGATCAGTGTGATGGTCTGGCCAATTGCCTTCTCCATCAACTTGCCGGGCGTCAGCAGATCAAAATCGAAATTCTGTTCGACTATGCCCGCACCGGCAGCATTGAAGCTGAGCGTTTCAGGGCGGATTTGCGCAGATACGTCAGGAAATTCGATCCGGCTGCGGCCCTGCGCGATCTGTAATTGGCGGATGTCCTGCACCAATGCCTGGCCATTGTTGTAGATCGTCACCGAAACATCGCCCTGCGCGGTCGAATCGGGATTGGCCAAGGTGTCAGAAGTTGTTTGTGCGGATGCTGCGGTAACCAGGGCAATCGCTGCCCCCATCCCCGTAAAGCCAGCCCCTGCCAAATAGCGTGTCGCGATCATTCCGTGCCCCCTTCGCTTATCGGCAATCTTGCCGCCTTGTCATGTCGCAGATGTCAGCCAGCAGGCCTTTACCCAGGATGAATGTTACAGGATATCATGCAGCTGGATCAATCATCCTGACGCCCGAGAATGCTTCCCACCTTGTCCCCGATCTGCTGGACGCTGAAGGGTTTCGGGATAAAATACATATTGTCGATATCGATATCGCGGCGCAATTGTTCTTCCGCATAACCGGACATGAACAGCACCGGCAGCGCGGGCTTCACCTTGCGGATTTCGCGGGCCATCGCGGGCCCGTCCATCCCCGGCATTACCACATCGGACACAATCAGATCGAATTCGCCGCCCTTGGCGATTTCGGCCAGGCCCTCTTCGCCATCATTCGCCGTTGTGACAATATAGCCGGCACGGGTCAGCGCACGTTCGGCTACGGCGCGGACCATGGCTTCATCTTCCACCAGCAACAATCGCCCGCCGCCAGACCATTTGCTGGCCTGCTCGTTTGCCACCGGCTTTGCGATTTCTAGCGTCTCGCCCCGATAGACCGGCAGATAGATGGTGAAGCGGGCACCGTCCGCGCGGCCATGCAGGCCCTTGATATTGTCTGCAAAGATGAAACCGCCCGATTGCTTGACGATCCCGTAAACGGTCGACAGGCCCAGCCCGGTGCCCTTGCCCTGTTCTTTCGTGGTGAAGAAGGGTTCGAAAATCTTGCCGAGCAGTTCTGGGGGAATCCCCCCTCCGCTGTCCTGCACCACCATCACGGTGTAATCCGCAACCGGGATGATATCGGATCCGGCCTTGCGCACATCGCTGGCGGAAACCCGGCGGGTCGACAGGGTCAACTTGCCCGTCCCGTCACCATTGGCATTGATGGCATCGCGGGCATTGACCGCCAGATTGACGATGACCTGTTCCAGCTGCTGCGGGTCCGCACGGACGGGGCCAAGATCGCGGTCATGACGAATGGTGAAGGTGATCTTCTCGCCCACCAGCCGTTTGAGCAGCTGACTGACTTCGCTGACCACATCGGGCACCTGGAGCACTTCTGGCCGCAAGGTCTGCTGGCGGGAAAACGCCAGCAATTGGCGGGTCAGAGAGGCTGCGCGGTTGGAATTCGCGCGGATCTGCTGGATGTCGTCATAATCGCTGTCGCCCGGCGTATGGCGCAGCAACATCAGATCGCAATAGCCGATAATGGCTGTCAGCACATTGTTGAAATCATGCGCTACGCCGCCTGCCAATTGGCCGACCGCCTGCATCTTGGTGGCCTGGGCAATCTGGCGTTTGAGCCGGGTTTCCTCAGTCGAATCCGCCAGACTCAGCAGCACGGCGGCTTCGCCCAGGCCGCGCACTCCGGCCAGACCGAGCGACACTGGTTCATCCGGTTGGCTGGCCAGCCGTACCGCCATATCGCCATTGCTGCCCGGACCCCGGCCAAACCGGCGGACGGCATCGGACAAGGCAGCCTTGTCTTCCCGCACAACCAGGTCCGAGGGGAATTGCGGCAGGCCGGCGTCTTCCAGATCGATCGCCCGCAAGAATGCACTGTTCCCGAACAGGAATCGCCCGTCGAGGTCGGTCATCGCCAGTCCCAGCGGCAGGGCGCCAAGCAAGGCTTCCAATTGCGGCGTTGCGGCCTGTCCTGCGCCGTCCCAACTACCACCAAGACCAACGCCGCCATCGATCAGCAGCATCAGCGAAGGACCATCTTCTACCGGCTTGGCCGGAATATTCGCTGCGTCGGAATTCGGCTTCAGTGCCTCGACGGGGTCAATCAGAGGAACCTGGATCAAGGTTTGCGGACTGGCCCGGCGCGTGTCGCGGACGAAGAAAATCTGGTCGCGATCATCGATCCGCAATTGTGCGGCATATTCCTGGCCCGCCATGGTGGCCGAACTATCGCCAGAGGCGCGTTCGGCGAAACCCTGGCTTGCGCTGCGGATAATGCCGTCCGGTCCAACCAACGCAGCCTCTATCCCGGCACGGGAAAACATATTGCCGAGCGATCCCGATATCCAGGCAGCCACGGACGAAGGCACATCCTCCCCGCGCAACAGTTCAAACCGCCAGACCAGGTAATCGTCGCCGCGCCCTGCCCGTTCAGCGGTGGCGCGCCAGACGTTTTCGCCATTACTGCGGACCAGACGGTCCACCTCGCCATGGCCATCGCGCCACGCCTCGCGCGCGGCGATGGACAGGACTTCCAGCCCCGCCCGCTCGATCGGCAGGCTGGGCGGGGCATATTTCGCGCCGAACCATTCTGCATACAGGGCATTGGCACAGGCAAGCCGGTTGGCCCGGTCGGTAATGGCGATGGCAATTCCCGGTTGTTCGATCGCCGCCACCGTGACCGACCAATCCGGCGCGGCAAAGCCGCTTTCCTCCGCTTTCGCTGGAATCCGGCTGATCGCGACAGCAGCGGCGACCAGCACCAGCAAGCCGCCGACAAAGGCAATGGTCGGAATGACCTGCTGCGTTATCAACCACAAGGCACCGGCGCTGATGATCACAGCCAGAGCCAAAGCTCCCAGCAAGACAGGCTGACCGGCAAGGGAGCCTTGGATTTCAGGACGCCCAACCGCGTCCTTCATGCCTCGGAAGCTTTCGGGTCGGTGCGAGATTCGGCGTTCTTCAATTCCTGTTCCATCCGCACGGTAAGCAGTTTCAGCCGGCGATTACGGCGGCGGCCAACCATGACGCGCCAGATCATGCCGGAAAGGACATAACCGATCGCCGATGTTACGATCGACAGGACGATAAATCCGAATGCGGTAACCCCGGCAGTTTCCAGGAACCAGCCGAATTGCTGCCACCGGCCACTGCTCAATTCTGCATTGGCAGCGCCCATCGTGGCGGCATCGATCTTGAGCACGAAGGCCCCGACCTTGTTTGCCACCAGCAGCCAAAACGGAAGGGTGAAGGGGTTTGTAATAAATGTGACCAGTGCGGCAAGCGGGACATTTGCCCGCGCGGGTAGCGCCAGGAATGCAGCCACAAACACTTGGCCCAGCGGAATGATGAAGCCGGCAAACAGGCCCAGCGCGACACCGCGCGGGACAGAACGACGGGTAAAGCGCCACAATTCCGGGCTAAGGAACCGGTGCGCGATGGGCTTGAGATATTTGTTCTCCGCCATCTGTTCGCGTGTTGGCCCATATTTTCGGAATACGTCAGCCATGAACGTCTTTGACCGGAACGATATCTTTTGTTCCGCCCGATCACGGATCTTCTTATCGGCTGGCGTACCTACCACTGGTTTGGATGAATTATGGGTCATGATCGCGGCCACGCATTGCGCGTCTGGCGCGCGGGTTGCAAGCCCTGCAACGGCTCCAGCATCATGCAGGAGATCAAGAATGCGGCTGGTGTGGTCATGATCATGGATATGGGTAACCGAAACATGATGAACAGGGCCAGAATCGCGTCCTCTGGCAAGTTACCTGCAGTTAGCGGCGAAGTATGACGCTTTTACCGCTCAGCCCTTTTCACGCATCAGGCGCGCCTTGTCCCGTTTCCAGTCGCGGTCCTTCACATATTCACGCTTGTCCTGAGCCTGACGGCCCCTGGCCAAGGCAAGCTCCACCTTGGCGCGGCCGGTGGAATTGAAATAGATCGACAGCGGCACCATCGTCATGCCCTTGCGTTCGACAGCGGCGCGCATCCGGTTGATTTCCCGTTCGTGCATCAGCAATTTTCGGGGACGCGTGGGCACATGGTTCAGCCGGTTTCCGTGGCTATATTCGGGAATGTTGGAATTGACGAGCCAGACCGCCCCGTCACGCACTTCGGCATAACTTTCGGCAATCGACCCTTGTCCGGCGCGCAGGCTCTTCACTTCCGTACCGGTCAGCGCAATGCCCGCTTCGAATTTGTCATCCACGGCATAGTCGAACCGCGCGCGGCGGTTCTCCGCGACGGTCTTCTGCTTGTCGAAAGTTTCAGGTTTGGGACGTGCCATGATGCAGGGGCATGTAGGGGGCGGTTGGCAAAAGGAAAAGGCCGGACTTCAAACCAGCCCGGCGTGTTCCAGCGCGGCATCTACTTGCTCGCGCGCCTGCGCGCTGGCAGTGACAATCGGCAATCGCACCTCGTCCGTCAGCCAGTCATGCACCCGGCTAAGCGCATATTTAACCGGCGCGGGAGAGGCATCGGCGAACATCGCGTAATGCAGCGGATAAAGTTTGTCGTTGAGCTGACGCGCCTTGGCAAAATCATTGTCCGCGCAGGCCTGCTGGAATTCGGCGCATAGCGCGGGGGCCACGTTTGCGGTTACCGAGATACAGCCCCGCGCGCCGGCGGCATTGGCAGGAAGCGCCAATTCGTCATCACCCGACAACTGGCAAAAATCGCGGCCAATGCCCTTGCGGTGATCGGTAACCCGGGACAGATCACCGCTGGCATCCTTGATCGCAACGATCTGGCTGGGGAACTTCTCCGCCAGTTCGCAGACGGTTTCGGGCAACAGATCGGTGACTGTCCGGCCAGGCACATTATACAGCACGATCGGCAGATCGCAGTTCTGCGCAAGATGACTGAAATGCGCCACCAGCCCGCGCTGGCTGGGCCGGTTGTAATAGGGAGCAACGCACAGGCCGGCAGCTGCGCCCGCTTTCTTGGAAAAATTCATGTGCAGCAAGGCGTTCTGCGTATCGTTGCTGCCGCAGCCAGCGATCACCGGCACACGGCCCGCTGTCTGCTCGATACAGATTTCGATCACCCGGTGATGTTCGGCATTGGACAGGGTCGATGCCTCCCCGGTAGTCCCGCAGGGTACCAGTGCCGAACTGCCATTGTCGATTTGCCAGTCAACCAGCCGGCGAAAAGCGCGTTCATCAAACGTCCCGTCGCGAAAAGGAGTCACTAGAGCGGGAATCGAGCCGGAAAACATTTACCTGTGTCCTAGTTTGGTCCCATAAATAGCGCGCAACACACGTGCTGGGGGAAATTCGTTCAGCGCCTGATAAGGAGCCGATGGCCAATATGTCCAGCATGGACCGATTTTCTCTCTTCGCAACCACACTTTTTACTGCTTCTGCATTGAGCACATCTGCGCCTGTGACGGGGAACGACGCTGGGGACTGGGATCAGGCAAGGGCCGAAATGGTCGCCCGCGCCCCAACCCAGATGACTCAGGCGATCAACCGCTGGGAGTTCCTCAGCGCCAATGACCGGATGGGTTTCGATGACTATGCCGGCTTCGTACTCGCCTATCCCGATTTTCCGCAGGAAGAAAAATTGCGTCGCTATGCGGAAGGCGCGCTTGATCGGGATGCTGTCAGTGCTGAACATCTCGTTTCATTCTTCGACTGGAAACCGCCGCTGACGAATAGTGCGCGCGCGCGTTATGCCTTGGCTTTGGCCGCCCTGAACCGCCCCGAAGCAGCAAGCGTGGCCCGCGAAGCTTGGCGCGGCGGGGACATGAGCGGACCGTCGGAAATTTATCTGCTCAGCATGTTCGGCTCGCAATTGCGCCCGGAAGATCACGACGCGCGGATGGATGCGCTATTGTGGCAGAGCAAGCAGGAAGCAGCCGCGCGGCAAGTGAACAATGTTTCGCCAGCGTACCGTGATATTGCGATGGCGCGGCTCGCCCTGTTGCAGAACACGGCACCGGAATCGATCGGCCTGACCGTGCCTGCCGATATCAATCGTGATCCCGGATATGTTTATAATCGGGTGCGTGAATTGCGCGCCAGCGGACAAGGCAGCGCAGCAATAAATTTGCTCGCAAACCGCCCTGCATTCGCCCGCCCTGCGCTCAATGCAGAAGGATTCGTCAGCGAGATGCTGCGACTCGCGCGCACCGCCGATTCGCGCTCTGCCCAGAGAATTGCCGCCTCCGTCGACGATCTGTTTGCCCCGGGTGCGGATATCAGCAGCATGTCCTACCGACTGCGCGATGATTACACATCTCTGGTATGGCTCGGCGGGACCAAGGCATTATGGAGTCTCGGTGATGGCAGGGCCGCCGCGCCATTATTCTATCGGTACGGCGCAGCGGCGCGCACACCGCAAACCCGGTCAAAAGGCTTTTACTGGGCCGGCCTCGCTTCTGAACGGGCCGGGAATATGGCCGAAGCTGCCCGGTACTGGGAAATGGCCGCAGAATATCCGGACCGCTTTTACGGTATGCTCGCATTCGAAAAACTCGGCCGCGCCCTGCCGGATTATTCCGGCCAGCCTTCTGCGCAGCCCACGCCGGAACAACGCATCGCATTTCAGAACGCCCCGCTGACCAAGGCCGTCAAGGAAGTGTCGCGCGACGCGCCATGGCGCACCGGTATCCAGTTCTACCGGACCATCGCGGACAATGCAGACACCGAAGCGGAACATGTGCTGGTGGCTGAATTGGCCCGGGAAACCGGCCGCCGGGATCTAGCGGTCAATCTGTTCGATTCCGCCGCTGCCGACGGACACAAGAACTTTACCGCCATCGGTTTTCCAACCCTGCAAACCCCGCCGGGCGTGAACTGGACCCATGTCCACGCAATCAGCCGGCAGGAAAGCCAGTTTGCCCAGAATGCGATCAGCCATGCCGGTGCGCGGGGGTTGATGCAACTGATGCCGGGTACGGCGCAGGAACAGGCCGGAAAACTGGGCATGAGCTATATGTCCGCTAATTTGATCGATTCCCCGAGTTACAATATCCAGTTGGGCGATGGCTATTTCACCCGGATGCTGGATTATTATGGCGGCGCCTTTCCATTGGCCGTCGCCGCGTACAACGCCGGTCCCGGAAATGTGAACAAGTGGCTGCGTGCGAATGGTGATCCGCGCACTGGCGCAATTTCCTATGTCGACTGGATCGAACAGATTCCGATCTTCGAAACCAAGAATTACGTTGGCCGGGTGATCGAAAACGCCGTGGTCTATGAAAATATGCACCCGGATAAGACCCAGCACGGCCGGCCTAGAACGGTCAGCGATTTTCTGCGACGTTGAATTTACCGGCTGACACGCTGTAATGGCGGTCCGGCGATGAAACCTGCAAGCAATCCGATTACCCCCCAAGGGCTCATTGCGTTGAAGGCGCGGTATGACCATTTGCTGGGCAAGGAACGGCCGGAAATTGTCGAGATCGTCAGCTGGGCCGCTGGCAATGGCGACCGGTCGGAAAATGGTGATTACATCTATGGCCGCAAACGGATGCGCGAAATCGACCGCGAATTGTCCCATCTCGCCCGCCGGATGAAGGTAGCCCGCGTGATCGACCCCGCCGACCAGCCGGATCGCGGGAAGGTATGGTTCGGTGCCAGCGTTACCTTGGCCGACGAGCATGATGACAGGCGGACGGTTACTTTGGTCGGCGATGACGAACAGGATGCCAGCTTGGGCCGGATTGGCTGGGCATCACCAATGGCCCGCGCAATCCACGGGGCAGTTGTGGGTGATTTGCGAACGGTGCGCCTGCCCGGCGGAGCGAAGGAGTGGGAAATCGTTGCGATATCCTACCCCTCGTCCGGGGAAACGGCAGCATGAGACGGGCGATCGCGATAATCATCATGGTGGCAGCCGTCATTGCGGCGCCGCTACAGGCGCGCGACAGCCTCGGCGTATATTCCGCTTGGGCGGCCTTTCGCGATCCGGCAGTCCCGCGGTGCTACGCCATAGCTACGGCCAGGCCGAACACGCAGCTGCGTGACTATGATCCCTACGCATCCATCGGCACCTGGCCAAAACGCAAAGTCCGCAATCAACTGCACCTACGCTTGCCGCGCAAACTATCCCCCGGCGCGGCGATCAGCCTGAGGATTGGCGGGAAGAGTTTTGACCTGACCGGCGGCGGCGGCGATGCCTGGGCCCGGGATCAGACGATGGACGCGGCAATCGTGGCAACCATGCGATCTGCCAGTTCGATGACCGTCAGGTCACGCGACACGCGTGGCCGCCGCTTCTCCAACACCTATGATTTGGCCGGTGCAGCAACCGCAATCGATGCTGCCACTGTCGGCTGTGCGCGGATCAGGTAGGACACATGAAAAACGGGCCGGAGATCGCTCCCCGGCCCGCCATTTCATTTGATGCCCGCCAGATTAGAAGCGGAAACCATAGCTGGCCACGACTTGATGACGGTCGAGGTCGACATCGAACGGAACGCTGTCCGGCAGATCACCATCAAAATCGATTTCAGCCTTGCTGTAATTGGAATAGCGATATTCCAACTTGATGAAGCTGCTGGGGCTCATTGCATATTCTGCGCCGGCACCGATTCGGAAACCATCGGTGTCGATATCCTGATTGAACTGCGTGGTTCCATCATTCGAACGAATGTCGAATTTGGCATTGGTATAGCCGCCCTTCGCATAAAGCAGCATATCGGGGGCCACCTTCACGCCAGCGCGGGCACCGAAATACAGATCACGCCCGGCGCTGACGTTGCCGAGACCGAACCCTTCGAAATCACCGTTTTCGAACGACGTTTTGGCATTCGAATCAGTCAATTCAGCTTCTGCACCGACAACCAACCCGCCAAAATCAACATCATAACCCACGGCGACACCGTACATCAGACCATCGATCGACTGATCATTATCCTGGTTCACGTCATCGTCGACGCTGCTGCCAGCATTCGTAATGTCATAGCCGATGATGCCTTCGACCCGCGGGCCGGTAAATGTAGTTTCGCCATCCTGCGCAAACGCAGGCGCGGCAATGGCCGTAAGCGAGATTCCTGCGAGCAGTGCGACTGTCTTTTTCATTTTCAACTCCAATAGTTGTATCCAGCACGGCATAATCACCGTGCAGGCCATTGAAACGGGCACCTGCAGTGCTTGTTTCATTAACCTGAAACAACAAAGGGACTGTGACATCTGCACAACATAATTACGGATGGATCGTGCATTTGAATAGACGAACGACATAACCTTGCTGTCCGATGAACCGATCATGGAGCAATTCTCGGCGGGTCAAGCGGTCGGGCGGTCCAGCATTCCTTTGCCATGTCACGGTGGGGAACCTATATGCCATCCATGGCCGATACAGCTCTCATGTCGATCCCCGGACAAGTCGATCCGGTACCCGTCGCGCGCGACATTACGCCGCGGGCGGATGGCCGCACCGATTTGCTGGGCCTGCCAAAGGCGCGGATCGCGGAACTTTTCGCCGAAGCGGGCTTGGACGCCAAGCAGGCCAAATTGCGATCCAAGCAAGTGTATCACTGGCTTTATCATCGCGGTGCAACCCGGTTTTCCGGGATGACCGACATCTCCAAGACCATGCAGCCCTGGTTGGAAGAACGGTTCATCATTGGCCGCCCCAATATCGTCGAAGCGCAGCATTCCACCGACGGCACCCGCAAATGGTTGCTGCAGACCGATGACGGCCATGATTACGAGATGGTCTTCATTCCCGATGCGGATCGCGGTACCCTGTGCGTTTCCAGCCAGGTTGGATGTACGCTCAATTGCACCTTCTGTCACACCGGCACGATGCGGTTGGTGCGCAATCTGACGCCTGGTGAAATCGTCGGCCAGGTCATGCTGGCCCGTGATGCTCTGGGTGAATGGCCGAAAGGCCGGATGGACATCTCCGAGGTGGAGGACGAATCCGAATATCGGGCTGACGGCCGTTTGCTGACCAACATCGTGATGATGGGAATGGGCGAACCATTATATAATTTCGACCATGTCCGCGATGCCCTGAAACTGGTGATGGACGGGGAAGGTCTGGCCCTTTCGAAACGGCGGATTACGCTTTCAACCAGCGGCGTGGTGCCGATGATGGCGCGGTGCGGTGAAGAAATCGGGGTTAATCTGGCCGTCTCGCTCCATGCCGTGACCAAGGAGGTGCGCGACGAAATCGTCCCGATCAACCGGAAATACGGGATCGACGAATTGCTGAAGGCGTGCGCCGATTACCCCGGCGCATCCAACGCGCGGCGGATCACATTCGAATATGTGATGCTGAAGGACAAGAACGACAGCGATGACGATGCGCGTGAACTGGTCCGCCTGCTGAAACGCTATGATTTGCCTGCCAAGGTCAATCTGATCCCGTTCAACCCATGGCCCGGCGCGCCCTTTGAATGTTCTACGCCGGAACGCATTCGCAGCTTTTCCAATATCGTCTTCGAAGCGGGGATCAGCGCCCCAATCCGTACCCCGCGCGGGCGGGATATCGATGCCGCCTGCGGCCAGCTGCGGACCAGTGCGGAAAAGAAATCGCGGGCCGAACGCGAACGGGAAGCAGAAAACCATTCGGCACAATAAACTACCGGAATGTCGCACGGTTCAAACATATCTGGCTGCCAGATCACATCGTTCATCTTAGGTTGTGGGGCGAAATTGGATGGTCACATCCATACAGCTATTCGCAATTTCGATTGAAAGGCATTCTTACCATGCGCACATTTATTCTCGCCGCCGCTGCGGCCGCGCTCGCAGTTCCCGCCGCACCCGTCATGGCTGACCCGCCAGCCCACGCAAAAGCCTATGGCAAGCGCGCCAAGGATCATGATCGCCGATATGATGATCGTGGCCGCTATTACGAACCGCGCCGGATTTCGCGGAATGACCGCATGTGGCGCGGCGATGATGGACGCTATTACTGCAAGCGCGACAATGGCACGACCGGCCTGGTTATCGGTGCCGGAGTCGGGGCGCTGGCCGGACACGAAATCGCCGGTCGCGGTGACCGCACCCTTGGCGCAATTATCGGCGCGGTCGGCGGCGGCTTGATCGGGCGCGAGATCGATCGGGGCAGCCTCAATTGCCGCTAACCGCTTGATGGAATGAAATTCGGGCGTGCTGGCTTTGGCCCAGCGCGCCCTTTTTGTATCTGCCGCATTCAGACTTCCCTAGCGCCGCGGACTATGGTCAAAGCGGGAAATGCTATTCCATCAATCCTATTCGATTTGTTCCTGGCGGCAGACTGAATGACATTGCCTTCAGTCCTAATCACGGGTGCGGCCAAGCGGATTGGCGCCGAAATGGCCCGCGCCTTTGGCCTGAACGGGTGGCACGTGGCAATCCACTACGGTTCCTCCGCCGCCGAGGCACAGGCGCTGGCCGCAACCCTGCCGTCCGCAGAAACCATATGCTGTGATCTTGGTGACAGCGCAGGGGCGGTTGCAATGGTCGAGGGGCTGGCGCAGCGGCTGGAAGACTGGCGCGTCCTGATAAATTCAGCATCGGAATTTGTTCCCGATGATGCAACCACACTTGACCTGGCAACCAACCGGCGGGCGATGCAGATCAATGCCCTGACCCCGGTGATGATGGCGCAGGCATTTCTCTGCCGTGCGCGCGCAAAGGGCGGCCGGCGGATTATCCATGTCACCGATCAGAAGCTGGAGAACCCTAATCCGGATTTCTTTTCCTACACGATGAGCAAGCATGCGCTGGCTGCCACCATACCGATGCTGGCGATGGGGGCGGCAGGCCGGAACGACCGTATTTATGGCCTCGCACCGGGGGCGATTCTGGCCAGCCATGATCAAGCGGAACATGAAACCGAGGTCTCGCACCGGCTCAATCCGCTCGGCCGCAAGACTGGCCCAGCTGAAATGGCCGATGCTGCCCTGTTCCTCGCCCATGGCTGGCTGGCCAGCGGCGAAACATTGTTCATCGACAGCGGCCAGCATCTGGTGGCCCAGCCGCGAGACGTAATTTATCTTGCGCGCCAGGATGGCGCCCAATGAAGCGTCATTTTATTTCGGTCCGTTTATGGCACTGGCTCAATCTGGTCAGTGTCGTGATCCTGTTCATGTCCGGCCTCAATATTTCGAATGCGCACCGGTATCTCTATTGGGGCCAATGGGGCTTTTCGCCCGAACAGGCATGGCTGGCGGTGCCGCGTTTTCCCGGTTGGGCAACGATCCCGAATTATTACAGCCTTGCCAACGCACGTGACTGGCACATACTGATCGCCTGGCCATTTGCCCTGGGCCTGCTGTTCATGTGGATTGCCATTCTGGTCAACCGCCATTTCTGGCGTGACCTGCGCACCAGCCGCAGGGAATGGCACCCCAAGGCGATCCGGGCAGATGTTATCAATCACCTCAAACTGAAATTCAATCATGGGCCGGCGAAGTATAATTTCCTCCAGAGAATGGCTTACGGTGCCGTGCTAGGCGTATTGTTGCCGGGCATGATCTTCACCGGCCTCGCCATCAGCCCGGGCTTCGAATCCGCCGCGCCGTGGCTGGTCGAAGTACTTGGCGGGCGGCAGAGCGCGCGTTCCATCCACTTTATTTTCGCATGGGGCATTTTCGCCTTCACCGCCGTTCACATCGTGCTGGTTCTGCTGACCGGTCCGATTGGCCAGATCCGCGCCATGATCACGGGAGGCGGGGCATGAAGCGCCGGGCTCTGATCGCCGCATTAGGCGCGATGTTTGTCGGCGCTTGCTCGAAGGTAGCAGATTCCAAAGTCGGCTCGTCTCTGCTATCCGCGGCGGAAGACTGGCACCGCAAGGCCCACCGCGCATTGTCCAACCGGACTGCCTTGGTCCGCGAATATGCAAGCTCGGACATCTCGCCCGTGTTTCGCGGCAATGGTTCGGTAACTGTCGATACCGATGAATACCGCCAGCATATGGCGGAAGGGTTCGCCAATTGGCGGCTGGAAGTAAGCGGCCTGGTCAGGAACCCGATGTCGCTATCACTCGAAGCCTTGCGCAAATTGCCCCAACGAACGCAGATTACACGGCATGATTGCGTAGAAGGGTGGAGCGCTATCGGCGAATGGACCGGCCCGCAACTGGCCGCCATTCTGGAGGCTGCCGGCATCAGCGAAGAAGCAAACTTCATTGTCTTCCGCTGCGCCGATGCGCTGGGCGGCAACCCATATTACGAAAGCGTCGACATGGTCGATGCGATGCACCCGCAAACGATTATCGCGCATCGGCTCAACGGGCAAAGCCTGCCGGTCAAAAACGGTGCGCCCCTGCGGATGCGGATCGAAAAGCAGCTGGGATACAAACACGCCAAATATCTTACCGCGATCCTTGCTACCTCCAGCCTGGATGATGTCGGCCTTGGCCAAGGCGGCTATTGGGAGGATCACCACGGCTACCAATGGTACGCCGGAATATGACCGATTAATCAGAATTTCACTGTGGCATGGTGGAACTGTTGACAGTTGGTTCGACCATGCGCCACGGTGTTTGCAGCCGGATATCAAGGGGATAAGGATACAATGTGGCTACTCGATAAATTCCTGAAGCAGGCAATCCATACAGGTCAGCTGATCGTTACCGATCACGACGGCAAGGTTTACACTTATGGAACCAGCGCCGAAGGAATGGATGCACGCGGACCTATCCGCATCCGCTTTACCCACCCCAAGGCGTCGGGCCACATTGCACGCTATCCCCAGCTCGGTGCGGGCGAAGCTTATATGTGGGGCTGGCTAGTGGTGGAAGAACCACATGATATCCGCGACATGATCCTGTTGGTAACGATGAATGCGAAGCGGCTGGGGGATGATGCGATCAAGGCCAAGGGAGCATTGCGCAAGGTTCTCGACCGGCTCGTCGCGAAAGCTGACAGTATCAATTTGAAGGCGAAAGCCCGCAAGAATGCCGAGCACACCTATAATCTGACCCGGCGATTGTATGAATTGTTCCTCGACGAAGACCGCCAATATACGATGGGCTATTACCGCGAACCGGACGTCAGCCTGGAACAGGCTCAGATGGACAAGAAGGCGCATCTCGCAGCAAAAATGTTTATTAGGCCCGCTGCCGATGGCACGCCGATGAAGGTGCTCGATATCGGCTGCGGCTGGGGCGGCTTCGCCATGTATCTGCACGAACATTATGGCTGCGAAGTGCTCGGTGTCGCCCTTGCCGAAGACCAGATTGCATTCTGCAAGGAACGGGCCGAGGCAGCCGGGGTTGCCGACATGGTCAAATTCGAACTGATGGATTACCGCGATGTCGAAGGCCAATTTGACCGCATTTCATCCGTCGGTCTGCTGGAACATGTCGGCACGCCGCATTACCCGCAATTTTTCGAACATACGCACAAGCTCCTGAAACCCGATGGTATCATGTTCTCCCATTGCTGCGGCCGCACCGGTGAACCGGGCCGGACAGATGCCTGGACCCGGAAATACATCTTCCCCGGCGGTTACATCCCTGCCCTGTCCGAATTGGTCGTCCAGAGCGAGAAGGCCGGTTGGCAGATCATGGATGTGGAAGCGATGCGGTTCCATTACAGCCACACGCTGGAAGAATGGTACAACCGCACGGTCATGCACCGCGATGAAATTATCGATCTGTATGACGAAGAGTTTTTCCGGATGTGGCAATTCTATCTGGTCGGGGCGGAACAAAGTTTCCGGCATGGCACCATGGTCAATTGGCAGATCGTCTATGTGAAGGATCGGGCGGCCATGCCAATGACCCGCGATTTCATGACCGAAGAAAGCGCACGGCTGCGCGATGCGGCTGAAGTACCGGTATGGAGCCTTGATCCGGCGCTGAAAATTGCAGCAGAATAAGATGTTATCCATTCAACCGGATGAAAGGAACTTCTAGATGGCCAGCGCAGCTTTGCTTGATCGGGTCATGGGCGGGATAATTTCCAAGGGCGTCCTGACGATCCTGCATGCCAATGGCAGGCAGCACAGCATAGGCACGCCAACACCAGGATTTCCCGAGATCCGTGTCCGTTTCACCGATGATAAGGTTGCTCGCCAACTGGTGCTCGACCCGCGGCTTGGCGCGGGCGAGGCCTTCATGGATGGCCGACTGATCATCGAACAGGGCGATATCATGCAACTCGCCTTCCTGCTGCGGGCCAACAAGCCGTATGAACAAGGCGGAACATTGCATCGCAAGGGTTTGTTTGGGCGCGTGGTTGACCGGGTTGCCGCCGCGCGGGATTCCGTCAATCAACAGTCGTCGGCAAAATCCAACGTCGCGCATCATTATGATATCGGCAACGCACTCTACCAACTGATGCTCGATCCGGAGCATATGCAATATAGCTGCGCATATTGGCCCCGAGAAAGCGGTGATGGCGACATGACGCTGGGCGAAGCGCAAACCGCCAAGCTGGCGCATATCGCTGCAAAGCTGGCGCTTCAGCCAGGACAGCGGGTGCTGGATATCGGCTGTGGTTGGGGCGGGATGGCGATATATCTCGCACAGAATTTCGATGTCAGCGTAACCGGCATCACGTTGAGTGAAGAACAGCTGGAATTGGCCAGGACCAGGGCAGCGGAAGCTGGCGTGGGCGATGATGTACAGTTCGAACTGGTCGATTACCGCGACTTGCCTGCCCGGGGTATCCATTATGACCGAATCGTGTCGGTCGGCATGTTCGAACATGTCGGGCGGCCGCAATTCGAAACCTTTTTCAGCGCCGCCGCCAATCTGCTGACGGACGACGGGGTGATGCTGTTGCATACGATCGGCCGGATGGGCGGCCCTGGATCGACCGACGCCTTCACGCGCAAATACATCTTCCCGGGCGGTTATATTCCCGCGCTCAGCGAGACCCTCGCCGCAAGTGAAAAGGCCCGCCTGATCGCCACCGACACCGAAACACTGCGGCTGCATTACGCCCGGACACTGCGCCAATGGTACGCAAAATGCATGGCGCACCGGGCGGAAATCGAAGCGATGTATGATGCTCGGTTCTTCCGGATGTGGACATTCTATCTGGCGGGCGCGACATCGGCTTTCGAAAATGGCGGCATGTGCAATTACCAGATCCAGTTCAGCCGCAACCGGCATACCCTGCCGATTACCCGGGATTATCTGGCCGAAAATGAAGGCTTGTTGCCCGGTGGATAGATATTCTGCGGCCATATTTGATTGAGATGTTGGAGTGCGCCTGATACCGGCGCGGCTGATTTCCAACGGAGCTTCCGAATGTCCGACATAAAGAAAGTCGTCCTCGCATATTCCGGCGGGCTCGACACCAGTGTGATCGCCAAATGGCTTGAGGTCGAACGCGGCTGCGAGGTGGTGACCTTCACGGCTGATCTGGGGCAGGGCGAGGAGATCGAACCCGCCCGCGCCAAGGCGCAGGCAATGGGCATCCCGGACAAACACATTTTTATCGAGGATGTCCGCGAGGAATTCGCGCGTGATTTCATCTTCCCGATGATGCGCGCCAATGCCCGTTACGAAGGTGACTATCTGCTCGGCACCTCGATCGCGCGCCCGCTGATCTCCAAACGCTTGGTGGAAATTGCACGCGAAACCGGCGCGGATGCCATCGCCCACGGCGCGACCGGCAAGGGTAACGACCAGGTTCGGTTCGAACTGTCCGCCTATGCGCTCGCGCCGGATATCAAGGTGATTGCCCCGTGGCGCGAATGGGAACTGACCAGCCGCACCGCATTGATTGCCTGGGCGGAAAAGCACCAGATCCAGGTTCCCAAGGACAAGCGCGGTGAAAGCCCCTTCTCCACCGACGCGAATATGCTGCACACGTCGAGCGAGGGCAAAGTGCTGGAAGATCCGTGGGAGGAAACCCCGGATTACGTCTATTCACGCACCGTCAATCCCGAAGATGCGCCCGATACACCGGAATATATCACCATTGAATTCGAACGCGGTGATGGCTGTGCACTGGGCGGCAAACCCATGAGCCCGGCCACGCTGCTGGAGGCGCTCAACGATCTGGGCCGCAAGCACGGGGTTGGCCGGCTCGATCTGGTGGAAAACCGCTTCGTGGGCATGAAAAGTCGCGGGATGTATGAAACGCCGGGCGGGGAAATCTACGCGCGGGCCCATCGCGGGATTGAACAGATCACCCTCGATCGCGGCGCAGCGCATCTCAAGGACGAATTGATGCCGCGCTATGCCGAACTGATCTATAACGGTTTCTGGTTCTCGCCGGAGCGTAAAATGCTGCAAGCGGCGATTGATCTGAGCCAGGCCAAGGTCAGCGGCACCGTCAGGCTCAAACTGTACAAGGGCAACGCCTCTGTAGTGGGCCGGAAATCGCCCAACAGCCTGTATTCGCAACAGCACGTCACTTTCGAAGATGATGCCGGTGCCTACGACCAAAAGGATGCCGAAGGCTTCATAAAGCTCAACGCACTGCGTCTGCGGCTATTGGCCCGGCGCGATCGATAGGTTCTGCGACGAACCGTTGAGTTATCCACGCCTGTCCACCGCTGAATCGGCTTGCAGTGGATAAGTAACTTGCTCGACTCGGCAATCGGGAGCAATCTCAAGACATCGGAAAGGCGAGAAAGCTCCTCTGAAAGACGGTTTAACGACTTGAAATCAGTAGAGAATTTTAATCGATCCGGCATAGAGATGTCTGTCCACGCGGGCCAGGAGGGCTTCTCGCAAAGGGTTTCGGCCCGGAGCTGAGAAAACTGATGATCGGAACGCGAAAGTAGCGTCTCTATGGGCTGGTCAATCCGGTCAAGTATCGATGGGATTGCAAGAGCTTCGGCAAATGCAAAACCGCTTGAGAGACTTGGCCAACAAGGGTTGAACGGTCTCGGAACCGAAAAGTGAAGGCAATGATCTTCGGATCGGACCTGGAACTGGAAGGAACCGGATGCCGGCGCGAGCACCGGTGAAAACGTCTCCGATCGCCCAGATCTTCGGATATGGCGCGAACGGAAAACGGAACATCGGCCGCCAAGTCCTTCTTCGGAAGGCCACGCGCAGGTGAGAGTGGGGTCGGCAGCAATGCCGGCCCCATTTGCATTTTCGACCCCCGTCTTTTCAACCCCGCATCTTTCCAGCGTCGGTCAAACCCGCAAATCCCTCCGATCCAAGATAGCGGCACCTGATTGGCCACCCACCCCCAAATGTAGCAATTCGGCGCTACGAATCGGCACTGCCATCCCCTGATCAATGCCGGGCCTGAAGGCTTGTCAGACCGCCATTTCCGGCAAAACTGCCGCGAAAAGATGGTAAATTTCCGTTCATCTACGACCAATGGAGCCTGTTTCAGGACGAGAAGCCCGTGCCCGTCTGTCCCTGCCCGCCGCTGCCGCGTAAATGGGCTGCACCATGGAAACGCCTAGAAACACATCGCGCAGATTGTCTTTCCGGACATTGTTCCTGGCCGCGGCCATTATCTTGCCAGCCGCATCCGGCGACCCGGCATTGGCTGATGAAGGTGTGGTTTCGCAGGCCGAATTCGCCAGCGCATTCGCCGCGATCCCTGCCCCGGCCGGCCAATTCGACACGCCATCTGGCGCCGTCGACCTCACCGATATCCATATACCTGTCGAGCCCGCGCCCACCCTGCGGACCCTCGGCAGCGGCGTCGCCAGCTATTATGGCAAACGCTTTGCCGGCCGCCGCACTGCCAGCGGCGAAGCGTTCAACCCGCAGCACCTCACCGCCGCGCACAAGACCCTGCCATTCGGCACATTGGTGCTGGTGACCAATCCGAGCACCGGCCAGTCCGTGACCGTGCGGATCAACGACCGCGGGCCATATACCCATGGCCGCAGCATCGACCTGTCCAGCGCCGCGGCAGAACAGATCGGCATCGTCGCCCGCGGGCACGGAACCGTCGAAATGGCAGTGGTGGAGGGCTAAGCCGCCTCCTCACCACTCCGCCTACATCTGCAATTGCCCCCGGATCGCGCCCGAGGGGAATTCCGCATTGTGGACATTGACGTAGAAATCACCCGGCTCGTCGGCTATTTTTCTGAGCAGTTTGCCGTCCGCCTCCAAGCAGACTTCGTTCTTCGGCCCGGTTACGGCGATGGTAATCACCGGAGGGCCCTCCACACCTGCCTTGCCTTCGTGCACATGGGCCGCCATCGCCGTGCCGATCTTGCCGACCGATAATTCGTAACACAGCTTACCCTCGGTCAGCTTCACGGCTGCGGCCATATCGCCATATCCATCGCGGTCTCCCGCGCCCGTTTCATTCGCGCCCTGGAGATCGGCGAACAAATAGATCACCGCCGGCGGCTCATCCTGGGCCGCCAGCGCTCCCGTCTGCACAGCCGCCGCCCCGGCAAACAGGGCCCACACGCCGATCAATCGTACTGCCATGGCATCCTCCAATGGTTTTGCAACATCTCTCCGCGCTGCCCGTTGCCTGCGAAAATACGCCTCCCGAGAGGGACTGGCAAGAAAATCCCCGAAAATCCCCGAACCGGGAGGGCGCGGTACTTTCGCGGCGTACCTGCTGCGTTCGCACGCAAAGCGGTTCTCGTTCGCCGGCGGCTCCGCATGGGCGGCCCGGCGGGCGCGCCCGGCTCCGCCTCCCCGTCTTCCCAGTCGAACCCGGCCCACTCGATCCGCTCGATCAGCGCGCCGAATTGTTTTCAAAGCCACTTTCGTCTCGAACTCAGGCGAATCGTGTCGTCTCGCCGGCTTCATTCCGGTGACGTCACTTCATGCCGGAAGTAACTTGACTTCCTGTCCGAATTTCCGGCAGCATTTTCATGCCACCTCTCTCTGATAGAGGCCTCCGGAAAACTTTGGACGTTTTCAGAATATCATATTGATCATATTTATAATGTTATTGCCTCTCCACACTTCAGTCGGCATAACCAAGGTATGATCCGCGAGGGAGTTGTTCGCATGAATCCGCTGATGCGCCTGGGCGTCTGCTATTATCCTGAGCATTGGCCCGAAGAATTGTGGGAGAGCGATGCGCGGCGGATGTCCGAAATGGGCATTTCACGGGTGCGCATTGGCGAATTCGCGTGGAGCAAGATAGAGCCGGAGCCGGGCCGCTATGACTGGGCTTGGCTGGACCGTGCAGTGGAAACCCTTCACGCTCAGGGGATCGGCATCATCATGGGTACGCCCACGGCGACCCCGCCGAAATGGCTGGTGGATTCTATGCCGGACATGATAGCGATTGATGAAGGGGGCAGGCCCCGCGGGTTCGGATCACGGCGCCATTATTGTTTTTCGCATCTGGGGTACAGGCAGGCTGCCAAACGCATCACGCAGGCGATGGCAGAGCGGTACGGACAACATCCTGCCATCGTTGCCTGGCAGACCGACAATGAATTTGGCTGCCACGACACGGCGGTAAGCTATTCGGAATCTGCACGCACCGCCTTTCGCGAATGGCTGGCAGATCAGTATGAATCGACTGGCGCCCTCAACACCGCCTGGGGAAATTCCTTCTGGAGTATGGAATATCGCAGTTTCGGCGAAATCGATCTGCCCATTCTGACAGTTACCGAACCAAATCCTGCACATATGCTTGATTTCAGGCGTTTTTCATCCGATCAGGTCGTCCGGTTCAGTCGGGCCCAGGCCGATATCATCCGCCCAGCATCGCCCGGACGCGACATTGTCCATAATTTCATGGGGTTCTTTACCCAATTCGATCATCACGCTGTCGGGCGCGATCTCGACGTGGCCAGCTGGGACAGTTACCCGCTGGGATTTCTGGAACAATTCTGGTTCTCCGAAGAAGACAAGCTTCGCTATTTGCGTCAGGGTCACCCCGACATTGCCGCCTTTCATCACGATCTTTACCGCGGCTGTTCCGATGGCCGATGGTGGGTTATGGAACAGCAACCAGGCCCGGTGAACTGGGCCCGATTCAACCCCGCTCCCCTGCCCGGAATGGTCCGGCTGTGGACGCTGGAGGCGATGGCGCACGGGGCTGAACTGGTCAGCTATTTCCGCTGGAGACAGTTCCCGCAGGCGCAGGAACAAATGCACGCAGGCCTGCTTCGCCCCGACAGCAGCGAAGATGTTGCGGCGCACGAAATTCGTCAGATGAAAGTGGAAATCGCCGCGATCGGCCCCGTTGGCCCGGCCAGAAAATCGGTCGCCCTGCTGTTCGACTATCAGGCAGCATGGGTCACTGACATTCAGCCGCAAGGAGAAGGTTTCAGCGCACTGCGGTTGGCATTCGAATTTTATTCTGCCGCCCGCAAGCTGGGGCTGAATGTAGACATCCTCCACCCCGAGGCACCGTTGGACGGCTATGCCATGGCGCTGGTGCCCTGCCTGCCGATCCTGTCTGCGGCAACGATCGAAAACCTTGCAGCGTTCACGGGGTCCGTGCTGATCGGGCCGCGAACCGGAAGCAAGACTTCTTCCCTGGGAATTCCTGCAGAATTGCCGCCCGGCCGGCTAAGCGCGCTGCTGCCGATCAGGATTGTGCGCGTCGAATCGCTGCGCCCTGGCTGGATCGAACCAGGTGAAGATTTCGAAATTCGCCATTGGCTGGAGCATATCGAAACCGGACTAGCGGCCGAAGAACATCTCTGTGATGGAAAGGGAGTGGTTTATCGCCAGGCGAACCTGCGATATATCGCTGGCTGGCCGGACAACCAATTGCTCACCCGGCTGATGGAACGCATGGCAAGGGAAGCGGAGATCGAGACATGGAACCTCCAGGATGGTCTGCGCATCCGGCGGGCAGGCGGACTTTGCTTTGCATTCAATTACGCGCCCGAGGCATTGGTCCTGCCGCCATGCGCAGACCGGAGCTTTATTCTTGGCGGAGGCGAAATTCCTGCCGCCGGGGTATCCGTGTGGCGGACACCATGACAAATCGGGAATAGGTCAGTGGAAAAACGCATTCGCCACGTTGTGATTGTTGGTGGGGGCAGCGCGGGCTGGATCGCGGCCGCGCGTATTGCCGCGAAAAACAACACTGCGGCCGGTGATGGGCTTCGGGTAACCCTCGTCGAATCGTCCACCATCGACACCATCGGCGTGGGTGAAGGCACCTGGCCGACAATGCGCAATACTCTGAAAAAAATTGGTATTTCAGAGGCGCAATTCATTCGCGAATGCGACGGTACGTTCAAGCAAGGCGCCAAGTTTGTCGGATGGGCTGACGGCAGTGCGCAGGACAGCTATTACCACCCTTTGAACCCGCCGCACGCCGCGTTGCAGATCAATCTGTCCGGGCCATGGATGCGCGGGGATGCTCCGGAAGGCTTGTGTTTTGCCGACGCCGTCGATTTCCAATCCGCATTGTGCGACGCGGGCCGGGCTCCCAAATCCATTACCAGCCCGGAATATGGCGGAATGGCCAATTATGCCTACCACCTCGATGCCGGAAAATTTGCCCGGCTGCTGCGCGAATTCAGTGTTGAAAAACTGGGTGTACGGCACATCGTCGATGACGTGACCACCGTCAATCAAGCTGAAAACGGCGACATCGCGAGCATCGACACCCGGCTGAACGGCCAGATCGAAGGCGATCTGTTCATTGATTGCACGGGATTTGCGGCCTTGATGATCGAAGGTGTCTACCGCGTTCCCTTCGTCGAATGCAGCGACATTTTACTGGCCGATACCGCGCTTGCGATACGGGTTCCCTATGAACACGAAGACACGCCGTTAGTGACCCATACAATTTCAACCGCGCAGGACGCTGGCTGGATCTGGGACATCGGCCTGCCAACGCGCCGCGGCACGGGCTATGTCTACTCCAGCAATCACACCAGCCATGACGAAGCCGAAGCCACGCTGCGCCGGTATTTAGGGCCGGTGAGCACCGATCAGCCAGCACGCCGGATCAATATTCGCAGCGGCCACCGCCGCGAATTCTGGGTCAACAATTGCGTCGCGATAGGCTTGTCGGGCGGATTTCTGGAACCACTGGAAGCGTCCGCATTGATGCTGATCGAAACTGCGGTTGATCTGGTGGCGGACCGGCTGCCGGAAAATCGCAGTACAATGGAAGTCCTGGCCAAACAGTTCAATTCTGCATTCGAACATCACTGGAAGCGGATCATAGAGTTTCTCAAGCTTCACTATGTCCTTACCAAGCGCGATGACACGGCATTCTGGCGTGACAATCGCGATCCTGCCAGTGTCCCTGACGAGCTGAGCCAGCGTCTTGAATTATGGCGCTATCACCCGCCAGGGCCGGAAGATTTTCCGTTTCAAAAAGAGATATTTTCATGGCCGAGCTATCAATATGTGATGCACGGGATGAAGTTCGAGGCGGATTACGCGGCGCGTCCTGAAACCGCGCAATCCCGCCAACTTGCCCAGCACTGCTTTGCAGCGGTCAGCCAGGCGCGGCAAAAATCGGTTGCGGAAATGCCGATGCATCGCCAACTGCTCGACAAGATCCATCAGTTCGGGTTGCAGCCAGTTTGACCGGCCGGGCATCCCTGTTTCAGTTCAGTCCTCAGCGGCACCGCGATGTCCGGTTGATCGCCGGGATCGATCTGGCGCAACCATTTCTGACCAACCATGCCGCAATCGGGCTCGATGAAGTCGGCCCCGCCGCAGCGGATTATCCCCTGCTGTTCCTCAAGGATGCCGATAGCGGCCGATTGCGACTGGCGGCTTTGTTCGGATTGGCGCCGGGGCAAAACACTTACGTATTTAGTGATATGTGGCAGGCCGTCTATCTGCCTGCGGCAATTTCCGCTGCACCTTTCTGCCTGGCCGGCCCGCAGCA
The DNA here is from genome assembly GCA_041741895.1 of Pontixanthobacter sp. Classification (GTDB taxonomy): domain Bacteria; phylum Pseudomonadota; class Alphaproteobacteria; order Sphingomonadales; family Sphingomonadaceae; genus Allopontixanthobacter. The sequence goes on from JBGSJO010000087.1 coordinate 38,512, forward strand.
TTGCCTGTGCATCGATGAAGCCAGCCCCCGCGTCACCACCGACGCCAGCGACGCCGGCGACGCGCTGTTTCGTGAAGATGGAAGCGAATCGGCAACCCTGGAAAGAATCCGTTCGGCGCTGGACCGGCTCGCAGAAGGCCAGAAGGCCGCAGACGGATTGATCGACGCGCTACTCGCCCTCGATCTGCTTCGGCCCCTGATTGTCACCGCGCATTCCATATCGGGTGCCGAACAGGAAATTCAGGGACTGTATTCCATCAGCCCCCAACTATTGAGCCGGATAGCGCCAGCCGCGCTGCTTGATCTCCACGCCCGTGACCATTTGCCGGCAATCTATGCGATCATCCAGTCACTCAATCAGTTCAACCGGATCAGGCAGCTGCATAATCTGGGGACAGGGCCTGAAATTTCCGCTTTCCAGATGACCATGGGGTCAACATAATCCCTGTGCGAACCGCTTCGGAAAGGCGCGATCAGTCGGCGGGCTGCGGTTCGCCTGTTTTCATCTCAAGGCCGATCGCCCAGCGACGCTGAAATCCGCGCCAGAATTCCGGCTGCTGTTCAGACGCGGGCCGCCCCCCGACATTCGCGAACGCCTCCAGCGGCCACTGGCCATCTCCGGCAAGTGGCGGCGTGACGTCAAGATAGTCCGTTTTCGCACGATCTCCCTTGAGATGAAGGTCCATAAACGCCGTTATGAAATGCTGGTTGATCGAATTGATCCGATCCGCACGCCACACCGCGTCGGCAAAATATTCTCTAGTCGAAAAGTCGGTTTCGGCTTCTGGTGGAGGGGGATTGCCGCCGACATTATGCCGGGCGTTCTGATACAGCAGAAAGTGCCTGCTATTGCGAGCCATCTGATCGAATATCCAGGTCACGCCTTCTTTCGCATCCACGATATCATCATGATCGCCGTCGATCATCAATACCGGCTTGGTGAAGGCGGCGATCGTCTCGCTGGTCCACACGCGGCTTTCGGGCCGTCCGCCGAATGGCGCCAGGGCAACGACTGCCTTTACCCGCGCGGCAACAGCCTGCCCGCCTACTTGGCTGCGAACCACAGAATCACGGACTTCGGTTGGCAATTGGCTGAAAACCGGGCCTTCCAGATTATAGTCCATGCCTGCGGCGCCCAGCACGCCAAAACCGCCCATGGAATAACCTACCAGACCGATATTTTCGGCATCGATTGTCTGGCCCAATGCGTCACCCGGATCGGCGGCCCGCGCCGCGAAATAATTGATGACCGCACGGACATCGGCCGCACGGTGCGTCAGAACATTGCCAAACGATACGGGTAATTGCGCCGGATTGACTGCACGTTGATCGGCATGATCGATTGCGACCACGACATAGCCCTTGGTCGCAAGGTTTTCCGTCAGCCAGGTCATGAAAGTGTCCCAACCATTGTAGCCATGAGACACGATCACTAACGGATAGCGATGGCCCGGTGCGGCGGGCGCATCCATGACAGCCAGACTTGCAATGGTGAACTCAGCCCCCTTGCCATCGGGCCTGGGCAGAACGTGCGTGAAATCCGTACGCCTGGCATCGGGGCCAATTGCCGCTGGATACCAGACCTTTGCCTTTATCGCCCGGTCTGCACGAACCACGCCCGCCGCAGTCAGGCTGACCTGCGCCGGCGAAATGATTTGCAGCTGCTGCACGCCGACTTGATGGGGGCCGAGCGCCGCCAGTTCCGGTGCATCAATCGGCGGGATGGCATAGGCGCGGTCCTGAGCGGGCTGCGCTGTAGCCTGCGCCGCAGGGAATGTCAGAAGCGCCAGCACCAGACATGCGATTTTCATAGTGCCGCCACCTTTGTCAATTTGCAGCGATTTTGCTGCGTTCAAAAAAATAGGCGCCCTTCCCCGTCTTATCAACGGGAAAGGGCGCCTGGATATTACTTCAGGTCCGATCAGAAATTGACCCGCACACCTGCTGCATAGCGCGCACCGGTGTCAACATAGTCAAGCACCTGATTGTCGAACCGTCCGGTAGTGATGTTTTTCGAGCTGAGCACATTGGTCCCTTCCACGAATATCTGCGCATTTTCGAGCAGATCGTAGCTGGCCCGCACATCGACCTGATCGAACGAGCGCCGGAATACCGGATCGCCGCCCTGCCCTGGCGTGACCAGTGCTTCCAGGAACCGTCCGCGGCGGTTCCAGGCAACCCGGGCCGAGAAGCCGTATTTTTCATAGAAGGCGGTGGCATTGTAGCTGTCACCAAGGCCCTCGACCGCGAAAGACGTGGCGGTTGTTGCACTATCGAACGCGGCATTGCTGCTCACGAAAGTCGCATTTGCCGATGCACCAAACCCGTCCAGCGGGGACGGCAGATAATCGAAGGTGTGGACCAGATTCAATTCAAGACCGCGCACATTTGCGGTTTCGGCGTTACGCGGGCGGCGCACATTGAAAGTAGCCGTATTGGGGCCAGTGATCCCATTGACGCCGACCGGCAAATTCCCGGCGTTGGCAATAGTGAAATCTTCCGGCGACCGGGTCTGAACGATAAAGTCCTGAATGTTCTTGTAATAAACAGCCACAGACAATGTTGTCGTTGCAGTTGGATACCATTCGAGCGACAGGTCGAAATTGTTCGAGGTGTAGGGCTTCAGGTTCGGATTACCGCCACTGGCATCGAGACTTGCCGGACGTAGCACATCGAAATTGGTCCGCGGCGCAAGGTCGCGTACCTGCGGACGGGTCAAGGTGCGCGATCCAGAGAGTCTGGCTACAATATCGTCCGTCAGGTTCACCCTGATGTTCAGGTTTGGCAGGAAGAAATCGTAACTGGAATTCTGCCGGGTTGCCTCTGGGATACCGCCATTGGCAAATACCCCCTGAAAGATCGTCGGATCGTTTTCGACCGGCAGCAGGTCAAGCAGTTGCTGTTGGCGGCCACTTGCCGAAAGTTCGGTGTGCACATAGCGCGCGCCGATGTTGATGACCCACGGCATGGATCCCAGTTCGCCGACAAAGTCCGCGTCCAGATACCCGGCATAGACATCTTCCGTGATGGAGAACGAGTTGGGCTGAACCGTGGCCGCAAAGCCGTTGGTCGCGGCCAGCAGCGCCGCTGTGGTTCCAGGAGCAAGTCCGCGGGCGGCATCGCGCGCAGCCGCCTGGGCCGGGCTTTCCAGGAAGGCAAGATATTCCTCGATATCGAAGCCCTGGAAATTGGTCGGAACCGAGCCACTACCCCCGCCGAAACCTTGCAGATTGACCGGACTTAACAGCGATGGATCAGCGAGTTCGTTATATCCGCAATAGAGGCACAGCGTGTTGGGGTCGGTTGCGATTGTCTGGCTGCTTTTCTTGCGCTTGGTATTGACCAGACCAAAACGGATCACATCGAGCGCACCGCCGTCTGACTTCCATTCAGAATCGAGCTTGTATTCCAGAATGCGCTCGGCTTCATCGTTGCCGGTGCGTAGGGCAATGTGGGTGCGGCCAAGGTTGGGATTGGTCAGATCGGACGAGAAGTTGTTCACCGACGGGAACCCGCTGCCCACTGCTTGCTCAAAACTATATTGGCTGGGAACCCCGATAACCGCAAAATAGTTCTTGCCGCCAGCGTCATCGGTGGCGCGCGACCAGGAAACGTCTGCCTTGACGGTCAGATTACTGTTGGGCTGCCATTCCACATTGCCGCCCACTGCCCGTGTCTTGACGAAGCGGTTGTTCGAAGTCTGGATGAAATCGGCATTACCGTTGGTGGTCAATGATGTGACCGTCCGGTTATCATCGATTTCGGCCGCCGTGTAGCTTGATGGTTCAAACCATGCGCCCAGCGATTCCACGCGGGATTCAACGTCAAACTGATTGTAAAGCCCATCGACGGTAAAGGTAAGCTGCTCAGAGGGTTGGTACTGAGCTGTGGCGTTGAATCCGATCCGCTCGCGGCTTTGGGTATCCCGGCCAGTATCCTGGTTTCGCGGAGCAAATACACCATCTTCAAACAGCCGCGCCCCTTCTGGCCCGACTAAAGTGCCGGGCAGATAACCGCGGTTCTGGGTAAAGCGGATTTCCGAATCGCGTTTCTGGTAAGATACCGACGCCAGCAGGCCGATAGTGCCATTGGCAAAGGTGTCGCTGACCAGACCAAAGACCTGCGGCGTCACATCCTTGCTGTTACGCTCGTACAGCGCTTTCCCGGAAAAGACCGCCTGAAATTCGCCCAGGTCCAGTGGACGCGGCGTCTTGACATTCAATGTTGCACCGATGCCGCCATCCTGAAGCCGCGCCTGCGAGCTTTTGTAAACTTCCGCGCCGCTGATGAGTTCGGCCGCCAGCAAGTCGAAACTGAACTCGCGCCCCTGGTTGTCGCTGGCGAATGTGCGTCCGTTTACCAGAACGGTGTTAAAAGCCGGGCCGAAACCGCGCACTGTCACGAAGCGGCCTTCGCCGCTGCTTCTATCGATGGCAACACCCGGGATCCGCTGCAGCGATTCCGCGACGTTTGAATCTGGAAATTTGCCAAGATCTTCGGTGCTGATAGCATCCACAATGGCGTTCGAATTACGCTTGATCGCAGCCGAATTGGTCAAGCTGCCCCGGATCCCAGTAACGACAATCACGTCCTCGGCTTCGCTTGCGATGCCTTCATCGGGATTGGTCTGCGCATGTGCCGAGGTGGTTAGCAGGATGCCGAATGTGGCACCCAGCAATAGCTGTGATCTAAAACGCATTATGTTCTCTCCCATGCTTCTTTTTATGACTGCACCCTGTTCCAGTGACTTCTGGAATCGATGCTTGAATTAATGCCGACATTCCAACTTTCGGAATCGGCCCCGCCCGCAGCCCATCTCGCTCACACCCGAAATGGATTGAAAGTCCCGGCACATTAGCAGGCACAAATCTTTTATCAAGGCTAAATCATATTAATGGGATTAATGCGATTAGCGGTCTGATTGCAGCTGTAGGGTTTAGTGTCACACTCTGATTTACTGAGAGAAATCACAAGATTCCGGGTCAGGTTGCATTGCAAGCCAGCCTTGCCCCGGCGGGCCTGGTGCTTTGCGCATCATCCAGGTCCGGTGGGCCGGTCTCATTGGTGGAGTTTGCAGGCATCATCTGGGGGATACCTGCCTAATCTCGCGTTTCCGATCCGGCCTCAAAGCTTTCGCCCGATAACAACCTGCCGTATCCCGCGATCGAAAGTCATATCCGCCACAATCCTTGTCAGCCGGCCATTCTCATTCTCAGCCTCGCGGCGCCGCCGGATACCGATGGCAACACCATTGCGTACCGCTTCTTTCAGATGAATTGGCTCGCCTGGCCGATCCCTCCCTTTGCGGCAGATTTTCGCCATCGGGGCTCATTCCTCGCCCTGCGTGATGAATAAAATCTTCTGCGCGTCCGTGAACTTCGATGCCTTCACGCCAAGGTACTCGTCCGGCCAAGGTATTATCGGGGGGAAGCCCTATCTGAAAATGACCCGGATTTCAGGCGGTGAAGCATGGCCTCAAATTGGTGCCATTTGTGATAATGGAAGACATCCGGCCGGCCGGCAAATCAGGACTGAAAGGGTTCAGTCTGGCAGATTTCGCCAATCCGAAATGCCTGTTCGACCAATTCCAACGGGGCCAGATCGACATGGCTTTCGCGCGTTTGTATGAGCTTCAGGAAACGGGCGTAGATGTGCCTGTATTCCTGGGATGGCGCGGCAATTTTCAACTGTCCATCCACCCATAATTCGCTTCCCCCTTTGTCAAGAACAAGTGTTTCAAGGGTTGTTCGGACCGTAATCTTCCAGCATTCGTCGCTCGGCTCCCTCCAGTCAAAATGCGCGGAAATTTGATCTGTAAACTGAATTTCTGCAGCGATGGGTGATCGATGATTGCTCGCGATCGTTAGTTTTGCATGTTTTACTGAGAAAGGACTTGGCATAATTTTCGTTGCTATTGAAAGCCCATTGATCCCCGGATCAAACACCCCAAACCCGCCTGCTTCCCAAATCCAGTCTTGCCCCGGATGCCATTTGCGAACGTCCTCGCGCCAATCGATGTGCATCGAAACAATGTCCTGAGAGGCAAGTCTTTGCGCTGCTCCATCTACCGCAGCATTATATTGGGAATGCCAGGTCGTGAACAATATCCGACCTGCTTTCGAGACATCGTCATGCAGTTGCCTGACGTCCTGGACGCTAATACCTGGTGGCTTTTCCAATAAGATGTCCCAGCCATGATCCACGCACAATCTTGCCGTTTCCGAACGTCCCTCCGGCGGCGTGCACAGCACGGCGGCGTCAATCGCTATGTCACTGGCTGCCAATGCATTAATAGACGGGAATGACGGGACACCGGCAGGCGCTTCGCCCCGGCGGCTGACGGTCGCGACCAGTTCAAGTCCCGCAGTTTCGGCAATGGATGGAAAATGTTGCTCCTTCGCGATTTTCCCGAAGCCGACTATGGCAATTTTCTTAGATTGCACCGAGAGTTTCCTTCGATTTTACCCTAACGAAACACCACCATTTCGCGAGATATAATGTGCGTTTACGAAACTCGTCCCGGCTTTGCAATAATCCTATCAATATGATTTACTTTTGCAATCGAAGGGCTAGGACAAAATTTTGGGGCCGATTGCACCAAAGTGGAAGGGAATATGAATGACTGAGGGCAAGACCCGGCGCAGCGCGGCCGTATATGGCAAGCGTGACCGCGACGGCTTTATTCATCGCAGCTGGATGAAGAGCGAAGGCCTGCCCGATGACAGCTTTGATGGCCGTCCGATCATCGGCCTGTGCAACACCTGGTCGGAATTGACGCCCTGCAACGCGCATCTTCGGATATTGGCGGAACATGTAAAGCGCGGTGTCTGGCAAGCTGGCGGAGTTCCGCTGGAATTTCCGGTGTCTTCACTTGGTGAAACCCAGATACGGCCTACGGCAATGCTCTTCAGAAACCTTCTGGCAATGGATGTCGAAGAGGCAGTGCGCGGCTATGCCATTGACGGCGTGGTGTTGCTGGGCGGATGCGACAAGACCACGCCGGGGCAGCTCATGGGAGCGGCTTCCGTAGATTTGCCTACGATTGTGGTTTCATCCGGGCCAATGTTGAACGGAAAATTCCGCGGCCAGACGATAGGTTCTGGAACCGATGTCTGGCGATTGAGCGAAGCGGCCCGAGCAGGCGAAATAAGTGAAGAGGCGTTTTATCAAGCCGAAGCAGGCATGTCGCGCAGTGCCGGGGTGTGTAACACCATGGGCACTGCCTCAACCATTGGCAGTCTGTGTGAGGCGCTGGGTGTGGCGCTTGCCGGCAACGCGTCCATCCCGGCAGTCGATGCCCGCCGCCGGACTCTGGCTCATATTGCCGGACGGACAATTGTCGGCCTCGTAGAACAAGACAAGCCATTATCCACTTTCCTGACGCGCGAAGCGTTTGAAAATGCGATATTGGTGCACACGGCAATCGGTGGATCAACCAACGCAGTCGTGCATTTATTGGCGCTTGCCGGGCGTTGCGGCATCGAGTTGCAACTGTCCGATTTTGATGATTTGTCGCGCGAAGTTCCCTTGCTGACCAACCTTCTTCCGTCAGGAGAATTTCTGATGGAAGATTTCGATTACGCTGGCGGGATGCCAGCGGTGATGAATCGAATCGCAAAATGGCTTCGGCCAGGCGCGCTGACTGTCAGCGGCCAGACCATTGGTGAAATTGCGGCGGCCGGCGAGTGTTTTAATGACGACGTCATTCGCCCGCTCGATAACCCCGTGCAGGCATCTTCGGGCACCTGGGTACTGAAGGGCAATCTTGCTCCGGGCGGGGCGATCATCAAACCCAATGCGGCGACCCCCGAATTGCTGACCCATGAAGGACCAGCCGTTGTCTTTGAATCGATTGAAGATTTCAAGGCCCGCATTGACGATCCCGACCTCGATGTTTCGCCGGAATCCATATTGGTCCTCAAGCAATGCGGGCCCAAAGGGTATCCCGGCATGCCGGAGGTCGGCAATATGCCGCTGCCTAAGAAACTGCTGGAAATCGGCATACGCGACATGGTCAGAATATCAGACGCGCGGATGAGCGGCACGGCCTATGGCACCGTTGTCCTGCATGTATCGCCGGAATCCCATCTGGGCGGTCCTCTGGCGCTGGTGCGAAATGGCGATGTGATCCGGCTGGATGGTCCGGGCCGGACGCTTGACCTTATGATCGGCGCTGACGAAATGGAGGCCCGTAAAAAGGCATTGCCACCGCCGCCGACCCCGCCAAACAGCGAACGCGGTTATGCAAATTTGCATGTGAACCACGTAATGCAGGCCGAGCATGGTTGTGACCTTGATTTTCTGGTTGGCAAAAGTGGCTCAACCGTGACGCGGGAATCGCATTAGAGCAATGTCAGCGCAGCCAGCCTTCATCGCGATTGACTGGGGGACCAGCAACGCACGTTTTTCACTGGTTGCAGCTGACGCAAGTCTGATCGATCATCGCAGTGGCCCGGGTATCGGCCAGCTGGATGGAAGCCGAAATATTGAACAGGCATGTTTCGACAATATTGGCGAATGGCTTTCCGCCAGCCCGAATGTTCCGGTCATCATGACCGGAATGGTTGGATCCAATATTGGTTGGCGGGTGACGGAATATGTACCGACACCGGCAAGGCTTGATGATCTATTATCTGGCTTGATCCGTTTTGAGGCCCGTGGCTTCAAATTTCTGATCGTGCCGGGGCTTGCCACCACGCGCTGCGACAATTTGGCAGATGTCATGCGCGGTGAGGAAGTCCAAGTTTTTGGAGTGGTCGATAAATCCGACAAGATACTTTGTTTACCCGGTACCCACAGTAAATGGGTCCGAACCCAAAATGGCCAAATCGCCAATTTCCATACTGCCTTGACCGGCGAACTGCTCGATCTGATTGGCAAACACAGCATATTGCTGAACCCCAAACGGCCAGTGAAGGCGGCAGTTGGGACGGATTTCATTCAGGGGGTTCAAGTGGCACGCGCAGCCGCTGCTGGCCTGGAATCTCTGCTCTTCACCGTCCGTAGCACGCAGATAACTGGCGAACTGCAAGCCAGGGAAGCTGACAGTTTCCTGGCCGGGTTGGCCGTGGGATGCGAAATAAAATCGGCAATTGCCCTGCTTGACACCCCCGGCTCCAAAATCACCTCCGTGGAATTGGTTGGTTCGGGACATCTGACAGATCTCTATGCAACTGCATTGAATGAATTTGATATTTCAAGCCAGCAACATGATGGAAATCAGGCCGCCCTGATCGGTCTTTTCAAATTATACCTGAAAATGCAGACATCAGAACAATGACCATGCCGGACAAAATCTGCCCCACTCAAAATCTTCTCGGGGAGTGCGTATTGTGGGATCACCGGACTGGCAAATTACAATGGACCGACATTGAATCCAGCCGCTTTTGGCAGTGGGATTTAAGCGACGCACCCGCAGTTTGTTTCGACTTGCCGGAACGACTGGGGAGCTTCGCGCTGACACCGGATTCGGATGTTTTTCTGGGCGCATTCGAGAACGGATTTGCCCGCTTTTCAGTAATTGAACCGTTTTTCGATATGCTGGCACCGGTTACGAAGGGCATGGATCATCTGCGATTGAATGACGGACGCGTCGATGCCCGGGGATTTTTCTGGGCGGGCAGCATGGCCGAATCCCCTGGCGCGCCCTTGGGGTCTCTTTGGCGGTATGAAGGATTGGGGCAGGCTAGTTCGCACTTGGACAATATCCGAATTCCCAACAGCCTTTGCTGGAGCAAAGATGGCAAGGTCATGTATTTTGCCGACTCCCCTGAAAATGCCATTTGGTCCTATCCGTTCGATCCGGAAAAGGGCCCTGTTGGACAACGATCTGTGTTTGCCAAAACGCCGATTGGTATCCATCCTGACGGTAGCTGCGTGGATTCGGAAAATTGTCTCTGGAACGCACAATGGGGTGCCAGTGAAATTGTCCGCTATCGGCCAGACGGAACTATCGACAGGCGTTTATCCCTGCCGGTTAGCCAGCCCAGCTGCGTGACATTCGCCGGGCCGGATCTTGACCTGCTCTGCATTACTAGCGCGCGCGTTGATCTGGACGCCAAAGCGCTCGCCAGGCAGCCACTGGCCGGTTCTCTGCTGGTTTACAGGGTCGGCGTGACTGGACTGCAGGAGAATATTTGCGATAAGGGCCTCCAGTGAGTTCTTTGAGGGTGGTGATTTGGCACGAACAGCATCAGGTAATTTGACCGAACGGGTGGTCCAAACTTTGGGCCGTGCGATTGTAGCCGGAGAATATGCACCAAAATCAGTGTTTCAAATTGCCGATCTATGCGTCGAATTCAATGCAAGCCGCACGGTCATGAGAGAGGCTGTCAAGACACTGCATGCAAAAGGTCTTGTAACCTCCCGCGCCAGCGTCGGCAGTATTATTCAGGATCAAATTAACTGGAACCTGTCCGATCCCGACGTGCTTGACTGGTTCTTGCATGTAAAATCGAACACAGTCCCACTTATCCGGGAGTTCATCGACTTTCGCATTGGAATTGAACCCAACGCTGCGGCGCTGGCGGCGAAACGAGGAAACCTGGAGGATATAGAAGCTATTTTCAAAGCACTCGACCGGATGCGCGCCGCCGAAGATGGAGAGGATGATCCTCTGGCTGCCGATGTCGCATTTCACGTCGCCATACTGCTCGCGAGCGGCAACCGGTTTGTCATCAACATGCGCCACACCATTGATGTCGCATTACATATTTCCATTCGCGTGACCAATCGCACCAAGGGTGTTCCCTTGGCAAATGTTGAAGACCATGCGGCTATTGCAAATGCAATCAGGATTGGTGATGCGCAAGGTGCCCGCGAGGCGATGTACGCGCTACTGAGCGAGGCACAGAAACTGTTGACCGGACAGGTTAAAGTTCCAAACGATATCTAACTGTTTTTCAGGCAGTTCCTCTAAGGGCATCAACAAACCGAGCGGCATTTTTCCCCGCGATTTCTGGCGAATAACCTGCCCGGTAGACTGCTCCGCCAATCCCGAACCCATCGGCACCGGCTTCGCGATACTGACCCACGGTTTCCGAGGAAACGCCGCCCACCACCAATACGATTGCGTCTTTAGGCAAAACCGCGCGGATCGCTTTAACTCCCGCCGCAGATATCATTTCACCGGGAAACAATTTTATTGCATGGGCGCCTGCATCAAGTGCCGCAAAAGCTTCACTTGGCGTAAAGCAGCCTGGCGCCGATATCATGCCCGATGAAATAGTTGCCTTCACCACCGCCGCATTCATGTTGGGAGACACGATGATTTGCGCGCCCGCTTCACGGCATCGCGCTACATCAGCAGGGTCCAGCACGGTTCCAGCACCTATGATTGTGTCACTGCCAAAGTGCGCACTGAGTTTCGCGATCGACGTGAATGGATCGGGCGAATTCAGCGGCACCTCGATAATCCTAATGCCTGCATCGCGTATCGACTGTGCGACTGCGACAACTTCATCAGGGCAAACACCGCGTAAGATGGCGATGAACGGCACGTCGGCAACAATCTGCCTGAAGCGATCACTATTTTGCGTATTGCTCATTTGCATTAAAGTCCCGAATTATATCGTGAAAACAGGTGCATGACTATATAACGGCACCCGCCGCACCAGGCATTTCCCTTTCTGCCGAGCGGATTGCGCGACCCGCTTTGCTGAAAATGAATGTTGCACGGTTTCCAAAAACAACGCGGTTGACCGACAGCGCGATCACTATGGATGTGAACAGCACAATCACCATCACATCAATATAATGCAGCCAGGGCATGCCCCAATGCTGATAATAAGTCAGGCCGCCAAAGGCATCATTGGGTTTGTACAATATGAAATTGTGAACCGCATAGGAAGCGAAGCCCCAAACCAGACCGGCGACGGCTGCTCGTGCATCCACATTGCGAAACAGAAGTCCGGCGATAAAGGCCGACAAGATTGGCATGGACAGCAAGCCGTTCAGTTCCTGAAGGAGATTAATGATGCTGGTTGCGCTGGCATAAATCGGGACCAGGGCAATAGCCAATATGGTGGCAGCGATGCCCACAATCCAGTTCAGCCGTCGCGCACTGGCAGCTTTATTTATAAATTTATGATGTATATCAACAGTGTACAGCGTAACTGTTGCATTCAGCACCGCGGAAAATGTAGTCAAAACGGCCGCCGCGATCATGGCCGCAAAAATCCCGCTGGTCCAGGATGGCAATACCTGCCCGACCAACATCCCATAAGCACGATCATCCACATCGCCAAAGAGCTTGAAAGCGACCACGCCAGGCACCACCACGATCGGGGGCACGATCAATATGCGGATGATAGCTGCGGCCATCACCCCCTTTTGTGCTTCTCTGACCGTAGGTGCCGCCAGCGCTTTCTGGGTTATATTCTGATTGGTGCCCCAGTAAAATATCTGGATAAACACCATGCCAGTGAACAATGTGTGAAAGGGTATCGGCGAGAAATTGGAGCCAATCATCGAAATTCTCTCGGTGGGAACATCTGTCACAATGTCGAAATTCACCGCCTGCAAGGCCAGAAATACAACTGCCAGAGCCAGAGCCAAGATACCGATGCCCGCATAAGTGTCCAGCACAGCAATCGCCCGCAGGCCGCCCAAGATGGCATAGGCTGCTCCGACCGCCGCAAAAATCGTGGCGATGGCGATTACCGGAATATCAACGCCGAACAGGGACTGCATGAACAGAGCGCCGCTATATATGACGGCTGGTAAATAGATCAGCGCGTTACCGGTCAGGAACAAGGCAGAGATGACCGTTCGGATGCTGCCACCCTTATATCTTCTTTCAAGAAGTTCGGTCACGGTCGTGCATTTGTTGCGGTAGTAAAGCGGAACAAAAACGAAGGCCAGAATCAGCAATCCGGCAAATCCGGCAATTTCCCACCATGCCAGCAAGAGCATCTGGTTTCCGTTCATGCCGACAAGCTGATCGGTTGAAAGATTGGTCAGGGTGATCGCGCCAGCAACAAAAAACCAGCTCAGCCCTCCTCCGGCGAGGAAGATGTCCTTGTCGCTGTTTCCGCTAAGGCCGGCACGTTTTTGATCGCGGCTAACTTTCCACCAAACCACCACTGCAGTCAAAATCATAAGGCCAAAAAATACCGACAGCTGCACGGCTGATCCCGCATTTTGAAACATTGAATTTTCTCCCTCATCCGACCGCAGAGTTTATAAAAATATTATTAATAGGATTAAACCAGTGAAAGTACTTTCCTTTTCCCGAAACGCAAGTATCCAATTGGAATGCGCAGAGGTTAGGGCGCGCGCGATGTGAGAGAACGCATGGATCATATCCGTTTCGATGCAGGGGAAACGACCCTCATATTAACCTGCCCTATTGGAAGCCCACCCAGCGTTGCCTATTGGGGCAAGCGATTATCCGCGAATGTCGGCTTCGATGAAATCGCATATTTGTCAACACGCCAGGGCGCACATGGCAACGAGAATATCAGCATCATACCATCTTTTTCTCTGGAGCCGGGAATTGGCTTGTCAGGGCCATGCGGCTTTTCGGCCCATCGGCAAGGGTGCGACTGGGCCAGCCTATTCCTGACAGAGAATACGCAACGTGGTGATTACCATGCCGTGATCGACGCGCGCTGTTCAAAGACCCGGCTGGCGATTCAATATCGGATAGATTGCGATCCTGACACGGGGATCATCCAGTTTTCATCGGCTGTGACCAATGAAGGGGACGAACCGCTTGCCCTGGACAATATGGCGACGGCATGTTTGCCCATTCCCCCGTCCATGACCGAACTAATAGGTTTTTCAGGGCGCTGGTCAGGGGAATTCAGACGCGAGCGGCTGGAGCGTTTTTCGGGCACATATATGCGGGAAAACAAACGTGGCCGAACATCGCACGACAGCTTTCCCGCGATCATACTCTGTGATGGGACTACGCGCGAACAATCGGGTGAGGCTTTCGGCCTGCATCTCGCATGGAGTGGCAACCACCAGATCCGCGTTGATACGCTAAGCGATGGCCGCATATTCGCGTCCATGGGGTGCGCCTTGTTCCCTGGCGAGATACGCTTGAAAAGGGGCGAGACCTTTACCAGCCCGAGCATTGTGGCCGGCTATAGCGGACAAGGCCTGTCGGCGCTAAGCCGCCACTTCCACCGCCATGTGCGTGAAAAATTGCTTCGCCAGGCGGTGCGTCAACGGCCCCGGCCGGTGCATTACAATAGCTGGGAAGCGGTCTATTTTAACCATGATCTTGAACAGCTAAAAATGATCGCCGACAAGGCTGCGGAAGTCGGCATTGAACGTTTTGTGTTGGATGATGGCTGGTTTGGTTCGCGCCGCGACGATACATCCGGCCTCGGCGATTGGACCGTGTCGGATTCCGTTTATCCCGGCGGCCTGGGACCACTCACTGACCATGTGACGGGCCTTGGGATGGAAATGGGCATCTGGTTCGAACCTGAAATGGTCAATCCTGATAGCGATCTGTATCGCGCACATCCTGATTGGGTGCTGGAAGTTGAAACGGTCCCGCAGATACCGTTCAGGCATCAATATGTTCTCGATATATCGCGGCGCGAAGTTTCGGACTATCTGTTCGATCAGATCGACGCGGTCCTGAACGATCATGATATCAGCTACATAAAATGGGATATGAACCGGGACCTCAATCATCCCGGCGATAATCAGGGCCGCCCACGCGCCCATGCGCAGGTGCAGGCTCTATATGACCTGATTGACCGCATTCGCGCCAAGCATCCCGGCGTGGAAATTGAAAGCTGTGCATCGGGCGGCGGCCGGGCAGATATGGGTATTCTGGCGCATACCGACCGGGTCTGGACATCGGACAGCAATGACGCGCTCGATCGGCAGGCCATTCAGCGGGGCGCAAGTTATTTTCTGCCGCTGAATGTAATCGGCTCCCATGTCGGGCCGAAGAATTGCCACATTACCGGGCGCACATTATCCATGCCGATGCGCACGGCCACCGCATTGATGGGGCATATGGGGGCAGAATTAAACCTGCTAACCGAGCCGGACGAAGATCTGGCCATTTTGAAATCGGCGATCACGCTCTATAAAAGCCACCGCGATCTACTGCATTCCGGGGATCACTACCGCCTGGACACACCGGAATATCTGAACGGTTTTGGTATTGTCGCGCCAGACCGGCGTGAAGCGCTTTTTTCATTGGCCTATCTTACCGGGCAAAACAGCACGTTGCCGGCCCGGCTGGCATTTGACGGGCTTGAGCCATCGGCAAGATATCGGCTCAAATTGGTATGGCCCGAACGCTGGCGCGCCATCAAACCGCCGTCCATTATCGAAGCGCTTGATTTGACCGAAGATGGCAGCATATTTTCGGGGGAGGCATTGATGAAGATAGGAATGCAGCTGCCCCTGTCGCACCCTGAAACTGTTCTGTTATTCCATCTGACCGCGATAGACGCGTGATGCTTCATGGGGACAGGCCCATGGCCCATTGCCTAAACCAGTAACAGCGCCCTGATTTCGCATCCGGCGGACGGGTATACAACCCGCCAGCTCGCGCAGGAATTCCGCCATTTTGTCGCGGGTCCAGGGCGGAATCATCAATCGTTAACAAAATCGCTAACCCACAGAAAAGCGTCACGTGGCAATTCTCAATCTGGCGTTGGTATTGACATGCCAATTCGGAAATTCGGCTCAAACCCGAATGCTGCGCCTGAGCGTTAACGATTGATAATTTTGCCCTGGCGCACAGTCTGGTTAGGCGATGAGGCCTACTCGATCCTGCACTCTAAGCACCCTGAGGAGTCCTAGAATCCCAAAACTTGAAGGCGCCTAACCGACATAGGGTCATTCTGGAATGAGGTTCGAAGGGACTCGGGATTGAACGATGTGCGGCTCCATGATCTGCGGCACAGCTTTGCCAGCCATGCGGCGGCAAAATCCGAGACGCTCTCGATGATCAGCAAGCTGCTCGGTCATACCGATGTTACCACCACGGCGCGCTATACGCATCTGGACGATAGACAGGTCGTCGAAACCGCGCAGAGGATTGGCAATATGATTGAAGAAGCAATGGGAGAGAGCCGGTTGGCTTATCCTGCACATCAAGTTTCTTCGCTATATCTCGTCATCTGCCCCTTCGGCTTCAAGTGCTGCATCGAGCATGGCGCGGTCGCGCACCAGCTTCGCGCCGGGATGGGTGGCGGGGTGGATTTCGGCGAGCTTGGAATTCTGGGGAGTATACTTAATTCCCTCCCCGCCCCGCCTATCACCGGCCGCAGCAGCAGCCGACCAGACCTTCTTCCCCCTCTGTCATCCGGCCCAGCCGGGCGCGGCGGCGATCAGCACTTCGGTCATGATCGTCACCGCGGGTATGGTTGGAGCCAGCTTCCGCGCCAATCTTCGCGCCTTTGCGCCTTTGCGTGATCAACCCATTCCACCGCCGAGGGCGGCGCAAACAGTCAGGTTGGCGGATGCGGTGCCTGCCCTTCCACCGTGCGGGCATGGTTCCCCTCCTCGGATCGGGGAGGATCTGGGACTTACCGCCCCGCCCTTCACCCCGCCGCAGCAGACGCCTTCGCCGGCCTGACCCTCTTCCCCCTCTGCCATCCGGCCCAGCCGGTCGCGGCGGCGGCGAGCACTCCGGCCATGATCGTCGCGGCGGGCGGGACCATGGCATAGGCGGTGAAGGCTTCGTCCAGCAGCGGCCAACCGCTCGCGGTGAACATGGCGAAGGCCTGGAAAAGCACGAAGCCCGCCGCGATCAACCAGGGGGCGCCGTGGCGGCGGTCGCGGGCGTATATCGCCAGTGCGAACAGGGCCACCATCCCGTCGCTGATCACGATGGTGTCGAGCACTTCGCGCGGGCCGTCGCTGCCGATGAAGTTCATCCACGGGAAGAACTGGTCCATCATCCGGCTGAAGGGGGATTCAAACAGGATCAGCGGAGTCGCCAGCATATAGCCCGCGTGCAGCCGGATATTCGCGCGATACCGCAGCGCGCCGTAAAACAGCACCAGATAGGCGGCGATGGCCACCACCATCCCGATCCCGAACGCCGGACCGAGCGCGGTTATGAACGGGCTTTCCGCCGCCGCATACCGCTGAGCAGATACGTTGATGATCATCACGAAACCCGCGATGAGCAGCGGGAACAGCGCGAAGCTGGCACGGCCCATCAGGCGGTGAAACCCGGCCTGGCGGTTCTGGATCGTCAGGCTCTGCACGATCAGCAGCAGCAGCCAGCTGGTCGCGGAAAAGGCATGGACATGGAACGCCAGCGGAACCCCGCCGATGCGGGTGAAGTAACTCGCCCAGAAACCGGCCACAGTGACCAGCAGGACGAAGCCGACGAAATAATGCGCATGTCTGTACGGCATGGGTATCTCCCCCCAGGCGCAACCCACGGCGAGAACTTACGCTATTTGGCAGGTCCGATCAAGCGGTTGGCGCGGCGGCTTTGGCTGACGCTTTACCGACGGGGGCTTTTCCGGCGGGGGCGGGTTTAGAGGAAGCGGGCTGTTTCGCCAGCATATCCTTCAGATAGCCGCCGGTGAAGCTGCGCGGTTCGGCCGCGACCTGTTCCGGCGTGCCCGCCGCCACCACTTCGCCTCCGCGCACCCCGCCGCCGGGGCCGAGATCGATGATCCAGTCGGCCACCTTGATCACATCCAGATTGTGTTCGATCACCACCACGGAATTGCCCTGGTCGACCAGCCGTTGCAGCACTTCGAGCAATTTGCGGACATCCTCGAAATGGAGGCCGGTGGTCGGTTCATCGAGGATATACAGCGTCTGCCCGGTGGATCGCTTGCTGAGTTCCTTCGCCAGCTTGACCCTCTGCGCCTCCCCCCCGCTTAGCGTGGTCGCCTGCTGGCCGACCTTGATATAGCCGAGCCCGACCTCGTTCAGCATATGCATCTTGTCGCGGATGCCGGGGACCGCCTTGAAGAACCCCTCCGCCTCCTCGATCGTCATGTCGAGCACGTCAGCGATGCTGAGGCCCTTGAATTTCACCTCCAGCGTTTCGCGATTATAGCGTTTGCCGTGGCATTGTTCGCAGGTGACATAGACATCGGGCAGGAAATGCATTTCGATCTTGATCAGCCCGTCGCCCTGGCACGCCTCGCACCGGCCGCCCTTGACGTTGAAGCTGAACCGCCCGGGTTTGTAGCCGCGCGCCTGGCTTTCCGGCAGGCCGGCGAACCAATCGCGGATTTGGGTAAATGCGCCGGTATAGGTCGCGGGGTTGGATCGCGGGGTGCGGCCGATGGGCGACTGGTCGATCTCGATCACCTTGTCGCAAAATTCGAGCCCGGTGATCTTGTCATGCGGCCCGGCGATCACCCGCGCGCCGTTGAGCGCCCGCGCCGCGCCCGCGTGCAACGTATCAACGGTAAAGCTGGACTTGCCGCTGCCCGAAACGCCGGTGATGCAGGTGAAGGTGCCCAGCGGGATGCTGGCGGTCACATTGCGCAGATTGTTCGCCCGCGCGCCGTGGACGGTTAGCTTGTGGCCGTTGCCCTTGCGGCGGGTGCCCGGAATCTCGATCCGGCGGGTGCCGTTGAGATATTGCGCGGTCAGGCTGCGCTTGACCTTGAGCACCTGTTTCAGCGTGCCTTCCGCCACCACTTCGCCGCCGTGGATACCCGCGCCGGGGCCGAGATCGACGACATGATCCGCCTGCCGGATCGCGTCCTCGTCATGCTCCACCACGATCACCGTGTTGCCCAAATCCCGCAGCCGCTTCAACGTTTCCAGCAACCGGTCGTTGTCCTTCTGGTGTAGCCCGATGCTGGGTTCGTCGAGCACATAGAGCACGCCCGACAGCCCGCTGCCGATCTGGCTGGCGAGGCGGATGCGCTGGCTTTCCCCGCCCGACAGCGTGCCGGACGTGCGGTTGAGGTTGAGGTAATCGAGCCCGACATTGTCGAGGAAGCCCAGCCGTTCGTTGATCTCCTTGAGGATCGCAGCGGCGATCTGGCTTTGCTGCGCAGTCAGCTGCCCGTCCAGCGCGAGGAACCATTGCTTTGCATCGGCGACCGACATGCGGGTAGGCGAGGCGATATCGCAGCCGATGATCTTCACCGCCAGCGCCTTGGGGTTGAGCCGCGCACCATGGCACGTCTCGCACGGCTGGCTGGTCTGGTATTTGCTCAGCTCCTCCCGCATCCAATTGCTCTCGGTCTGCAGCAGGCGGCGATTGAGGTTGCCGATCACCCCTTCGAACGCCTTGTTGACGGTGTAGGTCTTGCGCCCGTCCTTGAATGTCAGCGGCACCGGCATACCGCCCGTGCCGTGGAGGATGATCATCCGCTGGTCTTCCTCCAGCGCGTTCCACGGCGTGGTCAGGTCGAAATCATACGCCTTCGCCAGCGATCCCAGCACCTGCATGTAATAGGGCGACGGCGGGTTCGATTTGGCCCACGGCACCACCGCCCCTTGCTTGAGCGTCAACGCCTCGTTCGGCACCACCAGCTGCGGGTCGAACAATTGCTTCTCGCCCAAGCCGTCGCACGTCGGGCAGGCGCCCTGCGGCGCGTTGAAGCTGAACAGGCGCGGTTCGATTTCCTCGATCGTGAACCCGCTGACGGGGCAGGCGAATTTCTCCGAAAACACGATCCGGTTGGCGGGGATGCCCGTGCCTTTCATCTGGCCGCCCGACGCGTCCTCGTCCTCCCGCCCCGGCACCACGCCATCCGCCAGATCGACATAGGCCAGCCCCTCGGCCAGCTTCAGTGCGGTTTCGAAACTGTCGGCCAGCCGGGTTTCGAGGCCAGGTTTCACCGCCAGCCGGTCGACCACCACTTCGATATCGTGTTTCAGCTTCTTGTCGAGCGCGGGCGCTTCTTCGATCGGATAGAGTTCGCCGTCGATCCGCACGCGGGTGAAGCCGGCTTTCTGCCATTCTGCCAGTTCGCGGCGATATTCGCCCTTGCGCCCGCGCACCACGGGCGCGAGCAGATACAGTCGTGTCCCTTCGGGCAGAGTCATCACCCGGTCGACCATGGTGGACACGATCTGCGCCTCAATCGGCTTGCCGGTGGCGGGGGAATAGGGAATGCCCACCCGCGCCCACAGCAGCCGCATGTAATCGTAAATCTCGGTAACAGTCGCCACGGTCGATCGCGGATTGCGGCTGGTGGTCTTCTGTTCGATGGAAATCGCGGGAGAAAGCCCGTCGATATGTTCGACGTCGGGCTTCTGCATCATTTCAAGAAACTGGCGCGCATAGGCGGAAAGGCTTTCGACATAGCGCCGCTGGCCTTCCGCATAGATCGTATCGAACGCCAGGCTCGATTTGCCCGACCCGCTGAGACCGGTAATCACGATCAGAGCATCGCGCGGCAGATCGATATCAATGCCCTTGAGGTTATGTTCCCGCGCGCCGCGGACGGAGATTTGAGTCAGTGCCATGATATCAGGATGTTCCGCAAATGTTCGCAAAGGTCAAGAGGCACCGGACCGGGCCCCACAGGGTAGCGCCGATGTGGGGCGCACAGCGGGGATTGCAACATGCGGGCCGCGTCCGTCATTGCGCAAGGCCCGCGTTGGGGCAGGCGCGACTGCCAATCACTACAGGGCAAAATCATCAATCGTTAACGCTCAGGCGCAGCATTCGGGTTTGAGCCGAATTTCCGAATTGGCATGTCAATACCAACGCCAGATTGAGAATTGCCACGTGACGCTTTTCTGTGGGTTAGCGTTTTTGTTAACGAT
>JBGSJO010000088.1:0-4375 GCA_041741895.1 Pontixanthobacter sp.
CGCAGCGATCGACCGCCGCGATCAGGCTGCCTGCACGGCTGCCCTGTTGTGACACAAGGATTTCGAGGCTGCTTCGCGTGGCTTCGTCCATTGCCAGCGTAGCCTGCCCGGTGCGCGCCGTCGGCGGCTGGAGGAACGGCAGATTGCCTCGCCCGACATGACCCAGATAGGCCACCAGCCCGCCAGCTGCTGCCAGCATCGGCCTGGTGAAATTTCCGAAACCGTCCAGCGTGGCAACGCCGTGTAGCGCCTTCAGCCGCGCTTCGCCTTCGTCGCTGCCAAAATCTTGCCGCGGACGCAGGATAGAATCCTCGGGCGCGCTCTCCCATTCCTCGGGCGCGATCAGCTCACTCGCACCCAGCCTTGCCAGCGCCGCCCCAACCCCTTCGGGCGTGCATTCTTCCAGTTCCATCCGGCCGGTCGAAATGTCGCACGCGGCAATGCCGATGGTGCCGCGAAGATCGCATATTGCCGCGAGCATGTTGGCACGGCGCGGTTCCAGCAGCGCCTCTTCGGTCAAGGTTCCGGCAGTAACGAAGCGGACGATATCGCGCGCCACCAGCGCCTTGTACCCGCCGCGCTTCTTTGCTTCTTCGGGCGTTTCGATCTGCTCCGCGATTGCCACCCGGCACCCGGCTTTGATCAGCCGCGCCAGATAGGCTTCCGCCGAATGCACCGGCACGCCGCACATCGCCACCGGCTGCCCGTCATGCTCGCCCCGGCTGGTCAGCGCGATATCGAGGATTGCGGCGGCTTGCCGCGCATCGTCGAAGAACAATTCGAAGAAATCGCCCATCCGGTAAAACAGCAGGCACCCTTCGGCCTGGCGCTTGAGCGCGAAATATTGCTGCATCATGGGGGTTGGGGCCTTAGCCTTGGCGATATCCATGAAGGTTGGCCTAGGCGCAGCGTCACCGATTCGGGAAGGGGCTGCGGGCAAGGTTTCCCCTATCACTTGGCCGGATCCTCGGTTACGGCATAGCCGCGTTCCTGCCCTAGATTGTGGAGTAATTACCTTGGCTGAGAGTAAACAAACTGGTTTCACGACGCGCGAAGCCTTGTTTTATCATGAAACCATCCGGCCGGGTAAAATCGAAATTGTTGCATCCAAGCCGATGGCAACCCAGCGCGATCTCAGCCTGGCTTATTCGCCCGGGGTTGCTGCACCGGTGCAAGCCATTGCCGATGATCCGGCGAATGCGGCCAAATATACCGCACGGTCCAATCTGGTGGCGGTAATTACCAACGGTACGGCCATCCTGGGCATGGGCAATCTGGGCGCGCTGGCTGCCAAGCCGGTGATGGAAGGCAAGGCGGTATTGTTCAAACGCTTCGCCGATGTTGATGCGATCGATATCGAACTGGATACCGAAGACCCTGAAGCGTTCATTAATGCGGTGGCGCTGATGGAGCCGACCTTCGGCGGGATCAATCTGGAAGATATCGCGGCGCCAGAATGCTTCATCATAGAGCAGGCATTGCGCGACCGGATGAACATTCCGGTCATGCATGACGATCAGCACGGCACGGCGATTATTTCGGCGGCGGGCCTGATCAATGCCTGTCATCTGACCGGGCGCGACCTCAAGGATGTGAAAATCGTCGTGAACGGCGCCGGCGCGGCCGCACTGGCGTGTACCGCGCTGATCAAATCCATCGGTGTGCCGCATGAAAACGTAATCGTGTGCGACCGGTCCGGCCCGATCTATCCCGGCCGCGAGAATGTCGACCAGTGGAAGAGCGCGCATGCCGTGCCGACCACGGCGCGCACGCTGGAAGAAGCGCTGGACGGCGCGGATATCTTCCTCGGCCTGTCGGCGGCGGGCGCGCTGAAGCCGGAATGGGTGAAGAAAATGGCCAAGAACCCGATCATTTTCGCCATGGCCAATCCCGATCCGGAAATTACGCCCGACGATGCTAAGGCGGTGCGTCCCGATGCGATCATCGCCACTGGCCGTTCCGATTATCCCAACCAGGTCAATAATGTCCTTGGTTTCCCGTTCATTTTCCGCGGTGCGCTGGATGTACAGGCGACCACCATCAACGAAGAAATGAAGGTTGCCGCGGCGCACGCCATTGCCGCGCTCGCCCGCCAGCGGGTGCCGGACGAAGTGGCAGCAGCATACGGTATCAACCAGAAGTTCGGGACCGATTACATCATTCCGGCACCGTTCGATCCGCGTCTGATGGAGGTTGTTTCGGCAGCGGTGGCCAAGGCGGCGATGGATTCGGGTGTCGCAAAGGCCCCGATTGCGGATTTCGACGCCTATAAATTGTCGCTCAAGGCGCGGCTCAACCCGACAACTTCGGTGCTGACCAACAGTTACGAAGTCGCCAAGGCCAATCCCAAACGGGTGGTGTTTGCAGAGGCGGAAGAAGACGTGGTGCTGCGCGCCGCGATCCAGTTCCGTGATTTCGGATATGGCACCCCGGTGCTGGTCGGACGGACCAAGGCGGTTGCGGATAAATTGCACATGCTCGGTGCAGACAATCCTGGCGATTTCGAGATCCAGAATTCGGCCGATTGCGAATATGTTCCGGAGATGGTCGATTATCTCTACACGCGGCTGCAGCGCAAAGGCTTTACGGAGCGTGACGTGCGCCGGATGGTCAATCAGGAACGCAATGTGTTTGCTGCATTGCTGGTTGCCCTGGGCCACGGCGATGCGATGATTTCCGGCCTGACGCGCACCTTTGCGCAGACGGCGCGTGAAGTGAACATGGTGCTGAATGCCAAGGAAGGCGCGCTGCCATTCGGCATCCATATGTTGATCGGTAAAAACCACACCACATTCATGGCCGACACGACAATCAACGAACGCCCGAGTGCGGAAGAACTGGCGCATATCGCCCGAGAAACTGCCGCCGTCGCGCGGCGCATGGGCCATGAACCGCGGGTGGCGTTCCTGTCCTATTCCACTTTCGGCAATCCGAGCGGCACATGGCTCGATAATATTCGCGGCGCTGTGGCAATTCTCGACCAGGACGAGCCCGGCTTCGAATATGAAGGCGAATTGGCGCCCGATGCTGCACTCAATCCCAAGGTCATGGCGTTTTATCCATTCAGCCGCCTGTCAGGCCCGGCCAATGTGCTGGTGATGCCCGGCCTGCAATCGGCCAATCTGTCGGCCAAATTGCTGCGCGAACTGGCCGGCGATGCCACCATCGGGCCAATGCTGATCGGAATGGAGAAACCCGTCCAGATTCTTCCGATGACGGCGAGTGCGCCCGATGTTCTGACACTGGCGGTGCTGGCTGCGGCCGGGGTCGTGGGCTAGAGTATCTGTGATGGTCAAGCGAGTGATTTGACCCAGAGCCTGTCTGCTTTGAGCAGCGTGTTTGTGATGACGATGAGTTTTCGCATGACGGCAGTGAAGGCGATTTTGGCTGGTTTGCCCTGAGCGCGGAGCTGCTGGTATTTGGCCTTGATGTCGGGGTTGAAGCGGGTTGCGACGAGGGCGGGCATGTAAAGCGCTTGCCGGACATTGGCCCTGCCGCCACGAATGAAGCTCTTGCCTTTCCACTGGCCGGACTGGCGGGCGACCAGGGCGAGGCCGGCGAGCGATGCTGCCTGTTTGTTCTCGAGGGTTCCCAGCTCAGGCATGGTCGCGATGAGCTGGTTGGCGGTGAGGGTGCCAAGGCCGCCGATGCTGGTGAGGATTTCATCGCGGCGGGCGAGTGGGGGATCGGCGGCGATGATTCTGGCGATCTCGGCATCAAGGGCTTCGACGTGGCGCTCGATCTGATCGAGGCGCTGTTTGCACTGGCGTTTCAGGATGGGACGTGTGAGGTTCTTCTCGCGGTTCTTGAGCGCGGTGCGATCGCGAACCAGGCCGTCGGGGACTGTCATTAATTTCGTGTTTGGGCGGGCATAATGGGCAAAAAGGAGACCCACTATGTCACGACGCAAAGCACCCAGTATTCCGAATGAACTTCTCGACCAGTTGCTTGCTGGCAGCGATGCCAGTGCGGCATTTGACCAGGGAGGTCTGTTCGATGCGTTGAAGAAGGCGCTGTCCGAACGGGCGCTCAATGCCGAGATGGACCATCATCTGGCCAGTGATGAGCAGGCGGGCAATATCCGCAACGGCTATGGCCAGAAGTCTGTGTTTACCGACAACGGCAAGATCGACATCCAGATTCCGCGCGACCGATCCGGCAGCTTCGATCCGCAACTGATTGGCAAATACCAGCGCCGCTTTCCTGGTTTTGATGACAAGATCGTCGCGATGTATGCACGCGGAATGAGCACGCGTGAGATCACCAGCTGTCTGCGTGAGTTGTACGGTCTCGAAGTATCGCCCGACCTGATCTCGACCGTCACCGATGCGGTGCTCGAAGAAGTTGCGGCCTGGCAGGCGCGTCCGCTGGACCC
>JBGSJO010000089.1:0-25087 GCA_041741895.1 Pontixanthobacter sp.
GCTGTGCTGCGCCGCGCCGCGCCGTGGCAGCGATGGACGGCTATGCCGTAGCCAATGCCGCGACCCGGGCCGGAGATCCTTTGCAGGTGATCGGCGAATCGCGCGCGGGCGCAGGGTTTGCTGGCCTTGTTGGTGCCAGCCAGGCGGTGCGCATCTTTACGGGCGCGCCGATGCCCGACGGCACTGATCGCTGCATCATGCAGGAATATGCGGAGCGGGCCGGTGATCATGTCCGCTTTGCCGAAGGATATGGACCGGGCTGGCACGTCCGTCAGGCGGGCAGTGATTTTGCGGCCGGCGAATTGATCCTGCCTGCCGGCATACGCCTGACCCCCCGCGCCATCATCGCCGCCGCTGCCGCCGATCATGCGTCGCTGATGGTTGCCGCGCGCCCGCGCGTTGCGATCATCAGTACGGGCGACGAACTTGCTCCACCGGGGCGCGCGCATCAGCGGGCAGATGCCATTCCGGAAAGCGTAGGTTTCGGCGTTGCCGCAATGGCCGTGGAAGCGGGGGCGAGGATTACCGCCCGCCATGCCGGGGCGGATAATCTGACCGTGCTCGAACAGATTGCGGGCGAGGCGCTGGGCCAGGCCGATCTCGTCATCGTCACCGGCGGGGCCTCTGTCGGCGAACGCGATTTCGCGAAGCCGATGTTCGCGGCGCACGGGCTGGAACTGGTGTTTTCCAAGGTGGCGATCAAACCGGGCAAGCCGGTCTGGCTCGGGCGCGCAAAAGGCTCTCTGGTGCTGGGGCTTCCGGGCAATCCGACCTCGGCGATGGTGACTGCGCGGCTGTTTCTACGCCCTCTGCTCGCCCTGTTGCAGGGGCAGCCACTGGCGGATGTGCTGCGTTGGCGTATCATGCCGCTTGGTGCGCCGCTGAAGGCGGTGGGTGACCGCGAGACCTTTGTTCGCGCCGCGTGGGAGGAACAGGGGCTGGTGCCGCTCGGTAATCAGGACAGCGGTTCGCAAAGCGCACTGGTAAGGGCGGACTGGCTGATTCGCTGCGTTGCGAACGCGCAGCCCCTCAATCCGGGTGACCTGGTTACCGCCCTTGAATTTTGAGCCGCCGTTCGGCATTTTCCAATGCGGCAGGATCATTGATATTGGCGAAGGGGGATCCATCCGGCCCGGCCAGCCACTCGGCTCGCACGGCGCCAACCTGCTCGGCGAAACGGTGCAAAGCGCGGCCGCCACTGTCGATATAGGTTGCCAGCGCCGCACAATCCACGCGCCACAGGCACGCCATGGGCTGATCACGACCCTGGCATTGGGGCATCGCCGCCCCGTAGCCATCAATCACTGAACCCAGACGGTCCAGCAAATCATCCGGCAGAAATGGCTGGTCGCAGCCGATCATCAGCACCCTGGGGCGCTTCGCATTCAGAGCAAAATGGAAAGCACTTTCCAGCGCGCCGATCGGTCCGATCCCGGCCACGCGATCGGCCAGAAGCGGAAGGTCCAGACCAGGAAGTTGGTCCGCATCGCGCACAGCGATAGCCGCGCAATCGGAATGTGTCTGTGCCCATTCGATCATTCTTGTAATCAGGGGCTTGCCCCCCAGGCAGCGGCCGGGTTTCGACCCGCCAATGCGCGATCCCTCGCCGCCGGCTGCAATAACTATCGCGGGCACTATGGCAGGGCGCAAATTCGGCGGGGAACCTGGTTTATTCATCGGCGCAACAGTTCTGACAGCCAGCCTGCAGCGGCGCAAGATCGCTTAACAGAAATCAGCTCCGGTATCCCGTCTCGCTCTATTGGCACACCATGGGCGCCTCCGCCCGGTTCAGGCGTTCCGCCAGGCAGAAATTCTTTCCCCGAACCGTCCCAGTTCCACGCGGGCGATCGATCGCAAGTGAACCTCATCGGGGCCATCCGCGATGCGCAAGGCGCGCATTCCGGCATAAGATTCCGCCAAGCCGAAATCATCTGACAGACCCCCTGCGCCATGCGCCTGCATCGCGTGATCGAGCACGCGCAAGGCAGTCCTCGGCGCGGCGACCTTGATCATGGCAATTTCAAGCCTGGCGGTCTTGCTGTCGGTTTTGTCCATCATGTCGGCCGCCTTGAGACAGAGCAGACGGGTCATCTCGATGTCCATTCGCGCTTCGCCCAGCCGCTGCTGCCAAACCGATTCTTCCGATAGCCTTTTGCCAAAGGCAATTCGTGACAGTAATCGGTCGGCCATTTTCTCGATCGCGCGTTCGGCAGCGCCGATAGCGCGCATGCAATGGTGTATCCGCCCCGGGCCGAGGCGGCCCTGGGCAATTTCGAAGCCGCGCCCTTCGCCCAGAATGATATTTGATGCCGGTACACGGACATTGCGAAGCAAAACTTCGGCATGACCATGGGGCGCTCCGTCATAGCCGAATACCGGCAGCATCCGGACAATTTCGACGCCGGGGGTGTCAAGCGGAACAAGGATTTGCGACTGCTGCTGATGGGGCAATGCCTCTGGATCGGTTTTGCCCATGACGATGGCAATTTTGCAGCGTGGATCGCCCACGCCGGACGACCACCACTTGCGCCCATTGATGACGTAGCTATCCCCGTCTCGTTTGATGGAGGTCTGGATATTCGTCGCGTCGGAAGATGCCACGTCAGGCTCGGTCATCAGAAAGGCTGAGCGTATCTCTGCATCCAACAGCGGGCGCAGCCATTCTGCTTTCTGTTCTGCAGTCCCGTATCGATGCAGGACTTCCATGTTGCCCGTGTCCGGGGCGGAGCAATTGAATGCTTCGGCGGCAAAGCCAACCCGGCCCATCTCCTCGGCACACAGAGCATATTCGAGATTGCTCAGCCCGGCGCCGCAATAATCTTCGACATCGTGCTCCGACGGCGGCAAAAACAGGTTCCACAGCCCCTCTGCATAAGCCCGCGCTTTGAGCTCCTCGATTATGGGCGGTATCTCCCACCGCTTTTCGGATGTATCCCGCAGGCGCGCCTGATATGCTGCTTCGGCGGGCAGGACGTGTTCATCCATGAATGCGCGCACTTTTCCGCGCCATTCGCGTTGTCGAACCGATGTCGAGAAATCCATGGGTCTCCTGCCCTTAGCTAGAATTGGATAGGGGATTCACGCGGTCGAAGCGGAAAAAAGCAAGCGGAGCCGTGATAACAGGCTGCGCTGGCGTGATTTGCGGGTTTGCGAACCGGGCGCACATTTTCGGACATCGAGCGGGCCGGGAGGTGCGGTTTCACCGCATTCTGGACAAAGCATTTGTAGCTCCTTAATTCACCACTGCGGTGCTGCCGACAAGATCCATGGAAGCGATGACTACGGCCACCGCAATACCGAAGAACGCGACCGCTGCCGGTACGATCAGCACCTGCCCGAACACTTCGCTGCGGGCGAGTGGGCCATATATTGTTTGTAATCTGCCGCCCGAATTATTGAGTGGGCTGCCGGGCTGCTTTGGTCCCTGACCCAGCATGACTTTGGCAGTCCCGAAAAACATCGTCACGTAAATTGCGGAGACCGCGATTGCAAAACCGGCGCGCGCGCCGCCGGTTGCGGCCAGCAATGCAATCAGGAACACCGCGTAACAGGCAAACATTACGCGCCAGACACCTGTTGGCAGTTCGAACATCAACCGTTCGCCTTCCAGCGGCGCAAGGGTCGTCTCATTGTCATTCAGGGGCAGGGGAAACAAGGGTTCCGCCAGCACATCATGAGACACCGTTTGCGGATTGACGAAACGGGCGGGTAAAGCTTCAGACATGGGGTAAGTCCTTTCCTGTGCGCCCCACGGACGGTCCGTCTCGGCGCGTTTCGACGGCAGTCAACAAGCTGTGGGCAATCATCCGCGCACGGCCGCCCACCAGGGCTGCTGCGGCAGGGGAAGCGTGGGATTCGCGCAAGGTTTGGTAGAAAAGGTGCAGCCAATGCTCGAAATGCCGGAACTCCAGGCCTGGTATCGCAATATGTTTCAGCATGGGGTTGCCCGAAAATTCCCCGCTGTTGTGCAATATTGAGCGCCAGAAGGCCTTCATTAGCGCGAGATGCGGGGGCCAGTCAGTTACGTGCCTTTGAAAGATCGGCCCGAGCAGGCGATCCGCGGCAATTTTGGCGTAGAATGCATCAACAAGGCCGTCGATGAACCCTGCATCAACCCCGCTTTCCTCGGCCCATGCCCGCTTTTCGGCGCGCTTTGCCATCGCGTAATCGCTCGAGGCTTGCGGCATTGCGGGGGCGGCGTGGTTCATCAACTGGGTGACTCTTAAATAGGTAAGTGAAATACCTATTAGACTAATTGCCCGGTTAATCAACATCTGATATGTGCATTTTATGCAGTTAAGCCTTCACAGTGATTATGCCCTGCGTATTCTGATGGCCCTGGCGGTCGATGACCGGCAGCTTTCGGTTGATGACATTGCTGGGAAATACGGGATTTCGCGCAATCACCTCGCGAAAATAGCAAATCGTCTGCAGACGGAAGGTCTGGTGCAAACCTTTCGCGGCCGCGGCGGCGGCATGCGTCTCGCCCGCCCGGCAGCTGAAATAGTCGTCGGCGATGTGGTGCGCAGATTCGAGAATCTCGACGGCTTTGTAGGCTGTTTCGCAGCGGGCCCCGGATGTGTCGTGGATGGATTATGTGCGCTCAAGCCTGCTCTAGCAGGGGCGCTCCAGGCGTTCCTGGCTCACCTCGATACTTATTGCCTGAGCGATCTGGTTCCGGCCCCTGCCGCCTTTGGCGCGCGCCTTGATCGAAAGGCGGCAAGCGTAGTGGCCGCGTGATTGGGTAAGGCAGTGTGAGCACCGCGCCAGCACCTGGCCCGGACACTAGTTTTTGCCTATATATCAGTTGTCTCAAATTATCTGGCGACGGACAATCCCGCCCATGGGGGTGCCTAGTACCTGAGGCTAGTCAGGAAGCGGGCTGGACTTTCTTTTCGTCCATCAATTGCTGCAGTTCACCGGCTTCGAACATTTCCATCATGATATCGCTGCCGCCGACAAATTCGCCTTTGACATAAAGCTGGGGGATGGTGGGCCAGTCGGAATAGGCCTTGATGCCCTGGCGGACTTCCATGTCCTGCAGCACATCGATACTGTCATAGGCGACCCCGCAATGGTCAAGGATCTGGATCGCCTTGCTGGAAAAACCGCATTGCGGGAACAGCGGCGTGCCCTTCATGAACAGCACCACATCATTTGCGTTGACGATTTCTGAAATGCGTTTGTTGGCATCGGACATGGAATGTGGACCTAAATCTGAATGTTGGCACCGGTATGGCTATCGTGCCTGATTAATTGGGTACGGCTGTCGTGAGTTGCAAGGCGTGGAGCACGCCGCCCATTTTCCCGTCCAGCGCATTATACACCAGCTTGTGCTGCTGCACGCGGCTCTTGCCGGCGAATTGTGCCGAAGTGACCTTGGCCGCCCAATGATCGCCGTCGCCCGCCAGATCGGTCATCTCGACCGTCGCATCGGGCAGGGCGGCCAGGATCATGCCTTCGATTTCTGTGTCGGACATGGGCATTATGTCAGGATTCGCTCATCAATTGGCGGCGCGCCTCGACAGCGCGTTCCTCAAGCGCGGCACGGATGCCCGCTTCATCGATATCGACGCCGCCGCTAGTCAGATCGCCGAGCAGCTTGCGGATCACGTCTTCATCGCCGGCTTCTTCGAAATCGGCCTGTACCACCGCCTTGGCATAGGCTTCGGTTTCTTCGGGCGTCAGGCCCATTTTTTCCGCCGCCCAATGGCCGAGCAGCCGGTTGCGGCGTGCAGCGATCTTGAAGGCACTTTCTTCGTCATGGGCGAACTTGGCTTCTTCGCCGCGTTCGCGGTCCTTGAAATTGGTCATAGGTGCCTCCGGTTGGGCCAATTGAAATCTATTGCTGGAAATAGGCCGACAAACCCCCAGCCGCAAGCATCGGTGGCGCATGAACGGAAATTAGCCGCCCTGGCAACCGCCGCGAAATCACATGGTCACGACGAGCTTTCCGATCGCGCCGCGACCTTCCAGCTTGGCAATGGCCTCGCCGGCCCGTTCAAGCGAATAGGTTTCGCTCACCAGCGGGGAAATCTTTCCTTCTTCCCACAGCTGGAACAGTTCGGCGATGTTCTCGGCGTTCCTCTTCGGTTCACGCATCGCGAACGCTCCCCAGAACACGCCGCGAATGTCGCAGCTTTTCAGCAGGGTCAGATTGAGCGGCATCTTGGCGATACCGGCGGGGAAACCCACCACCAGGAAACGCCCTTCCCATGCGATCGCACGCAGGGCCGGTTCGGAATAGTCGCCGCCGACAATGTCATAGACAATGTCCGCGCCATTCGGCCCCACGGCTTCCTTGAATGCGCTGGCGAGTTGTTTGGAGGTATCCTTGTCGAACGGTGCGCGCGGGTAGATGACGACATCGTCCGCGCCGGCCTTGCGGCATGCTTCGGCCTTTTCCTCGCTCGATACCGCGGCGATAACGCGCGCACCGTATGCCTTGCCAAGTTCGACTGCGGACAGCCCCACACCGCCTGCCGCGCCAAGCACCAGCATGGTGTCGCCCGCCTTGATCTGCCCGCGGTCCTTGAGGGCGTGGATGGTGGTGCCATAGGTCATCAGCAAGGCCGACGCTTCGGGCAGCGATACGCCGTCCGGCACCCGGAAAATCTTGTCAGCAGACAAGACCATTTTTTCCTGTAACCCGCCAAAGCCCGTCCCGGCAAGGATCCGTTCGCCGATTTTCCAGCCTTCGACCCTGTCGCCCAGTGCTTCGATCGTGCCGGAAATCTCGCTGCCGGGCGAAAATGGCCGGGGCGGCTTCACCTGATACATATCGCGGATAATCAACGCATCGGGATAATTGATTGCACATGCGGCCACCTTGACCAGGACTTCGCCCTTGCCGGGGACAGGATCGGGCAGGTCTTCCAGGACCAGCGTTTCAGGGCCGCCGACGGTTTTGGACAAGAGTGCTTTCATGCTGCAATTCCTTTGGCCAGCCACGGCATCTGCGCGGCCTGGCGGGTTTCATAAGTGCTGATTGCTTCGTCCCGCGCCAAGGTGAGGCCGACTTCGTCCAGCCCTTCGGTCAGGCACATCTTGCGAAAGGGATCGATTTCGAAAGTGAAGCGGTCCTGAAATGGGGTGGTGACCGTTTGCGATTCCAGATCGACCGTAACCGGGTCGGTCTGCGCGACTTCCATCAAACGGTCGATCTGTTCCTGCGGCAGGGTCACGCTCAGAATGCCGTTCTTGAAGGCATTGCTGGCAAAAATGTCCGAAAAACCGGGCGCGATTACTGCGGTTATGCCCATGTCGAGTAGCGCCCATGCGGCGTGTTCGCGGCTGGAGCCGCAACCGAAATTATCGCCCGCAATCAGGATTGGCGCCCCGGCGAAGGCTGGCTCGTCAAATATATTGCCCGGTTCCGCACGGATGCTGGCGAAGGCACCTTCGCCCAGCCCTTCGCGGCTGATCGTTTTCAGCCATTCTGCAGCGATGATCACATCGGTGTCGACATTCTTGCGGCCGAACGGGATAGCGCGGCCGATAATGGTCGAAACAGCCTCCATCAATCGGTCTCCGGCGGATCGACCGGACGGTCCCTGGTTTCGCTTGCCTTCTTCTCGCGCCTTTTCGACGCATACAGCAAGGCGGCGGCAATGGCGGCTGAGCCGATAGCGGCCCCGGCCATGGCGGCCTTTCCGCCCAGTGAACCGGGGAGCGAGGTGGGGATTTTCTTGGTCATATTCTACCTATGTGATCGGAAAACCTGCACTTCAAGCCCGTAATCGATAAGTTCGCCCGGCTGGGCATTGCGGCGTGTCCTAAGCCGTTAGTTCGCGCACGTCGGTCAAATGGCCCGTAACCGCCGCTGCCGCGGCCATCGCGGGGGACATCAGATGGGTCCGCGCACCGGGGCCTTGCCGTCCGACGAAATTGCGGTTGCTGGTGGAGGCGCAGCGTTCGCCCGGCGGAACCTTGTCCGGGTTCATCCCCAGACAGGCCGAACAGCCTGGTTCCCGCCATTCAAACCCGGCGTCAGTGAATATCTTGTCGAGACCTTCGTCCTCCGCCTGCATTTTAACGAGGCCCGAGCCGGGCACGACGATGGCCCATTTGACAGTGCTTGCCTTGTGCCTTCCGCGCAGGACGTGTGCTGCGGATCGCAAGTCCTCGATCCGGCTGTTGGTGCAACTGCCGATGAAGATATTCTCCACCGTCACTTCGGACAGCAACTGACCTGGCGTCAGGCCCATGTACTCCAGGCTCTTGGCTGCTGCCGCCTGTTTCGAGGGATCGGCAAAGCTTGCCGGATCGGGGACCTTGCCGCCGATCGGCACCACGTCTTCAGGGCTGGTGCCCCAGGTTACCGTCGGCTGGATATTGCCCGCGTCGATGCGCACGCTCTTGTCGAACACCGCGCCCGGATCGGTCGGCAGACTGCGCCACCACGCCATTGCGGCATCCCAGTCGGCCCTCTTGGGCGCCAGAGGACGGCCGGCGAGATAGGCAAAGGTCTTTTCATCCGGCGCTACCAGGCCTGCGCGGGCACCGGCTTCGATCGACATGTTGCACACGGTCAGGCGGCCTTCGATGCTCATCTCATCGAACACATTGCCCCGGTATTCGATCACGTATCCGGTCCCACCCGCGGTGCCGATCTCGCCGATGATGTGCAGAATCAAGTCCTTCGGTGTAATCCCCGTGCCCAGCGCGCCATCGACTACCACTTCCAGCGTCTTCGAACGTTTGAGCTGCAGCGTCTGGGTGGCGAGCACGTGTTCCACTTCGCTGGTGCCTATCCCGAAGGCGAGCGCTCCGACCCCACCATGCGCGGCAGTATGGGAATCGCCGCAAACGATGGTCGAACCGGGCAGAGAGAACCCCTGTTCGGGGCCGACCACATGGACAATTCCCTGCTCTGCCGCGCTGGCATCGATATATCGGATGCCGAAGGCGGGCGCGTTGGCCTCCAGCGCGGCCAGCTGAGCGGCGCTCTGCTCGTCGGCAATCGGGATGCGTTTGCCCTGTGCATCCAGCCGGACCGTCGTCGGCAGATTGTGGTCCGGGACAGCCAGCGTCAGGTCAGGGCGGCGGACCTTGCGGCCAGCCAACCTGAGTGATTCGAATGCCTGCGGGCTGGTCACTTCATGCACCAGATGCCGATCGATAAATATTAGGCTGGTGCCGTCCTCGCGCGTTTCCACGACGTGGGCATCCCATATCTTCTCGTACAAGGTGCGGGGTTTGCCCGGATCTAAGGTAATCGTCATGGCAGCAGAATTAGCGACCAATGGGCAACAGTTGCAAGCAAACTCGCGCGCAGGAAATGCCTAGTCATGGAAAGGAAAGGTTTGAACGCCTAACTTACATCCATGTCAGCCAAACCATATACCCACCACATCGATATCCTGCCTGCCGATATCGACTTCATGGGGCATGTTAACAATGCCCGCTATCTTGGCTGGGTGCAGGATGCCGTTCTGTCCCACTGGCGCAATATTGCGCCGGCCGACGCCGTGGCCAGCCGGGCATGGGTGGCCCTGAAGCACGAGATAACCTACAGAAAACCCGCGTTTCTGGACGATCAGGTAATTGCCCGCACCGTGCTGGAAAGCACCAAGGGGGCCCGCGCGTTTTACCACACGGTGATCAAGCGCGGGGAAGAAGTATTGGCGGAAATCAGTTCCAGCTGGTGCTGTATCGATGCCGAAACCTTGCGCCCCGCGCGAATCGGCGAAGAAATCGCGAAATTCTTTTTTCCCAAGGATGATTAGTCTATAGTGGCTTCTGCCGTGGATATTGTCGTTCCCATCCTGATCGTGATTGCCACCATCATGGCGATGGAATGGACCGCCTGGGCAAGCCACAAATATATCATGCATGGCTGGGGCTGGGGATGGCACCGCGACCATCACGAACCGCATGACAATATGTTCGAGAAAAACGATCTCTACGGAATTGTCGGTGCAGTGATGAGCATTTCCATGTTCGCCCTGGGCAGCCCCATGGTTGCGGGCGCCCATGCATGGGAACCGGCCACATGGATCGGGCTGGGGATCCTGGGTTACGGCATCATCTACACGCTGGTGCATGACGGGTTGGTGCATCAACGCTATTTCAAATGGGTGCCCAAACGCGGCTATGCCAAGCGGTTGGTGCAGGCGCATAAATTGCACCATGCGACCATCGGAAAAGAAGGCGGGGTCAGCTTCGGCTTCGTGGTCGCCCGCGACCCGGCGAAGCTGAAGGCGGAACTAAGGCGCCAGCGCGAAGCGGGGATTGCCGTGGTCCGGGACAGCGCCGGGGCCTGAGCGGCTTCTATCGGTTGCTATTCGTTGCGGGTTGCGATCCAGCCTCCGCAGATCACCAGAATCGCCAAAGAGATATAATACCAGGGGGCGCCGAGCGTGTACCAGGTGAATACCGCGCCAATGGTCATCGCGACGATTGCGGCCGTCTTTGCCCGGCGGGAAATTGCTCGCCGGTCGCGCCAATCGCGCAATTGCGGACCCCAATGCGGATGATCGAGCAGCTTCGCCTCCCATTTGGGATTGCTGCGCGCGAAACAATAGGCAGCCAGCAGCAGGAACGGCACGGTGGGCATCAAGGGAAGGAAAGCCCCGACCGCGCCCAGCCCAACCGAAACAATTCCGCCAGATAGGTAAAGCGGGCGCACGTCAGGCAGCGGCCGCGAGGCGGGCGGCGTGCTGTTGGACCAGAGCGATCATGTTCGGGACGCCCTGTGTGCGGTTGGAACTGAGCTGGTTTTTCAGATCGAACGGTTCGAGCGCTGCAGTGACGTCCATCGCCGCGACTTCGCGCGCCGGCTTGTCCTGTACTGCCGAAATGACCAGGGCAACGATACCCTTGGTGATTGCCGCGTTACTGTCGGCCAGGAAATGCAGCCTGCCGTCCTGGCTGGTGGGATAGACCCACACGCTGGCGGAACAGCCGCGCACCAGCGTGGCGTCGGTTTTGAGGACATCGGGCATCGCGTCCAGTTCCCGCCCCAGCTCAATCAGCAGGCGGTAGCGTTCGTCGCCTTCGAGAAATTCATATTCTTCGGATATGTCATCGAGTGTTCGCAAGTCAGAACTCGTTATTGCGAGCGGAGCGAAGCAATCCGGTGGCTTGCGCGCATCCGCCCATGGATTACTTCGTCGCTGCGCTCCTCGCAATGACGATTCCGGGATTGCTGTTCATGTAGGCAGCCTCGTTTACAAATCCACCCCGCTGGCGATGGCTTCCAGCTTTTTGATGCGTTCCTTGAGATCGGCGATCTCAATCCGCGCCGCGCCTGCAATCGCGCCGCCTTCGATCTCGCGCGGGTTGCCGCGTAGGTTCGCCGTCATCCGGTCCAGTTCGCGTTCCTTCAGTGCTAGCCAGCCTAGCCATCCGCGTAATGCAACCAGAGCCACCAGTCCAAGGCCGGTCACGATGGTTGCAGCAATGATAATCTGGTCATTCATGTCCCGGTCCTCCTCCTGAACCTTAATCAAGAATACTCTCTACTTGTCGCGCAGCCGCTCTATTTCGTCTGCGATGGCCCTGGTTTCGCGGGTTTCGGCGCTGTTCGCGTCGGTGGCGATACGTTCGAGAACCTTGATCCGTTCGCGCAGATCGATCACTTCGCGCTGCAATTCCTGTTCACGGCCCGATACCGCTGCATCTTCGGTGCGATCACGATTTTGGCTGCGGTGATCCGCCGTTCTGCTGCTCGAGCGCATCACGCCAGCGATTGCCGAAATCAGGACGATCAAGACGATCGCAGTTGCCCAGGTCATGCGCGGGTTTCCTGGTGCTGGATAGAATAATCGGCCGCGATTTCCGGTTGTGCCGAATTGCGCAGATTTTCGATCTGCAGGGCCAGGTCCTGCCCGCGATCGGTGGCGAGTCGTTCCAGAACGCGCACGCGCTGTTCGAGCATCTCGATCTTCTGCGCCGCCTCCGGCCCGATGCCGGACGCCTTGCTCGCCTGCAGTTCCAGCTTGCGCTGTTTGAAAGCCAGGTCTCGCTTGTGGATCGCACCACCCATCCCGAAAGTGATGATCGCGATCAGCAGGATAAACCCGAAAATGACGGCAAGTTCTCCCATCAGGCACTCCGCTCTGCTTGACGTTGCCGTAAAGGAACGCCGTTCGCCCGGTCATCGCGCAATCTGTCGATTTCCGCGGTGAGGCCGTAACCCCCATCGGTCACGATCCGCTCGACCACGGCAAGCCGGTCTTTGATCGAACCCATTTCCGCATGCAGCTGGGCGTTCTCCTGGGTTAGCCTGCCAACTCGTTCCTGCGCCTCTGCATCGGATTTGGGATAGACTGCCTGGCCCCAGGCACCGTCGAGCGGATAGCCGTTCCTGACCCGGATCCATGTTGTCAGGACCCAACCGATCATACCGGCAACGCCAACGATCGCGATAACTTGCGGGGTGAATTCAAAAGGCATCAGATGCGTTCCCTGTTCATGGAATCCAGCGGCACGCCGCTATCCTTGAGGTCCGCCGTCCGCTGGTCGCGCAGTGCTTCGATCTGCGTCGCGACATCATAGCCGCGTTCGGTGACGATCTTCTCGAGCACGACCAGCCGGTCGGTCATCTTGTCGAGCTGGCTGCTCAGCACGCGCTTGTCTTCGCGCAATTGCTTCACTTCCTCGGCATCGGCGCCGCGCTTGCTGGAATGCTCGGTCTTGCCGCCCCATTCGTCTTCGAGGCTGTAGCCGTGCTTTGCGCGGATCCAGTTGTTCACCATCCAGCCAAGCGTACTGATGCCGACGATGGCGATCACGAATTCGGGGCTGCCCCAATCCATCAGACGTTCTCCCGCTTGGAAACGTTTAGCGGAACCCCTGCGTCACCTTCGACAGCGCGCGTATCGCGCAGCGCCTCGATCTGGGTGGCAATGTCATAGCCGCGGTCGGTCACGATGCGTTCCAGCACCTGTACCCGCTTTTCCAGTTCGGCGGTATGGGATGCATATTGCGCAGCTTTCTCGGCGCTGCTTTCAGCGGTTGCGGCGATGCGTTTTTCTTCCAGCTTTTTCTGGCTGCTGATCCAGACGATGCCGAACACCATCAGGAACGGAGCGGAGACCGCCACCAATCCAATCAATTCACCCATTTTCAGTCCTCCCTAAGTTCGGATTTCAGCGCAGCCGGTCGATTTCAGCCGACAGGCGCGGGTTGCTGGTGACGTAATATGTTTCCACATCGGCCAGGCGGCGATCGATATCGCGGAATTGAGAGCGGATTTCGCGGGCGGTCCGGGTCGGTGACTGGCGTACGCGCTGCCAGTATTTCTGTTCATCCTTGTCCACATAAAGATGCTCAGGCTTCTTGTTAAGCAGGATGCCGGCGAGGAAATAAAGGGGCAGCACAATCGGGCTGAGAATTCCGGTCATGATCAGGCCGATGAAGCCGAGCCGGACCCACATCGCATTGACCCCGGTGTAATCGGCGATCCCCGAACAGACACCCATCAGCTTGGCGTTCTGTTTGTCGCGGTAAAGTGTGGTGCGTTCGCTGGTCATCATTTGGCGCCTTTCTTTTCGGCC
This sequence comes from Pontixanthobacter sp., assembly GCA_041741895.1. GTDB lineage: Bacteria > Pseudomonadota > Alphaproteobacteria > Sphingomonadales > Sphingomonadaceae > Allopontixanthobacter. The sequence continues at coordinate 13,503 of JBGSJO010000089.1, forward strand.
AGCAGCCGGTCGAGTTCGCGCAGCGGCTGGTTGTCTATGTCCCGGTCGTGGAGCAATCGGTTGGACTTGAAATCCGGATTATCCGAACCAACCAGACGCTCGACCGTGTCCATCCGGTCGTCGAGACGTTTGGCGAGATGATACAGCTCATCCAGCAATTGTTCGTCATCACCGGTTATCGTGGCAGAGGTTTTCCATCTGGTGATATAATGCAGAACGATCCACGGCAGGCCGATGAAAATGGCCGGAATGATAAATACTTCAGAACCCATGGCTTAATCTTCCTTCTTCGCAGCGCTGCCCATGGCGCGCTTCATTGCTTCGAGTTCTTCGTCCACCTTGTCCGCCCCTTCCAGCGCGGCAATCTCGTCGGACAGGGACGGTTTGCCGGTGCCATCGGCAATGCTCATCGCATCGGCGCGGCCTTCTGCGTAATCGACCCGGCGTTCCAGCTGGTCGAACCGCGAAAGCGCCTCGTCCACCCGCTCGGTGCTGAGCAGGGTGCGCAGCTTGACGCGGTTCTCGGCGCTTTCCAGACGGGCAGCGATGGCTGTCTGGCGGCTGCGGGCTTCGCGCAGGCGGTGCTGCAACTTGCCGATATCCTGTTCGTAAGCGCGCAGGGCATCGTCAAGTACGGTAATCTCCGCATTCAGCTGGTTGGCCATGTCGCTGGCCTTCTTCTTTTCGACCAGGGCCGCCCGGGCCAGATCCTCGCGATCCTTGCTCAGCGCCAGCTGGGCTTTCTCGCCCCAATCGGCCTGCAGCTTGTCCAGCTTGACGGTGTGGCGATGCATTTCCTTCTGGTCGGCAATTGTCCGCGCCGCGCTGGCGCGAACTTCGACCAGGGTTTCCTCCATTTCGAGGATGATCATGCGGATCATCTTCGCGGGGTCATCCGCCTTGTCGAGCATGTCGTTGAAATTGGCGGCAATGATATCGCGTGTACGACTGAAAATTCCCATCAAGGGTACTCCGGAAAAATTGAACTCGCCCGACTTTCTGGCGTTACCCTGGTTGGGATGGCTTTGTGTTGGGGTAGGGCTGCGGCGAAGACGCTCCACTTCGGTTTCGAAGCGGGATGCGCTGCTGCCAGGCGAAGAAAGGCGGGCCGGAGAAGCATCCGGGGGGGAGACACGCTCCGGCCCTAGGGGGTTGGTGTCGGACTGATCGGTCATGCGAGTTCCACGCTATTGCAATCCATCGTTGCCGCATGGGCAGAACCGAACGGCGGCGCTATCTGCATCTGGCCGCTCATGGCCACAAATGCGACCATGGCCAGAATGCTGGCGGTTGCGGCCTGACCGAGTTTCGTCTGGAAAAAACTGCGGTTATACATTGTACGGTCCTCCCGAAATAAGTTGTTCACCATTCAGCAAGGAGTTTCGCAAGGAGTGTGCCAAATCAGAAAAATGGCTGAATTACTTGGGTTTTTGCATTTTCGCGACCTTTGGTATCTGGTAATACTTGCCAACAATCGGGGGATTTCACTATAGGTTGGGCAATGGAGCGCGATAACCAGTTTATTGGCCAGTCCGGGGCCTTTCTCGACGCGGTAGAGCGGGCCAGCCGCGCCGCACCCATGCGCCGCCCGGTGCTGGTGGTGGGGGAGCGCGGAACCGGCAAGGAACTGATTGCCGAACGGCTGCACCGCCTGTCAAACCGTTGGGGCGAACCGCTGGTAACCATGAATTGTGCCGCCCTTCCGGAAACGCTGATCGAGGCTGAATTGTTCGGCCACGAAGCGGGGGCTTTCACCGGCGCTACCAAAGCCCGCGTCGGCAGGTTTGAAGAAGCTGACAAAGGCACACTATTTCTCGACGAACTGGGCACTTTGTCGATGGGCGCGCAGGAACGGCTGCTGCGCGCGGTCGAATATGGCGAAGTGACCCGGATCGGATCATCGCGCCCGATCAAGGTCGATGTGCGGATCGTGGCTGCAACCAATGAAAACCTGCCGCAATTGGCCGATCAGGGCGTGTTTCGGGCCGATTTGCTGGACCGGCTCAGTTTCGAGGTGATCACCCTGCCGCCGCTGAGGGTGCGGGAGGGCGATATTGGTGTGCTGGCGGAATATTTCGGGCGCAGGATGGCGGCGGAAATCGGCTGGGAAAGCTGGCCGGGCTTTACCGGCCATGTAGCGGGGCAAATGGAAGAATATCCGTGGCCGGGAAATGTCCGCGAATTGCGCAATGTCGTGGAACGCGGCGTTTACCGGTGGGACAATTGGCAGGAACCGATCGGCCATCTGGTGTTCGACCCGTTCGACAGTCCGTGGAGACCATTCGAGCCAGCGAAGAAGCAGGCCCCCGGCGAAAAGCCAGCCAAAAGCGCGGCGCCACCCGCTGCGCCATCAACCCCGCCGAATCTTGAGAACATCGATGATCTGCGCGCCGCAGTGGACGATCATGAACGATCGATCCTGGAACATGCACTGGGCAAACACCGCTGGAACCAGCGTCAAACCGCTAAGGCGCTCGGCCTCAGCTATGACCAATTGCGCCATTGCATCAAGAAGCATGGGCTGGCGGAATAGGCCGGGCGATCGGCGTTGAATTGTTTTTGGCGCTTGCATTGCGCGGCTGCCTCACCTAATCGGCGGCCATCCCGACATTGTCTTGATGAAGTGGGGCTGGCGCCGAAAGGGGCCGGCGCGAAACTGCTTTGCCCTAATATGTCCTGTAAACGGAGCAAGAATGGCCGATCTGGCACGCCTGACACAGATTATCGAACCCGAAGCGGCCGCGCTCGGGTTTGATCTGGTGCGCGTGATCATGACCGGTTCGGAAGCCGGTGACGGTGAACTAGCCTTGCAGATCATGGCGGAAGATCCCGCCACCGGGCAGCTGCTGATCGATCAATGCGCCGCCTTGTCGCGCGCGGTATCGGCTAGGATCGACGAGGCGGAAGAATCGGGCGAGGAACTGATCGAGGGAAATTATCACCTCGAAGTAAGTTCCCCCGGTATTGACCGCCCGCTTACACGGCCCAAGGATTTCGCCAATTGGGCCGGCCATGAAGTCAAGATCGCCCTGACCGAAAAAATCGACGGCCAGCGCAATATCCGTGGTAAACTGATCGGAATCGAAAGTGGCACGGTAACCATTGAAGACCGGCAAGCAAAACGGCATTCCGTTCCGCTGGACACAATCCATTCGGCAAAGCTCATCCTGACGGATGCGCTGATTGCTGCAACCAAACCGATCGACACAAGCGGTGCCGACGAGATTTTTGAAGAAGAAGAGAAGGCTGACGACTGATGGCCAGTGCAATTTCCGCCAATAAGGCAGAGCTACTCGCAATTGCGACCGCCGTAGCTACCGAGAAGATGATCGATAAGTCGATCGTGATCGAAGCGATGGAAGAAGCGATCCAGAAGAGCGCGCGCAACCGCTATGGGGCGGAAAACGATATCCGTGCCAAGCTGGATCCGTTGACCGGCGACCTGCGCCTGTGGCGCGTGGTGGAAGTGGTCGAGGAAGTCGAAGATTACTTCAAGCAGGTAGATCTGAAGCAGGCTGAAAAGCTGCAGCCGGGGTCCGCCGTGGGCGATTTCATCGTCGATCCGCTGCCGCCGGTCGATCTGGGCCGCATCGATGCTCAATCCGCCAAGCAGGTGATTTTCCAGAAAGTCCGCGATGCAGAGCGTGAACGCCAGTATGAAGAATTCAAGGATCGCACCAACGAAGTGATCACCGGGGTGATCAAATCGGTCGAATTCGGCCATGTGATCGTCAATCTCGGCCGCGCGGAAGGCGTTATCCGTCGCGATCAGCAGATCCCGCGCGAAGCCGCGCGTGTCGGCGAGCGTGTCCGTGCGCTGATCACCAAGGTGGAACGCAACAACCGCGGCCCCCAGATTTTCCTGTCCCGGGCACATCCCGATTTCATGAAGAAGCTGTTCGCGCAGGAAGTGCCCGAAATCTATGACGGCATCATCGAAATCAAGGCCGCCGCCCGCGATCCGGGTAGCCGCGCCAAGATTGGCGTGATCAGCCATGACAGCAGTATCGACCCGGTCGGTGCCTGTGTGGGCATGAAGGGCAGCCGCGTTCAGGCCGTGGTTCAGGAATTGCAGGGCGAGAAGATCGACATCATTCCCTGGTCGGAAGACACCGCGACCTTCGTGGTCAACGGTTTGCAGCCCGCTACCGTCAGCCGAGTGGTGCTGGACGAGGAAGAAGGCCGCATCGAAGTGGTTGTTCCCGATGATCAGCTCAGCCTGGCGATTGGCCGCCGCGGTCAGAATGTCCGTCTCGCCAGTCAGTTGACCGGTCATCAGATCGATATTATGACCGAAGAGGAAGCAAGCGAGAAGCGGCAGCGCGAATTCTCCGAACGCTCCAAAATGTTCGAAGAAGAACTCGACGTGGACGAAACGCTGTCGCAGCTGCTGGTGGCCGAAGGCTTCGCCGAGCTGGAAGAAGTCGCCTATGTTGAACTGGCCGAACTCGCCAGCATCGAAGGCTTCGACGAAGAATTGGCGGAAGAACTGCAGAGCCGCGCCACCGAAGCGCTTGAGCGGCACGAAGAAACTGCCCGCGCCGAACGCCGCGAGCTGGGTGTCGAGGACGAACTGGCCACCATGCCGCACCTGACCGAGCAAATGCTGGTCGTGCTGGGCAAGGCTGGTATCAAGACGCTCGACGATCTGGCCGATCTGGCCACGGACGAGTTGATCGCTAAGAAGCGCGAAGCGCCGCGCCGCCGCGCGAATGCCGACGGCCCGCCGATGAAGCGCCCGCAGCGTACCGAAGACAAGGGCGGTGTGCTGGGTGTGTTCGGTCTGACCGAAGAACAGGGCAACGAGATCATCATGGCCGCGCGGGCGCATTGGTTCGAAGACGAAGAACCAGCCGCTGCAAAACCCGCTACCAAAGAGCCTGCCGCTGAAGCGCCCGCCGCCGAAGCTGCTGCCTCCGACACACAGGAGGCCGCTGATGCGGACTCCACACAATGAGCGCGTAAATTCCGTCAAAGCCGACACCCGCAAGACCCGCACTTCCCGGGCCCAGGAATCCTGTCCGGAACGCAAGTGCATCCTGTCGGGCGAAACCTCCCCGCGCGAGCGCCTGATCCGGCTGGCAATTTCGCCGGATGGGACGGATGGGACGGCGCAGGTTCTGCCCGATCTTTTGGCACGGGCCCCCGGGCGCGGTGCCTGGCTGGGTGTTTCGCGTGCCGAACTTGAGGCGGCACTTTCCAAAGGCAAATTGCGCGGTGCGCTGGCGCGCGCGTTCAAGGGTGCCAGGCTGGAAGTGCCCGAAGATTTACCCGACCGGATCGAATTGGGGCTGAAGCGGCTATTATGTGACCGGCTGGGCCTCGAAATGCGTGCGGCAAAGCTTATATTGGGCACAGACCGGATTGCCGAACAGGCCCGATCGGGCCGGGTGACGATGCTGATGCACGCCAGTGATGCAAGTCTGGACGGCAACCGCAAGCTGGACCAGGCCTGGCGCGTAGGCCGTGATCTTGAAGGGTCCGGCGCACAGGGAATCCGGTTGCCACTGGACCGCGCGGCTCTGTCTGTGGCATTGGGCCGCGACAATGTCGTCCATCTGGCGCTGGCCGATGAACGATCGGCCGAACGGATCATGCCTGTTCTGACGCGGTTGTTGCATTTCATCGGGCAGTTCGGTGAAGCCGGACAGGCCGGAAATGTTGCCGAGAATAACGCCGGTGCGCCGCATACAGCGGATCAGCTGGACGACGAATTGAGTTTTGAAGGATAGACGAGCTTTATGAGCGATACTGAAGACAAACCGACACGCACCCGCAAGCCCCTGGGCCTTTCGCGGGCGGTCGATGCCGGTGAGGTCAAACAAACCTTCAGCCACGGGCGGACCAACAAGGTCACGGTCGAGGTGAAGCGTCGCCGCAAGCTGGTGAAGCCTGGCGAGGCTCAGCCGGTCGAGGAAGTTGTGGCCGCACCGGCTCCCGCACCAGCGCCTGCGCCGACCCCCAAGGTCGCGCCGAAGCCTGCTGCCAAGAAGGCGCCGGTCTCCAACGAAACCGCGCAGGAACGTGTCGCTCGCCTGCAGCGCGAGGCGGAAGAAGATCGGCTGCGTTCCGGTGAAGAGGCTCGCCGCCGCGAAGAAGAACAGAAAACCAAGGCGCTTGAACAAGAAAAGCAGCGCGCCGAAGCCAATCGCGAAGCGGACGAGGCGAAGCCGGAAGAAGTAGCAGCCGAGGCCCCTCCTGCCCCGAAGGCAACTCCGAAAGAAGAAGTCAAGAAAGCCGCCCAGGAACTGGATGCGGAGGCCGAAGCCGTGGTCGAGGCGATCATGGATGCCGAGGCAACACCGGCACCCGCCGCGCGCCGCTTCACGCCGGTTGCCCGCCCGGAAACCAAGCGTCCGGAAAAGAAGAAGAAAGAAGAAAAGCGCACCAGCAAGGCCGAGGAAGATCGTCGGCGTAGCGGCAAGTTGACCGTCAACCGGGCGCTTAATGAAGACGAAGGCGCCCGCGCTCGCTCGCTCGCTGCGCTCAAGCGTGCGCGTGAGAAGGAGCGTCGCATTCAAGGCGGCGGAGCCCGCAAGCAGCGCGAGAAGCAGTACCGCGACGTCGTGGTGCCGGAAGCTATCACGGTGCAGGAACTGGCCAAGCGGATGGGCGAAAAGGGCGCCGATCTGGTGAAGGCACTGTTCAACATGGACATGATGGTCACCGTCAACCAGACGATCGACCAGGACACCGCCGAATTGCTGGTCGAGGAATTCGGCCACACCATCCAGCGCGTGTCCGACAGCGATGTCGACATCCAGAAGGAAGTTGACGCCGATCCGGAAGAAACCCTGCGTCCGCGCCCCCCTGTGGTCACGATCATGGGGCATGTCGATCATGGCAAGACCAGTCTGCTCGATGCCCTGCGCGGGACCGACGTGGTGCGCGGTGAAGCCGGCGGGATCACCCAGCATATCGGGTCGTACCAAGTCACCACCAAGAATGGTGACAAGATCACCTTCCTCGATACGCCGGGCCACGCGGCCTTTACCGAAATGCGCCAGCGGGGGGCCAATGTCACCGATATCGTGGTGCTGGTGGTTGCTGCCGATGATGGCATCATGCCGCAAACGATCGAGGCGATCAAACATACCAAGGCCGCCGGGGTGCCGATGATTGTCGCGATCAACAAGATCGATAAACCGGAAGCCAACGCGCAGAAAATCCGCGAACGTCTGCTCGAACACGAAGTGATGGTGGAAGCGATGTCCGGCGATGTGCAGGATGTTGAAATCTCCGCCAAGAACAAGACCAATCTGGATGAATTGCTGGAGAAGATTGCGCTGCAGGCTGAATTGCTTGAATTGAAGGCGCGCCCTGACCGTCCGGCTGAAGCAACCGTGATTGAATCGCAGCTCGACAAGGGCCGCGGTCCGGTCGCGACAGTGCTGATTACCCGCGGCACCCTCAAGACAGGCGATAATTTCGTGGTTGGCGCCGAAAGCGGCAAAGTCCGCGCGATCGTCAATGATCAGGGCAAGCAGATCAAGGAAGCTGGCCCGTCCATGCCGGTCCAAGTTCTCGGGCTCGGCGGTGTGCCAGATGCCGGTGAGCAGCTGACCGTGGTGGAAAATGAACAGCGCGCGCGTGAAGTGGCGCAATACCGCCGCGAAAAGGCTACCGAAACCCGCACTGCACTCGCACCAACCAATTTCGATGCGATGTTCTCGTCCATGAAAACCGACGTGGTCGAGTTCCCTGTTGTGGTGAAGGCTGATGTGCAGGGTTCGGTTCAGGCGATCAACACCGCGCTGCATGCCCTGTCGAACGATCTGATCAAGGTGCGCGTGCTGCACGCCGGGGTCGGCGCGATCACTGAAAGCGACGTAATTCTGGCGGCGGCATCCAAGGCGCCGATCATCGGTTTCGGAGTTCGCCCCAATCCCAAGGCCCGCGCACTGGTGGCGCGTGACCGGGTCGAAATGAAATATTTCGACGTGATCTATCACCTGACCGAAGAAATCGCGAAGGAAATGGCCGGTGAACTCGGCCCGGAAAAGATCGAACACGTGGTCGGCCGCGCCGAAGTGAAGGATGTCTTCAAGTCCGGCAAGAAAGACAAGGCAGCCGGTCTGTTGGTCACCGAAGGCATCATCCGAAAGGGGCTGCACGCACGGCTCACGCGGGACGATGTCATTGTGTCCGCCACCACGATTGCCAGCCTGCGCCGCTTCAAGGACGATGTGGACGAAGTCCGCTCCGGTCTCGAATGCGGTGTGGTCCTTCAAGACACCAACGACATCAAGCCGGGCGATATGCTCGAAGTATTCGAAGTCGAGGAGCGTGAACGGGTTCTGTAAGGCTGCGAGGTAGCGATGGCATATAGGCCGAACAGATTGCCGCGCGTGATTGTGGGCCTTGCTCTGCTGCCGTTTGCACTGGCCGCCGTTCTGTTCGGACTTTTTCTTCTTTGGGGGGGCGGTGTGGGATGAACCAATACGTCGCCTTTCTCGGATCGATCAATGTCGGCGGCAACCGGCTGATGATGGAGGATCTTCGCAATGCTTTGAAATATGAGGATTTCGAGGATGTCGAAACCGTCATCGCCAGCGGCAATGTGCTGTTCCGGCATGAAGAGCGGCCAACCCCGGGGCTTTCGCAAAAGATCGCCTTCATCCTGCGCGAGGAATTCGACATCAATTCCGTGGTGGTTGTCCGCAGCCGGGATGAAGTTCTCGCGGCAATTGCGGAAAATCCCTTTGGCGGCGAGAATGACGATAAATTCGTCCACGCCCACTGGCTCGAACGCCAACCGACTGCCGAGCAGTTTGCAGATTTGATCTCCAGTTTCGTCGGTCCCGATGGCACCGGGCGGGGCGGCGAAAGAATGGCGGCTGGAACCGGCACCTTGCACATCGATTTTGGTCAAAGTGTCGGCGACAGCAAATTGACCGCGCCCTTTATCGAACGCAAACTGGGCACCCGCGGAACGGCGCGCAACCTGGGTTCCCTCAAACGGATCGCGGACAAGATGGATGCAAGCGATGGTTAGCCAGAAATCCACTCCCGAACGGCAATCGGTCCGCGTGCTGAAAGTGGGTGAGCGGGTGCGCCATATCCTGTCCGAATTGCTTGCCCGACATGAAGTTCATGATGATGTGCTGACGGCGCGATCGGTATCGGTCACCGAAGTGCGGATGAGCCCGGATCTGCGCAATGCGACCGTTTATGTAAAGCCCTTGCTGGGCGAGGAAGAAGCCGTCGTGATCAAGGCGCTGCGGACCAACACCGCCTATTTTCAGCGTGAAGTGGCTAAGCGGCTTGGCCTGAAATTCGCCCCGAAGCTGACCTTCCGCGGCGATGAAAGCTTCGATGAAGCCGACCGGATTGAACGACTGTTAAGAGACCCCAAGGTCGCGCGCGATCTGGATGCGGACGACGCCTAGCTGGCGGGCGGCGCGGCCACCTGTCCTGGAACATCGATAAATACCGATGCGCCGGGCCCCAGCGGTACATCCAGAACCTCCCAGCCAATCGCCAGCGCAATCCCGACCACCATCAGGTCGATCGAATAGTGAAGCATGGTCGCGGCGAGGCTGCCAAGCCCGAAATCCTTCTGCCAGCGCTGGCAGAAAATCAGGATCAGCGTGAAGTAGACCATCAGCGGAGTGATGATGTTGGTCGCGCTGTCGCCCACGCGGTAGGCGGCAGTGCTCATTTCCGGGCTGATCCCCAGCAGCATCAGCATCGGCACCATGACCGGGGCGAGCAGGGCCCATTTGGCGCTGGCCGACCCGATGAACAGGATCAGTACGCCGGACAGCAGGATGATCGACGCCAGCAATGCCCATGCGGGAAGGCCCGATGCACTTAATGCCTCCGCGCCGTGGACCGCCAGGATAAGGCCCAGGTTGGACCACCCGAACATCGCCACGAAATGCGCCGCCGCGAACGCCAGAACGAGATAATAGGCGAGATCCGCCCTGCTATCGCTCATCCTTTTGACCAGGTTGCGGTGATCGGTGCTCGTGCCCGCCGCCTTGCCGTATGCCCATCCGGTGAGCAGGAACAACAGGAAGAAGCCCGCCACCAGTGATTGATAGAACGGAGTCAGCCGGGCTTCCGGCGCCGCGTCCTCGTTGATCAGCGGAGTGCCCGGACCGAGGGTGAAGGCGAGCCACAGGCCGATCACGAACAGGGCAGCGAAACCGGCCAGCTTGAGGCCCTCGCGTTCCTTGGCAGTCAGGTCGCGGTCACTGGCTTCCTCCGGCGCTGCGGAACCGGCCATGGCCGGGTTCCATTTGCCCAGCCGCGGCTCGATCATCCTGTCGGTCACATACCAGATCACCGGCAGGAACAAGACGACCATCGCCGCGATGAAATACCAGTTTCCGGCAATATGCGCGGTGAAATCGCCAAACACCGTCTCGACCGCAGCCTCGGTAAAGGCCCGCAAAGATCAGATTGCTGCTGCCAACAAACCCCACTTTCGGATTGATCGGATCAGATCGGTGCAGCAGGTAGAGCTTGGCGTGAAGCTGATGCTTCAAGAATAGCTTTACGGTCACTTTTCCGCCGCGAATTTACCGGGCCAGACGCCGCAGACCAGCCTCATCATCATTGCTCGGCGAACCGAGGGCGAGTTGGGCGCGAAACTCCTCGGCTAGCTCCTTTTCCAATTCCAAGGCCCGGGCATTGTCGATTCCGTCGTCATGGAACGCAGTTGCCAGTTTTTCCCGCAATCCCTTTTCAGGAGACTTGTGCATCCCGACAAGAAGCCGACAAGCATTACCATCCTGACCAGACAAACCTTCGATATGTTGATCAATTTTACGCCATGCACGCAAATTGAAGTAACCGACGCAGAAATCAGCACTCTTGGAAACTGACAAGACTTTGCTCAATTCAGGCAATAAAGCATTGTCGATGTTGTCAAAAATTCTCGGCATAGATTACTTGCTCAGGATTTAAAGCGGATTCTCTGCCTAACAGCAGCGGCTGGATTGTAGAAGCGAGACGATAACGCGCGTAGCGCCGTTCTCCGGTGCGAACGAGCGCACCCTTTTCGATCAAGTCATTCAAATCGCGGGTCGCGGTGGCTAGGCTGGCATCTGTGATCGTCCGGTAATTGCCAGCACTCAACCCTCCCGCAAAGCCGTCCGGTCCTTCGCGAAACAAGCGAAGCAGCGCCTTTTCCTGCCGTTCGTTGATTTGCCCGCGCAAGCGATCGAGCAGTCGCGTCTTGTCGATCAGGAAGCGGATACGGGTAATCGTCCGCGCCTGCGCCTCGATGACAATATCGGCAAACCATGTCAGCCAGGCATCAATGTCGTTGCTCTGGCTGCCGAGCTGAAGCGCGGCGTAATAGGCTTTTCGGTGACGATGGATCGTTTCCGCAAGCGCCGTCAGCGTTGGGGCCGCAAGGTTTTGCGCCAAAGCCTTTTCAGCAATCGCGCGTCCGATACGGCCATTGCCATCCTCGAAGGGATGGATGCTCTCGAACCAGAGGTGTGAGATGGCGGCTCGGGTGATCGCCGGAAGCGGATTCGGTGATGACGGGGCGCTACCGTTGAACCACGCAATGAAGCGAGACATTTCCAACGGAACGGTATCGGACGGCGGTGCCTCGAAATGCACACGCG
>JBGSJO010000090.1:0-25630 GCA_041741895.1 Pontixanthobacter sp.
GAAAAAGAGTGGAAGATGCCGCCTCGTGAATGGACTATGGCAAAGGCCCAGTTCGCCGTCATGTTCGGTGAGCGCTTTACCAAAGCCATGTCGGCGTAATGTTAAACCGCCCGCCCAAACACGAAATTAATGACAGTCCCCGCCATCCCAGGCGGCGAACTCAAGGCCTGCAATGATCTCGCTGCGAAGCGGACGATCGTTTGCACTCGTCGCAACCAGGACGGCCTGGATGACGTTCAGGTCACCAGCGCCAATCCTTCGTAGCTGCCAGACTTCGCGCTCGACCATGCAACCGGTGAAATCATAACCGACCCGCTCACCATCCTTCGTGCAGAGATAGACCCGCCGCTCTTCGCAATCCCACTCATAGTGCTCGGCCCAGCCCGTCTCGACTTCCCACCGCGCCAACTCGCGGCCGCCAGCAAGGTCGAAGAGCATGTAGCGGCAGCTGTCGGCGCTGCCTGGCGCATTGGCGGTCTAGCAGATCGCGAACTTGCCTTCGGGTGACAGACTGTTGCTCATCAAATTGGCGGCAAACTGCTGTGTTACCAACTGGGAGCCGTCCGGCGCGAATGCGACAAAACGCCCTTGCAGACCCTCACCAAACATCCAGTCGTGCAGGATCACTGTGCCATTGTCAGCAACACAGCCCTCCTGCGGTCGTTCTAGACTTCCAGTCGTTACGATCCGGTCATCAAGAAGCAGCGACCATGACCCGTGTCCTTCACTTCGGTTGCCGCCCCGGCGGCCATCAGGCGTCCTGTCCGCCCAGATCAGGCGGTAGCGCTTGTTGGGCGATACGGCCTGGTGGCCAATGAAATCGAGCGCGTCGATGCTGACAAGATTATGCCCGAACTCTTCGATTTCCAGACGGCCTGCGAGCGGAGAGGACGAAGTTTCATGTGCAGCTTGCTGCTTCGAAAAGAGCCGTTGAAAGAAGCCCGTCACCGTTGCACCCCTTGGGCGTTCAATTCGGCCTCCAGTGCAGCAATGGCTTCAATCACCGCGTCAAACTCGGGTGGCTCGCCAAAGATCATCACGCTCATGGCACGATAGTCTTGCCGCAGATCGTCCACCATTCCGCCATCGGGGCACAGTGCAAATGTTGGTGGTTGCGCCGATGCCAGATCGAAATCGGGCCGATTGAAAAACATGCGGGCATGGGCGACGCAGTCTGCGCCGAGCGCAGCATCCTTCGTTGCCGCTTTCCCGCTGCCTGACTGGAGCATACGGAAGAGGTCGTAATAGTGCCGCGAAATGCACTGGCCCGCGCCCGCGGAGCAGCCCGCGAATATCGTACCATCGGCGCAGACCGTGAAGGATCACGACCTTGTCCCAGAAAGTTCGCTCCGCATCGACCACGGTGATCCCCGGTACCGCTAGGTCGAACCCCGGAACATCGGCGTCAACATAGGGTGTAATTGTCCGCACCGAATTGGGATCGAGAGCTGACTTGGCACCGGATTCGATTTTGACGGACTTGGCGATGTAGGCGTCTGCCGGCGTGACACTGGGATAGCCAAGCAGCAATGTCTGCCGGTCATGTGCGTCGGCTTTTACGGTAATGGCCTCTTGACCAAAGCCGGCGCGCGCGCATGTTTCAGCGCAGATAGTCGCCAGACGTTCTGCAAGCGGGCCGTTGATATAGGCTTCACAGGCCTCCTTGATTGCATCCAGGGCTGCAGAGCGCTTTTTCCTGCTCAACGCAGCGAGTTCATCGACGGACGCCGGAATCCCGAGATCATCGCGGAAGACCGTGACGTCGATGTCTTCTGAAAAGCGCTGGATCAGCCCGAAAGCCTTGGAAAGCGAAGTGCCGCCCTTGAACAGCAGACGGGGGCCGTCACCAAGCCCGTTGAACAGGGCGTCGAGCGTCCAGCATACCCAAAAGTCCTTCTCGACATTCTGCGGTGTCGTGCCAAGTCGCTGGGCTGTCGCTGCAAACAGGCCGCTTCGGGTCTGCGCCTCTGCACGCAGGATCTCGTCAAATGCGGCATTCATGCTGCGGATGCTTCATCGGCGATGAGTGGCCGCAGCATTTCTTGCATCCAGACCGGAAGGGTCGTCATTCCATCGGCAAGATCGTCCCGCAGGTCTGCCCCATGCACGGGATCAGCCAGCAGACTAGCCAGTCTCTGGTGCCATTGACCATCATCGTCTCCCGGCATCGTGTCGCGCAGCCAGTGGAGGGCTTGGACAATCCGCATCGCTGGGCGCCCCGCCCAATGAAGTTTGCTAGCAGCCGTGTGCTTGAACGTGATGGCGAGGTTGCCGAGATTGATCGACTTGGGCCGGGCCTCGCTGTGCACGACGATCTTTGCCGGGACAGCATTGGTGAAGCCGAGATCGTTGGCGGCGGTCATGCCGTCAACCAGCACGCGGATCTGCTCGCGCCGTGCAACGGCGTCGATGACGGCCCTTGGATCGGGAGCGCTTTGCTGCTGGGTCAGGCTGTTGAACTGCGGTTTATCATAAAGCCCACGGTCGATCCGCCGCAATTCACCCCATTTGACGAGGCGCTGGAGCGTCTTGTCTACCGCGTCGCGTCCGCCAAGATCGAGGAAATCTGTTGGCGTCCAGACAGCCCCCGCTACGCCTTGGCCGATGCGGTCGAGGATGAGGGCTTTAAGGCGAGGTGACGGGGTATCCATGTCCGAAATTTGTATTACAATTTCGGACATTGTCCATTCCGGAGTGTCCGAAAAATGTAGACATATTTCGGACAACAAGGAGCTGGCCTCAATAGTGCGGCTCATGCCGATACTCACCATCTGTCGCAAGAACGCCCAATGCCCCAATCTGCGCCGCTGAATCGTGATTGCCCGCGATCAATACGATGGCCGCGGATGATGTTGCCCTTACGGTCGTCAAGAATTCGGAAAGCCGTTTGAGAGCGCTCTGAGGCGGGTTTGCCCTGTCGAAGATGTCGCCTGCGACAATCAGAACGCCTGGCTGATGATCATCGATAATCGACAGAATCTGAACGAAGACATGATCATGGTCTTCCTCTAGCGCCACCCCGTGGAATTGGCGGCCCAACCGTTGAAATCCCGTCGCAAGTGTTCGACGGAGGTCGTGCAGTCGCCAGGGTGCAACGGGATACCTCCATCCGCGGCGATTAATCGGTCAATCTTCTCCTTTCCTTTATGGTAGGCCGTGAAGCCTCCACCAGATGACGTCGGAAATATCTTCCCTCGAACCAGCCATTTCTCGCTGTCGACAATTCCATCCAGCACGCCAACTGCCAACGTGTTCAATGGTATGCGATTGGGCTCGCCATTTTTTGCGCGATGGCCGGGAAGCGTCCACATCAGTTCGGTCCGGTTGAGCTCATCCCAAGTCAGTGAGGCCACTTCTTCGCGCCGCTGACCAGTCACGATCAGCAGGCGGACTATTGGTCCAAAAAAATGATGCGTCTTGTAGGCCTGCTTCCAAACGCGCCCGAGTTCGGAGTCCTACAACCAGCGGTCGCGGGCCTTAACCGGGGGTGGCGTTTCCATGCCCTCCATCGGGCTGCGGTCAATGTTGCCACGACTTACCGCCCATCTAAACAGTCGGCGGAGGACGGCAAACACATTGCGTTGATTGGCGACCTGAGTGTCCGGCATCCGATCAAGCACCGCAACAACATCCGCCCTCGTAATTTTGGTGAGTGCTTTTGATTTGAGCACGGGCATAGCGTGGATGCGCAGAGAACGTGCGACGAGCAACTTCCACCCACGGCCGACGCATGACATCTCGAATCGGTCAGCGTAATTGTCGAAAGCGAGATCGACCGCCTACCGGCGGTGCTGCTTTTCAACTTCGACAGGATCCACACCCTGAGCGATAAGCAGGGAAAGGCGTAGTGCTTCTTCCCTGGCCGTGGTCGGCGTCCATGGTGAGCCATGGCTTCCGATCGTACATCTTCGCGTTCTGGCCTCCCGCCCGCCCATACGAAATTGCCGTATGTATGAGACAGCTCCGGACTTGGTGATCTTGGCACCAAAGCCCTTGAGAGTATCGTCCTATAAGATGCCTTCCGACTTCGCCGACATCAAGGCGTCGATGGACCTCTTCGTGATCTTTCCACTCGCCATTTTTGCGCTCCAAACCTGGCGTCCAGCAATCACCGGGTAATCACCGAGGCGGAAAATGCCGCCAAGGGTCGGGAAGCGTAGCGCAGATAAACCATTGCAATAACAGCGTTATTCTACGCCAGAGCTACCCTTAAATACGCCTAAATTTGAAGTACCAGACTTCGTGGCCCTGGCGCCGGGCTTTTTTCTCGTAGCGGGTTTCGCTCCAGCCGCCGGGGCGGGTCTGGAAGTCTTTCGGGCCGGTAATCAGCCATTCGAACTGGTGCGTATGGCGGCGCATTACCATCAGCGCGTGGCGCAGATAAACCGGGTGATCGGTGCCGAAGCGGAACTCGCCTCCCGGTTTCAGTTTGGCGGCGATCATGTTGAGCGGGCCGTCATTCATCATCCGGCGTTTCGCATGGCGCGATTTTTTCCACGGGTCTGGATGCAGCAGATAGACGAAAGACAATGCGCCATCGGGTATCCGGGCGAGCACTTCCAGCGCGTCGCCCATATGCAGTCGGACATTGGTTAGGCCCAGATCGCGTACGTGCCCTAGTGCGCCGACCATCCCGTTGACGAAGGGTTCCGCGCCGACAAACGCATGATCGGGTAGCATATCGGCCCGCGTGGTCAGATGCTCGCCGGCACCCATGCCAATCTCGAAATGAAACGGTACATTGCGCCCGAACAGGGCCTGGCATGTTACCGGGCCTTCGTCCGGCACGCTGAGCGCCGGGAGGAGCGTGTCGAGCAGTTCCTGCTGTCCTTGACGCAAGCTACGGCCTTGCGTGCGCCCGTACAGGCGGTTGAGGGTAGTCGGGTCACCAGGCTTGTTCGCTGTCATGCGCGCCGGTTAGATGGGAATGCAGTCGGCCTCAAGTGGGGGAGTAGGGTTGTGCGGGTTGTTTTCTCTCGCGGCAGCCAGAGCGCGACTGCGCGCCCGAGCTTATGCGAGGAAAGCCAGGGCGGCGGATGCCGCCGCCCTGGCGTTTGAGGCGTGTAAAATTACGCCGCTTCGGCCTTGGCATCCGGATCGCGCAGCACATAGCCGCGGCCCCAGACGGTTTCGATGTAGTTTTCACCGCCACATGCGTGGGATAATTTCTTGCGCAGCTTGCAGATGAACACGTCGATGATTTTCAGTTCCGGCTCGTCCATCCCGCCATACAAATGATTGAGGAACATTTCCTTGGTCAGCGTGGTCGCCTTGCGCAGCGAAAGCAGCTCCAGCATCGCATATTCCTTGCCGGTCAGATGCACGCGGGCACTATCGACTTCGACCGTTTTGGCGTCGAGATTGACCGCCAGCTTGCCGGTGCGGATGACCGATTGCGAATGGCCCTTGGAACGGCGCACCACGGCGTGGATGCGGGCGACCAGTTCTTCGCGGTGAAACGGTTTGGTGACGTAATCGTCAGCCCCGAAGCCGAAGCTGCGGATCTTGCTGTCCATTTCGGCAATGCCCGACAGGATCAGAACTGGCGTCTGCACCTTGGCGACGCGCAGTTTCTTCAGCACGTCATAACCATGCATGTCGGGCAGGTTGAGATCGAGCAGGATGATATCGTAATCATAGAGCTTGCCCAGATCGAGGCCTTCTTCGCCAAGATCGGTTGAATAGACATTGAAGCCTTCGGTCGTCAGCATCAGCTCGATGGCTTTTGCTGTTGTCGGCTCATCTTCGATCAGCAGTACACGCATGGGAAAGTCCCCCTTTACCCGAAATTCCTTTGCCCAGATCAGGCAGCCCCTAACTACTCAGTAAGAGGTATTGACCGGTATTAACCACACAACTTCTGAACAGAAAAGGTTAATTAAGCGTAAACCCAGGGAATCCGGCGAGTCGCGTTGTCTGTTTTGCCCCATGCGGGGTCGCCTCAAACGCCGGGCGCAGGCCATGCGACCTGCTTGGCTTCTCCGCATAAGCGGCGGCGGGCGCTCGCCCTTTGGCTACCGCGTCCAGGATTGGAGCGCTATCCTTCTAGGCTTAGAATGGTCCGGTCCGCGACCAGCGGACCGCGAGGCCGACTGGCCGCCGGTCGGTTAGCCGCCCTCTCGGAGGCGTGAGGGAAGCGAACGGGCCGCGAGAGAAAACTAACGCATGCCCGCCATCTTCTTCTGCCGCCGCCGCTGTACGCTGCTGCCGATCCCCATGGCCTCGCGGTATTTGGCCACCGTCCGCCGCGCCAGATCGAATCCTTCGGCTTTGAGCAGTTCGACCAATTTATCGTCCGACAGGATTTTTTTCGGATCTTCCGCATCGGTGAGCCCCTTGATCCGCGCCTTGACCGCTTCGGACGATGCACCACCTTCGCCGTCCGCATCCGCGCCGACACCGCTGGTGAAGAAATATTTCAGTTCGAAGGTGCCCCGGTCGCAATGCAGATATTTGTTGCTGGTCACCCGGCTGACGGTGCTTTCATGCATTTCGATCGCTTCTGCGACGGTGCGCAGGGTCAGCGGTTTCAATTCCGATACGCCCCGTCGGAAAAACCCGTCCTGCTGCTTCACGATTTCAGCGGAGACCTTGAGAATGGTCTTCTGCCGCTGGTCCAGCGCCTTGATCAGCCAGTTTGCATCGCCCAGCCGCTCCTGCAGCCAGGCGCGTGATTCGCTGTTCGTGCTGCCCTGGCGCAATTCCAGATAGTAGCTCCGATTGACCACCAGTCGGGGCAGGGTGGCTTCGTTCAGTGCGATGTTCCAGCCGCCTGACCGGTCCTGCGCGATCAGCACATCGGGCACCACCGCAGTACCTTCGCTGGTGCCGAATTGCAGGCCGGGCCGCGGATCATAGGTCCTGAGTTCAGCCAGCATATCGGCGAAATCCTCATCGTCGACGTCGCACATCCGGCGCAATTGCTCGAATGCGCCTTTGGCGATCAGATCGAGATTATCGATCAGCCGGGCCATGCAGGGATCGTATCGATCCGCCTCCCGCGCCTGCAGCGCAAGGCATTCCGCCAGATTGCGAGCGCCCACGCCAGCGGGGTCGAGTGAATGGACCACGGCCAGTGCGCGCTCCACTTCTGGCACCGGCACATCCAATTCCGCAGCGACTTCGCGCTCGTTCATGGTCAGATAGCCGGCATCGTCGATCTGGCCGATCAGGTACCGCGCCAGAAATTCCTCGCGGGCATCCCCGGCGGCCAACCCCACCTGTTTGTTCAAATGATCCGCCAGGCTGATCGCGCCGCCGCCGCGTTCGTCGATCGAGGGGCCTTCGGTCCCCATCGCCTGGCTGCCCGCACTGCCCCATTCTCCGTCACCAGTATCGCGATCCCGGTCGAGGGCTTCGGTGGCGATGTCGAGCGGGCGGTCGGCTTCCCCGTGCCCCTCGGCCATCAGGATGTCCGAAGACGCCTCGTCCCGCGCCGCATCGGGAGGATCGTCGGGTTCGTCTGTTTCGCGGCTGATCTCGCCAGCCTCGAGTAGCGGATTCGATTCCAACGCTTCGCCGATAAAGGTTTCGATCTCGAGATTGGACAGCGCCAGCAGCTTGATCGCTTGCTGCAATTGCGGAGTCATCACCAGCGATTGCGATTGCCGCAGGTCCAGGCGCGGGCCCATTGCCATTACTCAGGTTCCGACTGGAAAGGGCTCTGGAGGCTTGGCATAAGTCACGGCTTGGGGATCACAGGGTAAATCCTTCGCCGAGATACAGGCGGCGGACATTTTCGTCCGCCACCAGATCCTCCGGGGTGCCCGAAAACAGCACCTGCCCGCCATAGATGATACAGGCGCGGTCCACGATATCCAGCGTTTCGCGGACATTGTGATCAGTGATCAGCACGCCGATTCCGCGGTCCCTGAGGTCGATGACCAGATCGCGAATGTCGCTGATCGAGAGTGGGTCGATCCCGGCGAAGGGTTCGTCCAGCAGCATGATCGACGGTTTGGCAGCCAGCGCGCGGGCGATTTCGCAGCGGCGGCGTTCCCCGCCCGACAGTGCCATTGCCGCAGAGTTACGCAGCCGTTGCAATCCGAATTCGTCCAGCAACCGTTCCAGCTCGGCAGCGCGGGTATCCTTGTCCGGTTCGACCATTTCCAGCACACAATTGATATTCTGGGCGACTGTCATCCCGCGAAAGATGGATGTTTCCTGCGGCAGATAGCCCAGGCCCAGGATCGCACGGCGATACATCGGCAGGCAGGTCACATCCTCCCCGTCCATCAGGATACGGCCCGAATCGGGGCGCACCAGGCCCATGATAGAATAGAAACAGGTCGTCTTTCCCGCGCCATTGGGGCCGAGCAGTCCAAGCACTTCGCCCCTACCCACGCTCAACGAAATATCGGTCAGCACGGGTTCCTTGTCATAGGATTTGGCAATGGAGATCACTTCCAGCCCGCCCTGGGGCATCGGCATGGATGGCGCTGCCGGGGAAGCGGCCGTTCCGAACGTCTGAGGGGCCATCGAAGCCACAGTGTTATTATCTAATGTCGTCATTACCATCCCATGTAGCAGCGCTGCGCTGACAAAAAACCCCTCAGATGAGAATTTTGGCAAGGTTTGTGCATGCGACCAGTGAACATAGCAGTTTCGGCAGCTTTCACGGCATAGTTACCGGATTTGACCTTTGGACAAAGGTTTGAGATACTCTTCGCCGGGTCTTAGGGGTGAGGATGCGTAAATGAACCGGACATTGGACAAAGTCGCCCACGGTAAGCCAGCCGGTTCTGCCAGCAAATGCAACTGGCGCCGCGGAATGAGTAACAATGTAGCCTACGCGCTGTTGGTCTATACCGGATTGCAGATTTTCGTAACCGTTGCCGCGATGGAACGCGGCGGCGGCTCTCTCCTGCCGTATTTCGCATTGGTGCTGCTGGTGGCGGGGATCATCCCCGCATGCCGTTTCTTCGAGCGCCGCTGGACAGGCCTGAGCGAAACGGAGACGGCGGACGTATCCTTGAAACCAGCCTATCGCCGCGATCAATTCGGGCTGTGGGCCCTGGCTATCGGATTGCCTTTTATCGTGACCGCAATTTTCAGGGCCGTAGCGGCCGCCTGATTCCCCCTCCGATTCGGCCTTGATGTTGCGCCTGGTTTGACGCTGGCCTAGGTGCGGGCGATGTTACAGGCATCATTTTCCCATGATTGATCTTCCTGCCGCCCAGGATCGTTGCATCCAATTGCTGGATGCGGCCACACGGCACGGCGCGACCAGCGCGGATGCGGTCGCCAGCGCCTCATCCTCAGAATCCGTTTCCGTCCGACTGGGGAAACTGGAGGATGTCGAACGATCCGAAGGTGAAGAAATCAGCCTGCGTGTCTTTGTGGGCAAAAGATCGGCCTCGATCAGCACCAGTGATTTTTCTGCCGCCGCATTCGAGGAATTGGCACAGCGCGCCGTGGCAATGGCCAGGGCCGCACCGGAAGACCCCTACGCCGGAATTGCACCTGCTGAATTGCTCGCCCGCGATACTCTCCCGATCCTCGATCTCGAAGATACAGCAGAACCGGACCCGCGCAGCCTGCGGACCATGGCGGAAGAAACAGAAGATGCCGCGCGCGCCGTAGCAGGTGTGACCAACAGCGAAGGCGGCAGTGCCAGCTTTGGCCGTTCGGTCGCGGCGCTGGTTACCAGCAATGGGTTCATCGGCGGCTATGGCGCGACCAGCCATTCGATAAGCGCCAGCATGATCGCGGGCGAGGGCAGCAATATGCAGCGTGATTATGCCTATCGCACCATGCGCCATGCCGCCGATCTGCCGCCGCCCGCCGAAATCGGGCGCCGCGCGGGAAACCGGGCAGTGTCGCGGCTGAATCCCGGCGGCATGCCCAGCGGGATCATGCCGGTGGTGTTTGATCCGCGGGTTGGTGGAACCCTGATCGGCCATTTGCTCGGTGCGATATCTGGCAGCGCGATCGCCCGGCGCTCCAGCTTTCTGCTGGACCGGTTGGAGGAAGATATTTTCGCGCCAGGGATCAGGATTCTGGATAAACCGCACCTGGCCCGCGGATTGCGCTCTCGGCCTTTTGACGGGGAGGGGCTGCCCACATCGCCGCGGGCATTGGTGGAAGGCGGCAAGCTGACCGGTTGGCTCACCAATCTGTCCGCTGCGCGCCAGCTTGGTATTCCCCCAACCGGCCATGCCGCACGCGGCGGCAGCGGCGCGCCCGGCATTTCGGCCAGCAATGTCCATCTCGAAGCAGGCAGTGTCAGCAGGCCGGAATTAATCGCTGATATTGCCGACGGTGTTTTGGTCACCGAACTTTCCGGCCAGGGCGTCAATCCGGTAACGGGCGATTATAGCCGCGGCGCATCGGGTTTTCGGATTGTGAACGGGGAAGTGGCCGGACCGGTGGCGGAATTCACTATCGCCGGAAACCTTCTGGCCATGATGGCCGCGATATCGGCAGCGGATGATCTGGAAATGCACCGCGCGATCAATGTGCCAACCCTGCGGATCGATGGCATGGTGGTAGCTGGGGAGTGATCATGACGGCGATCTGGCGAAAAATTCTGCTGGCCGTGCTGCTGCTTGCCCCGGTTATCGCCCCGGTCATTGCTGTGCCTGCCCATGCCTTGATCCCAACTGCGCCGGAAACGGAAACGCCGGCACCCGCGCCCGAACACCAAATCGCCAACACCGCCGCAGAGGGTGCGGACGAAAGCATCGCAGCGCGCATTCGCGATATTTTCGGCCAATTGCCTTCGCTTTCAGGCGTGAGCCTTTCGGTCAGTGAAGGTGTCGTTACCTTGAGCGGGAAAGTGCCCGATGTTGCAGCAAGGGACCGCGCAGAAGAGATAGCCAGCCGGGTTGACGGGGTGGTGACGGTCGAAAATCTGCTCGAACGCGATGTCTCGGTGGATAGGAGTCTGGGCGCACTGGGCGAATTGTCGGACCGAATGTCCGCAATCGCCAGGATGTTGCCATTGATCGGGGTGGCACTGGCAGTGGCATTCCTGATTGGCCTGGCCGGTTATCTGATCGCCGGGCTGGGGGTAATCTGGCAGCGGCTCGCACCGAACAGTTTCCTTGCCGAATTGATGGCGAGCGCGATCCGGTTTATTTTCATCATCGGCGGATTGGTTGTTGCCCTGGAAATGATTGGGGCGGTCACTTTGCTTGGCGCAGTGCTCGGCGGGGCGGGTGTGATCGGCATCGCGCTGGGGTTTGCGATGCGCGATACGGTGGAAAATTACGTCGCCTCGCTGATGCTATCGCTGCGCCAGCCGTTTCGCGCCAATGAATGGGTGGTGATCGACCAGTTCGAAGGCCGGGTGATCCGCCTCACCAGCCGGGCAACCATTCTGATGACGCTGGACGGCAACCATCTGCGCATACCCAACTCGACCGTGTTCAAGGCGGTGATCCTGAATTACACCCGCAATCCGCACCGGCGTTTCGACTTCGTGTTGGGTATCGATGCAGAGGACGATCCGACGGCTGCGCGCCACCTGGGTGTGGAGGCGATGCGCGCATTGCCCTTTATTCTTGAAGATCCCGAACCCCAGGGCCGGGTGGTCGAAGTGGGCGATTCCAGCATCAAATTAAAATTCCTTGGCTGGATCAATCAGAACGAGACCGACTGGTACAAAGCCAAGAGCCGGTCAATCCCGGCAGTGAAGGAGGCTCTGGAAGCGGCCGGATTCCTGTTGCCCGAACCGATTTACCGGTTGCGGTTCGATCCCGGAACGCAATTGCCATTGGGCGAAGCCGCCTCAGCAGCCCCAGCAAAACCGCGCGAACCCGTCACCAGCGAATTGCCCGAGGATGCCGCCAGCGATATTGCTCCGGAAAATGAAGTCAAACGGATGGTCGATGCGGAACGTGCGGCAGACCCCGAGAGCAACAAGGATTTGCTCGATTCAGGTAAGCCGGTCGAATAAATTCAGGCCTTGGCGTTTTTCGCCCGTTCGATTGCCTCGATCACGATCTGGCGCGCTTCGGCGGCATCGCCCCACAGCCCCATGCGGACCCATTTTTCTGCCTCGAGATCTTTGTAGTGGGTGAAGAAATGCTCGATCTGCGAAAAGATGATCGACGGCAGATCCTTGGTTTCCCCGACATCGGAATAATAGGGAAAAGTCGTATCCACCGGTACGCAGATCAGTTTTTCATCGCCGCCGTGCTCGTCTTCCAGATTGAGCACGCCGATCGGGCGGGCGCGCACCACGCAGCCGGGAATGAAGGGCGAGCGCGAAATCACCAACGCATCCAGCGGATCGCCATCGGGTGACAGCGTGTGCGGGATGAAACCGTAATTGGCGGGATACCGCATCGGAGTGTGCAGGATACGGTCGACGAACAGGGCACCGGACGCCTTGTCGAATTCATATTTTACGGGTTCGCCGCCAGTCGGCACCTCAATGATCACATTGAGGCTTTCAGGCGGATTGTCCCCGATGGGAATTTTGTCGATCTGCATGGCGCGAGTCTTTAACGCGCGGGCTGATCATCGCAAGCGGCAATTTGCTGCAGTGCAATAAAGTTCGTCTGCCGGTCGCAGCCATTGCAGGAGGCGCGGCGACCATTTAAGCGCGCGGTCATCATGGCAAACAACACCCCTCAAGCAATCCGCGGGACGCAGGACATTTTCGGCGCCGAAGCGGAGGCATTCGCTTTCGTGGTCGAAACTTTCGAACGCCTGCGCAAGCTTTACCGATTCCGCCGCGCCGAAATGCCAGTGTTCGAAAAGACCGAGGTGTTCTCGCGGCCTTTGGGGGAGACGACCGATGTGGTGTCGAAGGAAATGTATTCCTTTGAAGATCGCGGCGGCGAATCGCTGACCCTGCGGCCCGAATTCACCGCCGGAATCGCGCGCGCCTATCTGACCAACGGCTGGCAGCAACACGCACCCCTCAAGCTGGCCACGCATGGTCCGCTGTTTCGTTACGAGCGCCCGCAAAAGGGCCGTTACCGCCAGTTCCACCAGATCAATGCGGAAATACTCGGCGCAGGCGAGCCGCAAGCCGATGTCGAACTGCTGGCGATGGCGGATCAATTGCTCAAGGAACTGGGCATTGATGACGGCGTGACTTTGCAGCTTAACACTTTGGGTGATCCTGAAAGCCGCGAAGCATGGCGCGCTGCGCTGGTGGAGTATTTTTCCGGCCATAAGGATGCGTTGAGCGAAGACAGTCAGGAACGGCTGGTAAAGAACCCGCTGCGGATTCTCGATAGCAAGGATCGCGGCGATATTGCGATTGTCGCGGGCGCCCCGGCGATTGACGATTTCCTGACCGACGAGGCGCGGGACTTTTTCGCAGCGGTAACGTCCGGGCTGGATGCGGCGGGCGTCCAATATGAGCGAAACCCCCGGCTGGTGCGCGGTTTTGACTATTATCGTCACACGGCGTTTGAATTTGTCACTGACCGGCTGGGCGCACAGGGTACCGTGCTTGGCGGCGGGCGTTATGACGGACTGATCGAAACGCTGGGCGGACCGCATACACCAAGTGTAGGCTGGGCTGCGGGGATCGAACGGCTGGCGATGCTGGTGGGGGAGAAAAGTGAGAGCAGGGTAGAGATCGCGATTGCAGCGGAAAGCCGAGATAGGGAAGCCGACGCCGCTTCGGCTGTAGCTATGTTCAGGCGTATGGGCATCAGCACAGAGCTGTTTGCCAGCGGCAGCCCTCGCAAACGCTATGACAAGGCACGCAAAGCTGAACCCGGCGTTCTAATTTCGATGGATGTCCGTGACGGCAAGGATGTGCAAAACTGGCTTATAACGCTGCCTGAGATCGACCGCCAGGAAGAGGCATTTCAGGCGTTCCTGGCGCGCTGGGATATCCCGGACGATAACTCTCTATGACTATTGCCGCCGAACGCCTGCACCACATCACCAACCGCTTCGCCGAGCTTGAGGCGCGCATGGCATCGGGAACGCTGGAGGGGGAGGCGTTTGTGCAGGCGAGCCGGGATTATTCGGAGCTGGAACCGATCGCCAAAATCGCGAACGAAATTCGCGATATGCGTTTCGAGATCGCGGAACTCAGCGCGCTGTCCGAAGATCCCGAAATGAAAGCAATGGCGGATGAGGAACTGGCCGAGCTGCGGGAAAAACTTCCTGCAGCGGAACGCGCGCTCGCCCTTGCCATGCTGCCACGTGACAGCGCCGATGCGCGGCCCGCGATGCTGGAAATCCGCGCCGGAACGGGCGGCGACGAAGCTGGGCTGTTCGCTGCCGATCTGCTGCGGATGTATGAAAAATACGCTGCCGAACAGGGCTGGAAAGTCGAAGTGGTCAGCATGAGCGCGTCCGATGTCGGCGGCTTCAAGGAAGTGGTCGCTAATATCCAGGGCACCGGCGTATTCGCGAAGCTGAAATTCGAAAGCGGCGTCCACCGTGTCCAGCGGGTGCCGGTGACCGAGAGCGGCGGGCGCATCCATACTTCGGCGGCGACCGTCGCGGTGCTGCCGGAACCGGACGAGGTCGAGGTGCAGATCGATCCGGGTGACCTCAAGATCGACATCTACCGCGCCAGCGGCGCCGGCGGCCAGCATGTCAACACTACCGACAGCGCCGTACGGCTGACCCATATCCCCACCGGACTGGTGGTGATCCAGCAGGACCAGCGCAGCCAGCACAAGAACAAGGACAAGGCGATGCAGGTGCTGCGCACGCGCCTGTATGATCTCAAACGCGCCGAAGCCCACGGCGCGGAGGCCGAGGCGCGCAAGGCGATGGTCGGCAGCGGTGACCGGTCCGAACGCATCCGGACCTATAATTTCCCGCAGGGCCGCGTCACCGATCACCGGATCGGACTGACGCTGCATAAGTTGGACGAGGTTCTTGCCGGGCCGGGGCTGGGCGAGTTAGTCGATGCCCTGTCGGCGGAGGACGAGGCCAAGCGCCTCGCCTCGCTCGATAGCTGAGCTTCCGGAAATGGCTGAGCAGACCGTTTCAATGGCCATTCGCGAAGCGGCCGCGCGGTTGGCCGAAACCAGTGATACGGCCCGCCTCGATGCAGAATTGCTGATGGCGGAGGCGCTCGGGGTTAGCCGCTCCGATATGTTGCTGCGCCATACCGGCGATCAGGCTCCGCCATCCTTTGCACAATTGGTCCAGTGCCGCGCAGCCCATGAGCCGGTCGCCTATATCCTGGGCCATCAGGATTTTTACGGACGCAGCTTTATCGTCACGCCCGATGTGCTGATCCCGCGCGGGGATAGCGAGAGCGTGGTGGACGCCGCGCTCGAATTCATGCCGGAACGGGGGCGTATTCTCGATTGCGGCACCGGATCGGGCGCGTTGCTGCTGACTTTGCTGGCGCAGCGGCCGTCGGCCGAAGGGGTCGGGATCGATAAATCGCTCGGCGCACTGGCCGTGGCGGCGGCCAATGCGGCCCGGCTGGGGGTGCAGGACCGGGCGCAGATTCTGCGCCTCGACTGGCACGAAGCCGGTTGGAGCGCCGGGCTGGGCCAATTCGACCTGATCATTGCAAACCCGCCCTACGTGGAAACGGGGGCGGATATTCCGCCTTCAGTCCGCGCTTTCGAGCCCGAAGCGGCTCTGTTTGCAGGGGCGGACGGGCTGGACGATTACCGCGTGCTTATCCCGCAGATGCATGATTTAATTGCGAAAAATGGAACGGCGATAGTTGAGATCGGGTCTACGCAGGCCAATTCCGTGTCCGATCTGGTACGCCAGGCAGGTTTCGCCGTTGCCCTTCGCCATGATCTTGCCCGCAGACCGCGCGCTCTGGTGCTTCAATAATGTGCAAAATTAAAGGTTGGCAAAGTCGCTTGCAGTAGCTACCTCTGTTTCAAGACCAGCGGTTTGCGGCGTGTTCGCCACTCGTCAGGTCTAGCTCCAAAATTTGTCAGGCAGCCCGGGCACCGTCGCTCGAGGTGAATGCAGATGGGGCACCGCGGCCCGCGTTTAGGTGGGCGCGGTATGCATTTCTGAAGGCCGCATCGGTAGTTTTTGCCGCTGACAGCCACGAATGAGGGAATTCACTTCCTTGAACAACAATAGAAATAGTAACACTAACCGCCGCCGCGGTCGTAATCCCAATCGCCCTCAGGGCGGTGGTGGCGGCGGTGGCAGTGGCAGTGGTGGTGGACACCAGCTTAACCGAATCGACAGCCGGGCCCGCGGCAACGCACCCCAATTGCTCGATAAATACAAGAAGCTGGCCCAGGACGCGCAACATAACGGGGACCGCGTGCAGGCAGAATATTTCCTGCAATACGCCGACCATTATTTCCGCGTCATCAATGACAACAAGCTCCGTCAGGATGAAGCTCGTGCGACCCGCGGTGACAAGGGCGGTCGCGATGATCAGAATGATGGTCAGGCAAGCGATTCTCAAGGCCAGCGCGGCGATGACGACATGCGCCGTCCCCGCCGTTCGCACAGCCGCCAGGATGAAAACGATTCCCGCGATGACGACCGCGATAGTGATGATCGCGGTGGTGGTTCGCCCGGCAATGGCGGCCGTGAAAATGGTGACCGAAACGGCAATGACCGGGGTGATCGCGACAATGGCGACAGGCCGGCAATGGGTCGTTCGCGCGGCAATAATGATCGCGGACAGGGTAATGGTTCCGACCGGGATCATGACGACGATTCGTCGGACGATTTCGATGACGCGCCAGCTCCGAAAGTGCGGGCAAAGCAGGAACGCGCTCCGCGCAGGCCGCGCGCGCCAAAGCCTGAAGCAGATAGCAAGGGCGTGATTGATATTGCCGTTTTGCCGCCCGCAATCGGCAAAAGTTCCGATGAATCGCCGGTGAAAAGGCCTGCACTCCGGCCCCGCCGCAAGCGTGCCGATGACAGTGAAGTGGTTGTCTGACTTGTTGCTTGACGTGGCTCTTGCCTGAGGCGAGAGCCGCAAGCATGGACCGTGTCTCCCGATCTGGCCGTTGGCTACCCAGCACTTCACGCATATTGGCACGGCCGCGCATGACGGCGATGGCGCTTGGCCTGCTGGCCGCGCTTGGATTCCCCCCGGTGGGGTTTTGGCCTGTTTCGCTGCTGGCCATCGGGGCCCTGGCCTGGTTGATTCGATCCGCGCCGACCGCCAGGGAAGCAGCCATGATCGGCTGGTTTTTCGGTATCGCCCATTTCACGCTCGCCAATAACTGGATTGCCACTGCGTTTACCTATCAGGCCGAAATGCCGATTGTGGTGGGATGGTTCGCGGTGCCATTGCTGTCGCTTTACCTCGGTATTTATCCTGCCTTGGCTTGCGCTCTCGGGCATCGGCTTGGCCGGAAAACATCCTTCCTGATCAGCGGCGTCGGTTTTGCAGGGTATTGGACAATTAGTGAATGGCTGAGGGGCTGGGTCTTTACCGGCTATGCGTGGGACCCGTTGGGGTTGGTGCTGCTCGGGCCGTTCGATCGGCCAGGGCTGGCAGCACTTCTGCCATGGCTGGGGACATATGCCTTGTCCGGATTGGCCGTGGTGCTGGGCGTCGGCCTGATTACCTTGCTGCGCGAACAGCGTCTGGTTCCAGCTGCTCTGGCTGCCGCACTGATTGCGGTGGGTATGTATTTGCCTGGGCCGAAAACCATTGAAGGCACACTGCCCTACACCTTGATCCAGCCAAATGTCGCGCAGGATGAACTCAACGACGGATCGCAGTTCGAAAACCAGTTCCAGCGGATCGCGCGCCTTTCTGCGCGGCGAGAGCAAACGGAGCGACGCCTGGTGCTGTGGCCGGAATCGGGCGTGCCTGATTATCTGCGCGATGGCTATCCGCAGCGCTATTACAACCAGATGACCGCCGCAGGAGATCCCGCATTTGCCCGCTATCGGATCGGACGGACAATTGGCGATGGCAGTATGCTGCTGACCGGTGCGGTCGATCTCGAGATCGAGAACGGCCGGGCTATCGGCGCGCGCAATGCGGTTACCGCAATCCGCAGCGACGGGGTGATCGTGGGCGGATATGACAAGGCGCATCTGGTGCCCGGAGGCGAATATCTGCCGCTGCGTCAGATCCTCGAACCGCTCGGCGCGTCGCGGTTGGTGGCGGGCGCATTGGATTTCTTCCCCGGCCCCGGGCCGCAGACGCTGCCGCTTGGCCCGTGGGGCAAGGCGGGCGTGCAGATATGTTACGAGATCGTGTTTTCGGGCCAGGTGGTCGACCGGGCGAACCGGCCGGATTACATCTTTAACCCGTCCAATGATGGTTGGTTCGGCAGTTGGGGTCCGCCGCAGCATTTGGCCCAGGCGCGGATGCGCGCGATCGAGGAAGGGCTGCCGGTGCTGCGCTCTACCACCACCGGCATCAGCGCGGTGATCGATGCCAACGGTCTGGTCCGGACGCATATCGGCATGCGGCGCCCGGGCCGGATCGACGGATTGGTGCCGCCAGCACATCCGCCGACATGGTTCGCACGACTGGGTAATTTCCTGCCGCTGGCATGGGCTTTGGTTTGCGTAATTATCGCCCTGGCCGGATCGCTGGTTGCCACGCGGCCAGGACGCCGCTAGTACCGCTGGCGACACATAAAGAAGTCTTTATATCTGCACACGCCATAATTGCCGAGGTATCATGCGCAACACCTATCTGTTCACGTCGGAAAGCGTTTCCGAAGGCCATCCGGACAAGGTTTCCGACCAGATTTCCGACTCCATTGTCGACCTGTTCCTGTCGAAAGACCCGGAAGCACGTGTCGCCTGCGAAACCATGACGACTACCCAATTGGTGGTACTGGCTGGCGAAATCCGCGGCAAGGGCATCATGGATACGGACGGCAATTGGGCTGAAGGCGTCGCGGAAGAAGTCGAGGCAACTGTGCGCAAGACGGTCAAGGACATCGGCTATGAACAGGCGGGCTTCCACTGGAAGACCCTGCGGTTCGAAAACAATCTACACCCGCAATCGGCCCATATCGCACAAGGCGTCGATGCCGGTGATGACAAGGACGAAGGCGCGGGCGACCAGGGAATCATGTTCGGATATGCTTCGGACGAAACCCCCGACCTGATGCCGGCGACGCTTGATTACAGTCACAAGATTCTGGAACGCATGGCAGCCGATCGTAAATCGGGCGTGGCGCCGTTCCTTGAACCCGATGCCAAGAGCCAGGTGACCCTGCGCTATGCCAATGAACGTCCTGTCGAAGCGACCGCGATTGTTGTTTCGACCCAGCACGCGCCCGGGTATTATTTCTACAAGGGCGAAGGGGACGCGGCGAAATATGCCGAGTTGCGCGATTATGTGAAAGGCGTGATTGCGGATGTTCTTCCAGCGGAACTGCTGACGGAAAATACCGTCTATCACATCAATCCTACCGGTTGTTTCGAAATCGGCGGGCCCGACGGGGATGCCGGGCTGACCGGCCGCAAGATCATCGTCGATACCTATGGCGGCGCCAGCCCGCATGGCGGTGGCGCGTTCAGCGGCAAAGACCCTACGAAGGTTGACCGTTCGGCCGCTTACGTCACGCGCTATTTGGCGAAGAACATCGTCGCAGCCGGTCTGGCGCGGCGCTGCACGATCCAGCTCAGCTACGCGATCGGCGTGGCCGAACCGCTGTCGATCTATGTCGATTTGCACGGGACGGGCACAGTCGAGGAAAGCCGGCTGGAGGCGCTGATCCCGGAACTGGTCAAGCTGACGCCCAAGGGCATCAGGACCCATCTGGGCCTGAACAAGCCAATCTATCTGCAGACCGCAGCCTACGGCCATTTCGGCCGCAAATCCGAAGGCGATTTCTTCCCGTGGGAACGCACCGATCTGGTGGACAGGCTCAAGGCAGCCCTGGCCGCCTGACCAGTAATCCCGGCCGCTCCAATCAAAAAGGGCCCGCCTGCCAGCGGGCCCTTTTTGATTGGAGCGGAAAGTTTGCACTTGGGCAAGCCTATGCAGCTTAGCTGACGTAATGCGCCGTGGTCTTTGCCGCCACTTCTTCGGCAGTCGCACCGGGGGCCAGTTCGACCAGCTTGAACGGGCTTTCATGGTCCAGGCGCTGGAACACCGCGAGGTCGGTGATGATCATGTCCACCACGCCCAGGCCCGTGAGCGGCAATGTGCATTGGGGAATGAATTTGGGGCTGCCATCCTTCGCGCAGTGATCCATCACCACGATGATTTTCTTGACCCCCGCAACCAGATCCATCGCGCCGCCCATGCCCTTGATCATCTTGCCCGGGATCATCCAGTTGGCGATATCGCCGTTCTCGGCAATCTCCATCGCGCCGAGCACGGTGAGGTCGATGTGCCCGCCACGGATCATCGCGAAGCTGTCCGCCGAGCTGAAATAGCTCGATGAGGGCAGTTCGCTGATCGTCTGCTTGCCCGCGTTGATCAGATCGGCATCCTCATCGCCGTCGAGCGGGAACGGGCCGATGCCGAGCATGCCGTTTTCCGACTGCAAAGTGACCTCCATGCCTTCGGGCACATGGTTGGCGACCAGCGTCGGGATGCCGATGCCAAGATTGACGTAATAGCCGTCCTTCAGTTCCTTCGCGGCGCGCACCGCCATATCGTCACGGGTCCAAGGCATAGTCTATGCATCTCCACTCAAGCTGTTCCAGGCTCGCCACGTACCGATTGCATAAACCAGACCGAAGGCGAGGACGATTGCGGACGACCACCGGAGAAAGGACTCCGATAAATCCGGACGTTGAAAGGCGGAAGGAAAAAACAGCACCATTCCGCGCAAAAGATAGATCGCGCTGATAACGATCAGCCCGGTGCGCAACAGCGGCAGCCGGACGATCAGTCCCGCGCCCGAAAACGCATAGGCCGCCCAGATGGCAAGCACTGTGGCAATGCCCAGCGTCATCACCGCAGGAACCCAGCTGCCTCGCGCCGCAGCTTGGGCGATCCGCTCACCTGCCCCGAAGAAACGATACCAGTCAGGTCCGCCCACGATGCATCCCAAATGCAGCAGCGCGGCGGCGACGCTGAGACAGCCACCGACAACCAGCCAGATGTTGCCCTGAGACAGGCTGCTCACTGCTGCGGTTCCCAATGCGTTTCGGGCGGAAAGACATCATCAAAACCGCCCCGGATCGACGGGCCGTAAACCGGGTTGGCGAACAGGAACCAGCCATTGCCCCACAGGCCATCATATGGCGCTGACATGGCGAGCGCCCGGCGCTGCAGCGGGGGCAGTTCGGGCTTGTTGAAGGCGTTGCGGAAATCGCCAAGCTGGTCGCCCGCCATCGCGACCACGCACCAGCGTGATGCGATGGTGGCGCGGCGCATGTCCTTGCTCGATCCGGTGGCATCGTCGCCCATCAGGAAGAGCGTTTCGCCATGCTTGAAATCGCCAAGCCCGGCGGCGGCGAGCGTCTGTTCGC
This sequence comes from Pontixanthobacter sp., assembly GCA_041741895.1. Classification (GTDB taxonomy): domain Bacteria; phylum Pseudomonadota; class Alphaproteobacteria; order Sphingomonadales; family Sphingomonadaceae; genus Allopontixanthobacter. The sequence continues at coordinate 21,280 of JBGSJO010000090.1, forward strand.
TGCCTGCAGCGTTGGCGGCGGAGCGATTGGTGTTGGCAATCGGCGTGATCCCGGCAGCGCGCAACGCGGCCATCGCGGCAATCGAGCCGGGCATGGGGGCCGCCTTGCCCACCCCGGTCTTTTCCCATTGGTCCCAGGTCCTGGAGTCGAATTCGGTGCCCTTGAGCGCGAACCAGCGCATCGGGCCGATGTTCCAGATCAAGGTCTCATCCGCATCGAACACGGCGGCGAGCGGCTTGTTGCCGCAGGCAAAGGGCTTGCCGGTTGCCTCATCGATGATCACGCTGTCGGCAGGCCGCGCCTTGGCCTTGGCGACCGCGAAGGACACCAAAGCGCCGTAGGTCTGCTGCACCGCAATCGCCCCCTCAGCCGAGCCATAGAGCCATTGCTGGCCCATCGGAACCTTGGGTGCAACTAGGACGGGTGCAACTGGGACGGGTGCAACTGGGGCGGGAGCCGCCACGACAACCGGGTCGGCCTGCGCCGCTGCACAGCCCGAAAGTGCCAGTGCCGCAAGCAGGAGCGCCGGTTTCACGCCGCAGTCCGCTCGCGCACCGTCCTGAACTCGATCTTCTTGTCATAGGGCGCGCCGCAGATCAGCCGCTTCACATAGACGCCAGGCAGGTGGATGCAGTCGGGATCGAGGCTGCCGGTCTCGACGATTTCCTCGACCTCGGCAACGCAGATCTTGCCCGCGGTCGCCATCGGCTGGTTGAAGTTGCGCGCGGTCTTGCGGAAGACGAGGTTGCCCGACTTGTCCGCCTTCCACCCCTTGATGATGCACAGATCGGCAAAGATGCCGCGCTCCAGAATATAGGTCTGGCCGTCGAAATCCTTGTGCTCCTTGCCCTCGGCCACCTGGGTGCCGACGCCGGTCTTGGTGTAAAAGCCGGGGATGCCCGCGCCCCCTGCCCGGCAGCGTTCGGCGAGCGTGCCCTGAGGGCAGAACTCGACCTCGAGTTCGCCTGCCAGATACTGCCGCTCGAACTCCTTGTTCTCGCCGACATAGCTGGAGATCATCTTCTTGACCTGGCGGGTGCGCAGCAGCTTGCCGAGGCCCTCGCCATCGATCCCGGCATTGTTGCTGGCAATCGTCAGATCCTTGGTGCCGGCATCGCGGATCGCGTCGATCAGCCGCTCGGGGATGCCGCTGAGGCCGAAGCCGCCCGCACAGATGTGCATTCCGTCAAACAGCAGACCTTCCAGAGCGGATGCGGCATCGGGATAGATTTTCTGCATGACGAGCGGTCTCCCAGAGGTGTGATGACAGAGGCAAACGGTTGATTCGTTCGCATCCAGGTGCCCTAGCGGCAGATTGCTGCTTTTTCCAGCCACGGCTTGATTTGGATCAATGCATTCCCGGCTGCAGGCTCGCATTCTCGCAGGATAACGACGAAGGAGAAGGCACCATGAAATCGATCCTGCTTTATGCCGATAGCGGCCCTGCGTTCGAATCCCGGCTTCAGGTCGCGCTGGACCTGGCGCGCAGCCAGTCTGGCCACATCACCTTTCTGCAGGCCACCCCGTTGTCCGGCTTTATCGTGATGGATCCGATGGGTGGCAGCTATGTCCCCGCCAGCATGCTGGCCCAGCTGCGCGCCGATGAGGACCAGCTGCGCACCCTGGTCGAAGCCCGCATGAAAATCGAGGGCATGCCGTGGAACTGGACCGCTTATGACGGTGACGTCACGCAGGCGGTGATCAGCGCGTCGCGGCTGGTCGATGTGATCGTGCTCTCGCTCGAGAACACCGGCCGCAACGTGCGCCCGCACCCACTGCTGTCGATTGCCGATGTCGCGGTGGAGACGCGCTGCCCGGTGCTTGCCGTACCGACCGACACCAAGGCGCTGTACACCGCAGGCAAGATCCTTGTGGCATGGGACGGAAGCCACGAGGCCGCCAACGCCCTGCGGCTGGCCTTGCCGATGCTGCAACAGGCAGCGTCTGTGCATCTGGTCGCGATTGTGGAACCCAAGAAGGCGGGCGGTTTCCCCTCGACCGAAGCGAGCGAATACCTTTCGCGCCATGGCGTGCACAGCGAACTGATCGAGCGCGAACGCGGCCTGCTGGCAATCGAGGAGGTGATCGAGAATGTCGCATGCGAAATCGGCGCCGATCTGCTCGTGATGGGCGCGTTTGGTCACAGCCGCCTACGCGAGGTCCTGCTGGGGGGCGTGACGCGCTACTTCCTCAAGGATTCGAACATCCCGCTGCTGCTTGCACACTGAGGCCGCAGGCGTGCGGGCGCGCGATCAGAACCGCGCCCGTACGGTGAAGCGCGCATTGACCGGCTCGCCCGTCGTGATGTTGTTGTCGTTGTGCGAGGCGGGGAAATAGCGCTCGTCGAACAGGCTCTCGACGTTGATCTGCGCGTCGATCTGGTCGCTCAGCTTGAAGAACACCGCTGCGTCCACGCGCGTGAACGCAGGCATGCGCACGGTGTTCGATATGCTGGCGAACTGGCTGGCCTGGTGAGTCACACCCAGGCCGAATCCAAGCCGATCAGTCACATCGTAACGGTTCCACAGGCTCGCCATGTGGCGCGGCACCTGGCCGATCGACCGGTTGGCGACCGCGCCTGCGACGACACGGCCGCGCTCATCGGCGTCGAGATAGGAATAGCCGGCGTTGACCTGCCAGCCGGGCAGCACCTGCCCGGTCAACTGGGCCTCGAAGCCGCGCGTGCGGCTGCCGGTGAGCAGCGAGTTGGCGGGATTGGCAGGATCGACCACCACGCCGTTTTGGCGGTCCATCTGGAACACCGCTGCCGACACCCGCAGGTTGGCCGCGATATCCCATTTGGCGCCGAATTCGTAATTGTCGAACGCTTCGGGAGCCAACGTCGCCTGCGCCGGAGTCAGCGTGAGGAACTGGTCGCCTGAGCGCGGCAGAAAGGTCTTGGTGTAGCTGGCGTAGATCGACACCTGCTCCACCGGCTTGAAGATCAGGCCCAGCCGGGGTGACCATTCGGTATCGGTGCGGCTGAGCTGGCGGCGCGCCTGGATGTCGTTGACGTCGATCTCGAACCGGTCATAGCGCGCGCCCAAGATCACATCGAAATGATCGCCGATGCCGATCTGGTCCTGCAGATAGACCGAATAGAAGGTCACGTCTGATACGGTGTTGCGGTTGGTGACCGGGAAGGTGATCGCCCGGATCACCAGCGGGTCGGCAAAGGCGAAGGTGGCGATATTGGTGCCGCTGGTAGCGAACCTGCCGTTCTGGCGGGTGTTTGCCGAACGCTGGTCGCCATATTCATACCCCGCCAGCAGCGTGTGGCTGATCGCGCCGGTCTGCCCGGTCCACACCAGATTGCCCTGCACGAAAAGGTTCTGACGCTGGGTCGCATCGCGGTAGGAATCCAGCGTCACTCGCCCGGCGGCCAGGTTGCTGGCGACCGCGAACAGGTTGCCGTACGCCTTGTCGAAATCGGCATACTGCACCGTCATGTCATAGCGCAGCGTATCGGTGAAGCTGTGCTCCAGCCGGCCGCGCAGGATGTGCGCCTCCAGCGATGTCCGGTTCTCCTGCTGGGAACCGAAGAAGGTGCGGTAGAAGCCGCGCACCGGACCTGCCGGATTGGCGATGGTGCCACCGGTGGCCGCCGGAATGCCGCGATCGACGATGCGGTCGTCATCGACGAACTCGTACGAGACCAGCAGCCGCGTCTTCTCGCCGATGCTGAACCCGGCGGTGGGGTTGATCGCAATACGGTTGCCGCCGAACACATCGCGGTGGTTGTCGAACTCCTCGTACATCGCGTTCAGCCGCAAACCGACAGAATCGCCGAGCGCCGCATTGATATCGCTGGTCAGCGCGAACGCACCGAAGCTGTCGACCGAGGCCGATCCGCCATAGAAGGTTTCGTCGAGCACCGGGGTCTTGGTGACACGGTTGATCACTCCGCCACCGCCGCCGCGCCCGAACAGCAGCGCATTCGATCCCTTCAGAATCTCGACACGCTCCAGGTTATACAGCGGGCGGTAATACTGGACATCATCGCGGATGCCATCGACGAAGAAATCGGCCGTGGTATCCTGGCCGCGGATAGAGATCTGGTCGCGGTGCCCCTCGCCCTGGTTGGACGATACGCCCGGCGTATAGCGCAGCACATCGGCAAGGTCCTGCAGCGCCTGATCCTCGATCTGCTCGCGGGTGTAGACCGAGATCGCCTGCGGGATATCGACCAGCGATGTCGGCGTCTTGGCTGCGCGGACGATGTCCAGCGCCAGATAGCCCTCGCTACGTCCTGTCACGATGATTTCGCGCTGGTCCGCGCCCGTTGCATCCGCGCCAGCAGAATCGGCGGCGCCAGCGTCGGCCGCGCTCGCGCTCGCCATCAGGGTCGTGG